>NZ_JAWCTQ010000034.1:0-81178 GCF_032423885.1 Streptomyces tamarix | reverse complement strand
CCGCCGGCGGGGCCCGCCCGCGGCCGGGCGGCCGGGCGGGACCGGTGACAGGGGGTCGGTCTCCTGCGCCACCGCGGGGGAGACGCGCTGCACGTTCGGCGCCTGACGCCCGAGGGTGGCCGGGCCGGTGCCTCCGTCGCGGCCGGAGGCCGGGGAGTGCGCGGGCACGACCGGGGAGGCGTCACCGGTCGCCCTACGACGAGGTGCGGGGGCGTTCCCGGCCTCCCGGGCAGTCGGCGCCGGTTCGTCACCGGCGAGCCGGCGCGCCACGGGGGCGCCGAGACCGGGCCGCGGCCGGGAAGGTTCGGCGGAAAGCCGCTGTACGGCCTCGGCAGCGGGGCCGGAGGGACCGCCGCCTCCCGCGACCGGTGACCCGGGCCCCGTGGGCGACACGGCGGGGACGGCAGGCACGGTAGGCACGGCGTCGGACCGCGGGGCGGGAGAGGTGGCCCCGGGTCGCGAGAGGGCAGACGACTGCGGGCCGGGCGCCCCGGGCGTGTTCGTGCCGGTGCCGCGCCCTGCCGCAGGGGCGGTGGACGCCACAGCGGGGAGGCTCTGCGCGGAGGGCGCGTGCCGCCCCGGGCGGGGCGGCACGGACGGGGATCCCACTGCCGCGCCCGACCCGGCGGGCCGGCGCTGCACGGACGGCCCGGCCACCCCCGGCGGAGGCGACGCGACCATACCGCCCGGCACCGTGCCCGCCCCGGCCGATCCACCCTGTACAGAGGACACGGCCGTCCCCGGCCGAGACGGCCCCGAAGCCGCCGGCGACCCCGATGTGACCGGTCGGCGTCCCACGGACGGTACGACCGCACCCGGCGGAGGCGACGCGGCCACCCCACCCGGCGCCACAGCCGGCCCGGCGGGCCGGCGCTGCACGGACGGCACGACCGCGCCCGGCCGAGACGGCCCCGAATCCACCGGCGACCCCGATGTGACCGGCCGACGTCCCACGGACGGTACGACCGCACCCGGCCGGAGCGACTCCGGCACCGAACCCACCTCCGCCCCTGGCACGGACGGTACGGCCGCACCCGGCCGAGGCAGCTCCGGCACCGAACCCACCGCCGCCCCCGGGCCCTGCGGCGGGCGGGGGGACCCGGCCGCAGGGGAGGCCGCGGTGGGCGTCGTGGGCCGGGCCTGTGCCGGGGGTACTCGACGCAGCGGTACGGCCGCCGGGGTCGACTGCCGGGGCCGCGCGGAGGGCCGGGGCGTGGGCGGCAACGCGGAAGTGAGCGCCCGGGCCGGGGCGAGGGCGCGTACCGGTGGAGGAACCGGCCGCGTCCGGGAGGGCCCGGAGCCCGGGGCCGCGGAGGCGCGCTGGACGGCCGGCACCGGTTCGGTCGGGGCCTGCGGCGCCGCCGGGGGGCCGCCCGCGGGCGGCGTCGCGTCCGCCGGCGCGCCGGACGAGGACGCGCCGGGCGAGGACGCGCCGGGCGAGGACGCGCCGGGCAGGGGCCGTCGACGTGTCGCTCCCGTCGCCGGTCCGGCATCGGGGACCCGTTGCGGGCGAGGAGCCAGGGACGCCGGTGCTGCCGCCGACGCGGCCCCCGCCCCCTCGGGCACCGGGGCACCCGGACCCGCCTCAGGCGCCGGGGCACCGGGGCCCGTCACCGCTCCGGGCTCCGACTCCGACATCGCCGCCGGCACGGGGTTCGCCCCGTCCCGTGCCGGAGCACCCGGCCCCGCGCCGGAGCCGTTCCGCCGTACCGGGGCCCCGCCCGCGGCTGGCAGCGTGCGGCGCTGTACGGCGGGGGCGGTCGGGCGCGTGGCCGCGGGGGCGAGCGGGGTGACCGTGACGCCCGGCGGGGACCAGGGCCGCACGGGTGGCGTGTCGTCCGCGTCCTGCGGTGCTGCCACGGGCAGGGAGAGCGAGGGCAGTTCGAGTCCGGAGGCGGGCCGCGCCGCCGCGGTGAGTACGCCGTGGACGAGCCCGCCCGGCGCCCCGTCGAGCACGGCGTGCGACAGCGGCCCGGCGAAGGCCGGGCTCTGCCAGGTCGTGAGCCGGGCGCCGAACCCGGTGTCGGCGACGGGTCCCGCCGACGCCGCGGTCACACGCTGGATCGGCGGAAGCGCGGACCAGCCGGCGGGCCGGGCCGCACCCGATCCGGCACCGGCACCGGCACGGACGTTCGTACCCGTACCCGTACCGGCATCCGTGCCCGTACCGGACTGCGGCGGGGCGTCCGCTTCCTCCGCCGCCACCGCGCGTCGCCGCCGGCCGCCGTCCCTGAACCTGCTGAGGAGTCCCACGCCCTACCCCTTCGCCGAGGCGCGCGCGACGAGTCCCGCGATCTGTTCGGCGTACCGGCGGCGGTCGCGGTGTTCGAGGTTCAGGATCTCCTCCTGGCTCCAGTGGAAGTGGTAGGCGATGTACGCGATCTCCTCGTGGAGACGGTCGGTCGCGTACGTCACGATTCCCCCAGGCGGCTCCCGCCGAGTTCGACCTCGAACGGCTGCTCGCAGTGAGGGCAGGTGACACCCGCCCTGGTGTGGCCCTCGGCGTTGATCTGGCGGTAGAAGTCCTGCAGGAACGCCAGGTCGGAGGCGAACATGTTCTCCACCACCCCGTCGTGCACCAGCGGCAGCGTGCCGAGCCGGGTGATCACCCGGCCGAGCAGGACCACCGACAGGTAGGCCGGGTTCTCCTGCACGCGCATGTCGCGCAGCGGCACCAGCTCGTCCCGGGCGGTGGCGAGGCGCATGACCCCGTGGCGGTGCACGGTGCCGGACTCGTCGACGTAGCCGCGCGGCAGCTCGAAGGCGAACTCCGTCAACAGCCGCTCGGCCGCCGGGGCGGGAGCCGGGGCGGCGGCCTGCCGCTCCGCCTCCGTCCCGGTCCCGGGCGGGCCGTCCGCGAGCGCCGCGGCCGGACCCGCGCCCGCGCCCGCCCTGGGAGCAGTGCGCCGCATTACTCGATGACCAGTTCTTCGAACGTGATGGTCACGGTCTCGGTGAGCGCGGACGCCTCACCGGCCTTCACGGTGCTGGTGTCGATCTTGCTGCACCACGCGTTGCGCATGTTGTACCGCTTGACCGGGTTGTTCTGGTAGTCCATCACCATGATGGTGGCGTTCTTCCGCGCCGTGGCCATCGCGCCGTTCACCGACTCGTTGATCCACTGGTTGAAGGCCGCCGACTGCGTCATGCCGCGCACGACGGTGCACGTGCCGGCCTTCTTCACACCGGGCAGCTTCTTCGTGACGGGCTTGCCCTGCGCGGAGACCTGCTGGTACTCGATGACGTCCTGTTCGAGGCTGAGGCCGCTGACCTCGGCGAGGTACTCGACCATCACGCCGTCGATCTGGAGGCCGAAGTTGTGTGAGGTGAGGGCGTCACCCGGCTGGAGGCTCATCTGTTCTCTGTCCTTCTGAAGGGCTCACGGCCGATCCGGGGCCGGCCGAGCTGGGGGCTTGACTCCTACGGCGGGTGGGGGCGGGAGGGCTACTCCTCCAGCTCGCTGCTGCCGCTGGAGAACTGGGCCAGTCGGAAGATCACGAACTCGGCGGGCTTGACCGGCGCGATGCCGATCTCGCAGATGACCCGCCCGAGGTCGACCGACTCCTGCGGGTTGGACTCCTCGTCGCACTTGACGTAGTACGCCTCTTCCGGCCGGGCCCCGAAGAGGGCGCCGTTGCGCCACTCGTTGACCAGGAAGGCCGAGACGTTGCGGCGGATCCGGGCCCACAGCGCGTGGTCGTTCGGCTCGAACACCACCCACTGGGTGCCGATCAGGATCGACTCCTCCAGGTAGTTGAAGTACCGCCGCACGTTCAGGTAGCGCCAGGCCGGGTCGGAGGAGAGGGTCCGCGCGCCCCAGACGCGGATGCCGCGGCCCGGGAAGGCCCGGATGCAGTTGACCCCGATGGGGTTGAGCAGGTCCTGTTCACCGCGGGTGATCTGGATCTCCAGGTCCACCGCGCCGCGGACGACCTCGTTCGCGGGGGCCTTGTGCACGCCCCGCTCGAAGTCGTTGCGGGCCCAGACGCCGGCGACGTGGCCGCTCGGCGGGATCGTCCGGGTCTGGCCGGTGGCCGGGTCGAACGCCTTGATCCAGGGGTAGTAGAGGGCGGCGTACTTGGAGTCGTAGCCGGCGGTCTCCTGGCGCCACACCATGACCTGGCGGGCGTTCAGGCCGGGCGGCGGGTCGATGATGGCGACCCGGTCGCCCATCAGTTCGCAGTGTGCGATCAGTCCGAGCTGGACGGCCTTCACGGCCTCCAGGTCGATCGCACCGCGCTGGTAGGCGGCCATCAGGTCGGGCACGGCGACCATCGACACCTCGTCGACCGCCTCCAGGCCGCCGAAGCCGGTGCGGTCGGCCGAGTCGCCGAGGTACTCGGCGGGGCCCGGGTGCGCGGCGGGCGCGCCGGAGGGGACGGCGGGGGCGGCCGGGGCGGGGGCCGGGGCCGGCAGCGCCACGGTCTGGTTGTCGGGCCGGGCGAGCTGCGCGGCGGCCACCGCCTCCTGGACGGCGATGAGCCGGGAGCGCTCCTTGACCTGCGTGACGACGTAGTTGCGCCCGCCCTTCTTCGCCGTCACGTCGAAGGTCTCGGCGACCGTGTCGCCGTCCTTCACGATCAGCTTGAACCGCTCGGCCGGGCCGTCGCCCTCCGGGTCGGCGACCTCGACGCTCAGCGAGCCGGGGGCGACGGCGCTGACGGTGAAGGTGCCGAGCTGCCGGGGCTCCCCCGGCGGCAGTGCGGCCGGGGCCGCGGAGCCGGTCGCCCGGTCGCCGTCCGCGGGGGCCGGGCCGCCGTCGGACGCTCCCCCGGCCGTGCCACCGACGCGTACGACGTAGGCGGCCGTGCCGCCGTTGTTGAAGAAGCCGTAGACGCTGTGCGCGAGGTAGTACCCGTCGGTGAAGTCCCCGAAGGCCGCGACGTACTGGGTCCAGTTGGTCACCAGGGTCGGTGCGTTCAGCGGGCCGGTGGGCGCGAGCCCCACGAAGGCCGCTACCGAGGTCCCCACCCCTTCGATGGGACGCGAGCCACTGGCCACCTCCTCGACGTACACGCCGGGCGACAGGTAGGACGGCATGCTCTGCATCTCCTCGGGTACGCGACAGGACGGATTCCACCCTCCCGCGCACGGCGCGTCACCCGGAACGTCCTGCGGTACCTGCTCGGGGGCACCGCCGTTGCCCGCAGGGGCAGTTCGCCGCGCCCCCGGCACCCCCGCACGGGCCGCACCACCCGCGGGCCTGCCCCCGGGTCTGCCCTCAGGGCTCTCCCGCGGACCGCCACGAACGGGTAACGCTGGGATGCCAACCAGCGAGGAGAGCACCGTGCGCGCACACGAACAGCGGGCCGACCAGGCCGGTGACCGGGGCAGGAACCGCCCGAAGGCGCCGTTGACCACACCCGCGCTCCAACTCCTGGCGCTCCAGCGCGCGGCGGGCAACGCGGCCGTGGCACGGGCCGTCGCCGAGGAGCGCCACGAACACGACGCGCACTGCGGGCACGGGTCCGCGGCGCGGGACCCCGCGGTCCAGCGCTCCGCCGTGCACGAGGTGCTCCGCTCCCCGGGCCGGCCGCTGGACGGGCCGCTGAGGAGCGAGATGGAGGCGCGGTTCGGCGGCGACGACTTCAGCGGCGTACGGGTCCACACCGACGCGGTCGCCCAGCGGTCCGCGACGGAGATCGGCGCCAAGGCGTACACCTCGGGCTCGCACGTGGTCTGGGACGGCCAGGACAAGCACACCCTCGCCCACGAGCTGGACCACTACCGCCAGCAGAGCCAGGGCTCCGTCCCCGGCACCGACAACGGCTCGGGCCTGAAGGTCTCCGACCCGTCCGACTGGGCGGAGCGGCAGGCGGAGGAGACCGCCCGGCGGGTGATGAGCGGGGCGCCGCCGGTGCAGCGCGCCCGCGCCACCACCGAGGACCGGGGCGGCGGCGGCAGGGCGGCGGAAGCGGACGGGCACGCTCCCGTGCAGCGCGCCCTGGACACGGAAATGATCGACAGCGCCCGGGAGGCGCTCGGCATCACCGGGACCGTGAAGATCGTGGAGGTGCCGGAGGACGTCCGGGCGGACACCCCCTTCGCCGCCTACCCGGCGGGGCACTGCGTCGGCCTGACCGACCAGGACGGTCAGTTGAGCATCTACGCGCTGAACGGCGGCGATCCGGCGCAGTCCGCCGCCGAGGCGGTCAGGACCGCCGGCGGCGGCGGGTACTTCCCCCAGTACGGCATCATCGTCGCGAACAGCAATCCGTCCCCCGGCTTCACCGTCGCGCAGACCATCCAACACGAGCTGGGCCACCTCCAGCAGCACGAGGCCGGGTTCGACGTCGACATGTCCGGCGGCAGGCGGGCCCTGGTCGAGTACCACAACGTGCTGGTGAACGAGAACCGCCTCACGGGCGAGATGCGCAGCTTCTACACCACCGACGACAACACCACGCCCCAGTCGGTCAGGGAGAAGGCCGTGGCACAGGGGATCAACCTGCGCGATCCCTGGAAGGCGCTCATCGACTACCTCGCCCAACCCGGTGTCGACCCCGAGGGCTCGCAGAAGCGGCTGCTGGACGCGATCGTCGAGGAGCTCAAGGACGAGAAGTACGACGCGATCGAGGGCAGGGGGATGGCGAAGGCGCCGGTGCGCGAGAAGATCAAGGGGCGGATCGGCAGGATGTACTTCAACAAGCTGTTCGCCTAGCAGCCCACCGGCACCGCCCGGCCGAGTGATTTCGGTGTTCTCGGTGGCCGTAGGCGGTCAGGGAGCGTCTGACCGGGGCCGTTGGTGGTCGCCACGGTCACGACCAGCAACGACATCGGACTCAACCATCTAGCGGGCGGCTGCCGCGATTCGCCGGTGCGGGTCGACCGGGGTGAGGGCTCCCCCCGTTCGCTCCTCGATCCTGCGGGCGGCGGCCAGGCACAGGTCCTCCCGGAAGGCCCGCCCGACGATCGGCAGCCCCGCCCAGCCGGCCGCCACCGCTCTGGGCCACTCGGCGGCCGAGGTCGCGCTGCTGCGTGAGGAGCACACGCCGAGGCCCGCGTCCGGCTCGCCTTCGTCGCCCAGGCCGCCCGTCAGCGAGCGGCTCACCGAGGCACTACGGGTGGGTCACGCGGACCTGCAGGCGCTGTTCACCCGCCTGGTCGCCGAGGCCGCGCGGCAGACGGGAGAAGGAGGCGCACCGCTCGACGCGCGCCGCGAGGCCCGCACCCTGCTCGCCCTGGTGGACGGCCTCACCAGCCACGCGCTGATCGGCCACCTCGCCCCCGACGAGGCCGAGGAGCTCCTGCACACCCCTCTGGCCGGCCTCCGGGACCGGCTCGACGCCCGCCCGCCCGAGACGGCCTGACGCGCGCCCGTCCGAAGCGGTCCATGACGGGGCCGTTCGCGGCCCGGCCCCGGTCTGCGCCCCGGCGAGGGGTCGACCGGGGCCGCGGCCCCATCCGGACCGGAGCGCCTCCAGGGACGGGCGATCCTGGAGCCCAGTCGGCGCTTGAGCCTGCGCGGCGACTCCAGTCGATGGGCGGCCCGGTCGATCGGGCGGTAGAGCCGAGGCGGGCCGTGACGGCCGCCAGGGTGAGCCAATAAGACAGGACGAGCTGTGCCCGATTCGGTAATCACGCACAGCTCCAGCCATGAGGTCAGGCAGTGAAGCGGTCGATCAGGATCAGGACCATCCCGATGATCCCGATACCGAACCCGATGATGATGACTTTGGTAACTCCGCGTTGATTCATGAGTCGTAGTCGCAGACGACAGGAAAGGCGCTGCCGACAGGGTTAACGTACCCGCTTCCTTTTGGAACCGCACAAAGCATGGGATCCCATCGCAAGTGATGCTGCGCCGAGAGCCCCAATGCTGAACAGCAGCACCTTCTCCACCCCTTCGACCACGGCGCCCTGCACGAATGCCGTGACGGTGACTACCGCGACGACGAGTGTGAAGACACGCACCTTTGATTTGTTGCCCACGACCCCATCCTTGCGATCCCGGTTACATTCTGCCGATACGGCCGATACAGCCGAGACGGGATCCGATTTCGGCTCACCGCCCCGGCCGCACGTCACTTCCTCACTTCTCGAAGCTCATCACCCGTAGCCACACCCTTACAATTCGGCACGAGTTTGAACTGCGACGACTGGCCGAGCAAAGACCTGCTCCTCGTATGCCTTCACCTACGTCCTGGCCAACACAGGAAGTCGACCGATCACGAGAGAACAGATGGTTGGCAAGGTTTCCTCATATCGCCGCCGAGATGGTCAACAAGTTATTCGGCGTCACCTCGCGAGCGACCGCGACATAAAATCTGGAAATTTACTTACGCGAGCCCCTCCCACTCACCCTGAGGAAAACAACAAGGATCAACGAGACAACGGCAACAATTAGCGCAGTAAGCCAAACAGCCGCGACATCGATTGCATTTGGCGAAAAAATCACTAACGAAAGTGCAGACAGCACGAGAAGTGAAACAGATGCCGCATGGATCTTCGTTCGCTTCATTTCTTCTCCTTTGAATCTGCACGCCCGGGGCTCCGCTATTTACTTAGCGGAGCCCCAGATCTAGTGGTTTCGCGCGTCAGCACGCATTGTCGTCGTAAACGCCGCAGCTGACAGCCGCGACAAAGCTCGTCTGTGCAAGCGCCAAACCGATGCCTCCGGCTACGGTGAGAGAGGCCCCTCCGGTTGGAATGGCAGTGATTAGAGCGACTCCGGTCAAGACCGTCGACACCGTGTCCCACGCCGTCCACATGCCTGTGGGGTCAGTATTGTTGATGGGGTCGCCAGCGGCGTAGGCGTAGCGGTTTCCTTGTGCGGGGTCGGCGAGGAAGGTGAGGGGGTCTTGGGTGGTGAAGCGGCCGATAGCGGGGTCGTACCAGCGCTGGCCGTATTTGACGTATCCGGTGGTGCGGTCGTAGGTGCCGCCGACGAAGCGGTAGGGATTCTGGGCGGCGGCGGTACCGGTTTCCTTGGTGGTGCGAACGGCGCCGTAGGGGTCGTATTCGTACACCGTGGATTGGACGGTGGACTGGTTGATGAACTGGACTGGGCTTCCCAGTCCGTCGACGATGTAGTAGGCCTCGTAGCCGTTGGCCGTGCGCAGGGCGAGGGGCTGGCCTGTGGTGGGGTCGTGCTCGATGTATGCAGTGCCGGCGGTGAGCTTGACCTGTTCGATGACGGGCATGCCGTACTGGTCGGCGCGGCCGTGGACGTAGTCGACGCTTTCGCCCTCGTCCGTGGTCTGGTGGACCAGCTCGCCAGCGTATGTGTACGCGCCCGTTCCCTTGCTGGTTTTCGCGAAAATCACGCGTCCGACTCCGTCAACGCCACCAGTTGCGACAGCTCACCAGGCGCCGCGGCCGTGGCGGGTGTGATTCCCCATGCCATGATCGTCGCGGCCACCCCCGCCGCGACCGCCGCATGCGACCAGCGTCGCCCGGCCCGTAAGACAGACATCGAACCCCCCAGGTGCAAGAAGAAGCCCGCCCCACTAGCGGGCGGATACATCATTTGCACGCCGCGGGCACGGAGGGGGAAGTTCCGCAGCGGGGTAACGCAGGGAAACCAAAGCCACGGAGAGTGAAGTTGCGGATTTACATAGACCTCACCGAAGCATCGAAGATCCAATCAGCAATGATCAAGAAATTTTACAAAAAAGTCGAAAGATGCAGCCAAGGAGTTACTGCGGAAGGCTTCGCCATGAACCACGTCACAGAAATACTCGGCGCCATCCCGGGCACACGGGTGGAATGTATGCCCATCAGTGAAACGGACTCCCAGCCATGCCTCTTTGGTTAACGCTGCTCACCGTCCTCGCCGGGTGGACTCTCGCCTCCACCCTGCTCGGTCTCCTGCTCGCCCGTCAGATCCACCGCGCACCGACTCCGGGCACGCACCCGAGCCGACCTCCCCGACGGGGCAGGCGAACGCCGGCAGCACCGGTGTACCGGGCGGCGGAGGGACTGCGGGGCGTCGAGACGGCGGCACGGCGCGGCCCGGCCCCGGCCACCGGGTGTGGGAACGATGGACGATGAGGCCGCTCAGGTACGCGAGACGTCTCCGGCTCGCGGGTGCCGACGCCCGCCCCGGTCACACGCTCCCAGACCACCTACGGCCACCGAGAACACCGAGAACACCGAAACCCACTCGACCAGCCGTTCCCCGCGTCCCCTCCCGTGAGGAGCGGGCGCCCGCGCGAAGGCGGGGCAGGGTGCGCTGCCCCTGCGGGCAGCGACCATACCCCTGCGGCTCCTGCCCCGGCGTCGGCCCCGCGGCTAGCGTCCGGACGTGAGCCTTTGGACTTCTCTGGAACCCGCGTCGGCCACGGTGGACCCCGGTGGCACGACGACCGTACGCGTACGGTTGCGCAACACCGGGGACATCGTCGACGAGTACCGCTTCGAGCCCGTCGGCGACGTCGCCCCCTGGACGACGGTGGAGCCGCAGACCCTGCGCCTCTACCCCGGCACCACGGGCACGGTGGAGTTGACGTTCTCGCCGCCGCGGACGCCCGACGCGGCGGCCGGACCGCATCCGTACGCCGTGCGCATCACGCCGACCGAGCACCCGGAGGCCACGACCGTCCCCGAGGGCAACCTGACGGTCACGCCGTTCACGGAGGTACGCGCGGAGCTGGTGCCGCCGACCGTGAAGGGGCGGCTGCGGGGGCGGCCGAAGCTGGCCATCGACAACCTCGGCAACACGAAGCTGACGGCGTCGGTCAGCGGCAGCGACAACGGCGACGACCTCTCGTACGACATCCACCCCTCCAACGTGCAGATCGAGCCCGGCCGCGCCGCGTTCGTGAACGCGACGCTCAAGCCCCGCGAGATCATCTGGTTCGGCTCGAAGCAGCAGCGGCCGTACACGCTGGCCGTGCAGCGGTCCGGGGTGACACCGCTGGACGTCGAGGGCACCTACGTCCAACGCGGGTTCCTCCCCGGCTGGCTCGCCACCTTCCTCGGCCTCCTCCTGGCACTCCTCATCACCTTCGTGATGCTCTGGATCGCCTACAAGCCCCAAGTGCGCAGCGCCGCCCTGGAGAAGCCGGTGGAGGCCGGTGCCTCCGTACTGCCGAACCCCACCCCGTCGGCCCCGGCCGCGAGCCCTCCGGTGGCGGGGGCCCCCACCCCGTCGGAGCTCCCCGAGGAGGAACCCCCGCCGCAGCCGAGCCAGGACGCGGGCGAGGAGCCGGACACGTCGGGCTCGGCATCGGGCGGAGGGGACGAGGGCGGTTCGGGCGGCGCGCCCCAGCCGCCGGAGCCCGACGTGGTCGGTTCCCTGATCATCGGTCAGGGCTCGAACCGCTGCATCGACGTGCCGGACGCGCAGGACGGCATCGGCCGCGACGGCACCAAGCTCCACCTCTGGGACTGCTTGGGCAGCGCCAACCAGAAGTGGGAGTTCCAGGGCGACGGCACGGTCCGGGCGCTCGGCCTGTGCATGGACGTCGCCAACGGTTCCCGTGACGACGGGGCGCCCATCCAGCTGGCCCGGTGCAGCGGCAACCCGGCCCAGCAGTTCGTGCTGAGCGGCGCCGGCGACCTCGTGAACCCGCAGGCGGACAAGTGCGTGGACGCCGACGCCCACGGCACGGACAACGGGACGCGGCTCCTGCTGTGGACGTGCACCGGGCTGCCGAACCAGAAGTGGCGCGTGGAGTAGGCCGGGACACGCGCCCGTCGGGGCGGGGCGGGGGACGGACGGCTACCAGCCGCCCTCGCCCGGCACCAGGCGTCCCGTCTTGCGGTACTCGCGGCGGGCGCCCTCCAGCAGGTCGGCCGTGGTGACCGGCCCGCCGCGGCCCGCGGCGGCGTACGCCGCGGTGACGACGGCGCTGCGGATCGATCCCCCGGCCAGCTCGAAGTCGCGCGCGCACGCCCCGGCGTCGGTGCCGTCCGCGCAGGGCACGCGTGCGAGGGCGTGCCGCCACAGGGCCAGCCGCTGCTCCGCGTCGGGGAACGGGAAGTCGATCACGAGGTCCAGGCGCCGGGTGAACGCCTCGTCGATGTTGGCCCGCAGGTTGGTGGTGAGCACGGCGATGCCGTCGAAGGACTCCAGCCGCTGGAGGAGGTAGGCGCTCTCCATGTTGGCGTAGCGGTCGTGCGCGTCCTTGACCTCGGAACGCTTGCCGAAGACGGAGTCGGCCTCGTCGAAGAGGAGGACGGCGTCGGTCCGGTCGGCCTCCGTGAAGATCCGCTCCAGGTTCTTCTCGGTCTCGCCCACGTACTTGTCGACGACGGACGACAGTTGGACCACGTAGAGGTCGAGCCCGAGTTCGGCGGCGACGACCTCCGCGGAGAGCGTCTTGCCGGTGCCGGACTCGCCGGCGAAGAGCCCCAGCACGCCGCGCCCCCGGCCGCCCCCGGCGCTGAGCCGCCAGTCCCCGAGGACCCGGTCGCGGTGGCGGGCGCGCAGGGCGAGCTCCCGCAGTTGGGCGCGGGGCCGCTCGGGCAGGACGAGGTCCTCCCAGCCGACGTCCGGGCGGATCCGGCGGGCGTGCCGCTCCAGCCCGGACGCGGACTGTCGGCGGGCGGCCAGCCGGACGTGGGCGGCGGTCAGCGGTGTGCCGTCGAACGCGGCGAGGTCCAGGGCGGCGCGCGCGGCCCGGGGGACGCGGTCCGCGCCGAGGCGGTACGGGGCGACCGTGGCCGCCAGGTCGAACCCGGCGTCCCCCGCCGCGTCGCCGAGCGCCGCCGCCCAGACCTCGGCGGCGCCCGCGGGCAGCCTCGGTGCGTCGAGGACCAGCGGGTCGCGGTCACACCACTGGGGGTCGTACGGTCCGGTACCGGTGAACAGCACCGGCACGTCGTCCGCGGCCAGCGCCCCGAACAGCGGACCGGCCTCGGCCGGGAGCGGTGACACGACGAGCGCCCGGCCCTGCAACCGGGCCTCGCGCAGCAGCGCGGCGAAGGGCTCCGCGCCGGTGTCGGGGCCGGGGGCGGTGAGGGCGGGCGTGTAGTGCAGGGCGTCGAGACCGGCCGCCGCCAGCGCCGCCGCGGCCCAGACGGGCCCGTCGCCCTCCCGGTGTTCACGCAGGTGGACGGTGAGCGGGCCGGCTGCCAGCCGGTCGGCGAGCCTGCGGGTGAACTCCTCGTCGTACGGGCCGGGGGGAGCCGCGAGCGGGCGTACGCGGCCGGCGAGCGCGGCGTCCGGGGTGTCGTCACCGAGGAGGTGGGCGACGAGCCGGTCGGGGACGCGCAGGGAGCGGCTCAGGAAAGGTCGTTCGGGCTCCTCGACCTCGACCAGCCCGAGGGCGGACAGCGGTGCCGCCGGGTGGAAGAGGCCCCGCGCCCGGGGCCGGTGCGCGGGGAGGCCGCAGAGGTCGAGGGCGAGCCCGATGGTGGCGCGGCGCCTGCTGACGTCGTCGTTGAGGTAGGCGTACAGCGGCTCGAAGTCCCGGTCGAGGTCGGGCGCGAGGGCGATGAGCAGCAGTTCCGTCTCCAGCTCCCCGAGCCCGAGCCGCGCGGCGAGCCGTGCCGGCCGGTCCGGGGCGGAGGCGGAGGCGTCGAGGGAGCCCGGGGAGGCGCCGTGGGCGTCCCGCTCCGGGCCGTGTCGTCGCACGTCGGAGCCCAGTACGTGGCGTACGGCCTCCTCGGACAGGTACAGGCCGCGCAGGGGGTCCGTGGCCGTGGGATCGCCGGCGCCGCGGAACTCGACCAGCCGGGCGACCCGCTCGCGCAGCCGGGCCAGGCGGGTCAGGAGCGCGGCGGCCGGGTCCGGCTCCGGGTGGAGGGCGGGGCGGTCCGGCGCGGACCCGGCGGGGTGGGTGGAGGCGTACGTCGTCATCACCGCGTCTTCCCGCTCGCGCGCCCGGTGCCCGGGAGACCGGCGTCGGCGCCGGGGGTGCCGGACGCCGGTGGCCGGTGCCGCCGCTCCGGCGAGCCTTCCAGAGTGCCGTCGATTCCGCGTACCCGCACCGCCGCGCCCTCGGTGACCGGCGGCCCGGCGTCGTACTCGGGGAACGCCGGGAAGGGTGCGGTCACCACCACGTCCAGGGACGGTTTGAGTTCGCCGCCGAGCGCGGACCAGATCTCGGCCAGCGACCGGGACTCGCTCTGGATCCCGGCGACGGTGAGGGGGACGGACAGCCCCAGCGCGCCCAGCGAGCCGGGCAGTTCCTCGGGGGGCAGGACCTCGCGGGGCAGCAGGGTCGCCAGCACCGCCGACAGCAGGCGGTGTTCGTCCTGGGGCTGCTTCGTCCAGGCGGTGACGAGGTACGACAGCCGGAACCAGCGGGGCGGCTGGCGCCGCTTGAGGACCGCGCCGCGTTCGTCCCTGACCGGCATCGTGCCGCGCTGGCGGCGGGTGACGTCTTCGCGGATGTCGTACAAGTAGGCGTTGATGGCGGGGGCGTTGCGCCGGGCGGCCCAGTCGCGGGTCGGGGCCTCCAGGGAGACGTCGATGCCGGATCCGGCGAGTGCGCCGCCACCGAGCATCCCCTTGAGGACGTCGTCCACCTCATGGATCACAGAACGCGCTCCCGCCTCGCCGTGTACGTGCCGTCCCCCGTGCTGACGATTCTTCACCGCTCCGCGCCCTCTGCCGCAGGCGCTCCGGGGAAGGCGAAGGGGCGGCCCCGTGGGGCCGCGCGGACCTCCGCGCCTGCCCCCGGGGGCTGCCCGCGCGGTCAGATGTAGCCCTCCCGCAGGGCGTAGGCCACGGCGTGGGCGCGGTTGCGGAGGTGCAGGCGGGTGGTCAGCCCGTGCATGACGTTCTTGACGGTGCGCTCGGAGTAGGAGAGCTTGCCCGCGATCTCGCCGGTGTCCAGGCCCTCCGCGACCAGCCGCAGGACGTCGACCTCGCGTGCCACGAGGCCCGAGGTGGGGGTGCCGGGGTGGCCCGCCGCGCAGCGCTGGAGCATCCCCACCTGGCTCATGAGACGGCCGAGGAGGTCGGCCGGGAGGTCGCCGTCACCGCGGGAGGCGGCGAGCACGGCCTGCAGCAGCCGGTGCGCGGTCGCTTCGTGGCGCCAGACGACGGCGCCGACCCCGCACTCGATGACGTCGAGGAGTTCGGCCTCGCGGACCGCGCTCACGACCAGGACGGCGCGGGCGCCCTCGCTGCGGACCAGCCTGCGCAACTGGGTGAGCATGGGCTCGTCCGGCGTCTCACCGATCAGGACCACCACGGTCCCGGGCCTGACCTCCGTTCCCTCACGGAGCTCGACCATCGGGTGCTGGCGGAGCTGACTGACCGCGCCGGCCCGGGAGATGGGATCCGCGGTGTGGACGACGACCGGTATCCGGCGCTCCGGGTCGGCTCCGCCGACCTCCATGGTCCGCGATGAACTACGCACTCGGATTACCCCCCATATCGGCGTGCCCGCGTCGTGGCGCGGCCTGCCGAACGCAGGCACAAAAGGACTGCGCCTACCCATCAATGGTCTGTTCAATCGTAGGGTCGGGCCGGGCGCCCCAGACAGCCGAACACGCCGCGCCCACAGCGGGACGCCGTCGAAGTGTCCGAAAAAGACCGGGCGTTCGGCTCGATCACGGGGTCGGGCGCCGGGGCCGCAGGGGCTGGGCGCCGGCTCCGCCTCCGGAGCGTTTCTGCTGTTCAGAGGGTTCGTATGCCCGGTCCGACCGGGCCGTGGAGGCCGTCCGCACACCGTGCGGAAGACCGACCGCCTTGGGAGCGCTCCCACCAGGGGTCGTCCGAATGTCGACGCCGGCCGCGCCGAGCCGGGGGCACTCCCGTCCCGGTGCCGGAACCAGGCCGCGAGCACGTGGGGACGGAGCACCGGACGGCAGGACGGGGGCGTCGGACCGCCCCGGTCCGCGGGACGCCCGAGGTCGTCCCGCTGCACGGGTCACGGCAGCGGGGGCCGACCGCGCCCGCGGACCGCTCACCCGCGCCCGACCGGGACGGAAGGCCGCGGCCACCGGGCGGTGGCCCCGGGTACGGGGTCCGGGGGAACACCGCGCCCGGTCCCACGGGCCCCGGTGCTCAGGGCTCAGGGCTCAGGGTGGGGGTCGACACCCCTGACGCGGCGGGCCGGGGCGGGGTGGCCGCGTCAGCGGCGTGTCAGTCCCGCTCAGGATCGTGGAGGCGACACACAGGACGCGGGGCCTTGGGGGCAGGAAGATGTGGACACAGTGCGTCGAGCCGCGGCCGTTCGCAGACCGGCGGCTGATCTGTTTTCCCCATGCCGGCGGCTCGCCCTACTTCTTCCGGGCCTGGGGCAAGGCGCTCACGGGGTTCGAGGTCCACGCGGTGTGCTATCCGGGCCGTGCCGAACGCATCGCGGAGCCGCCCGCCACGGAGCTCGCCGCGATGGCGGGTGACATCGCCGCGTCGCTGCACCCGTGGATGGGCGGCCGGCCCACCGTGTTCTTCGGTCACAGCATGGGGGCGATCGTCGCGTACGAGGTGGTGGGGGCGCTGGAGGACGAGGGGGTCCGGGTGGCGCACTTCGTCGCCTCGGGCGCCCGGGCGCCGCACCTGTTGCGGCCGGCTCCCGACGCGGCCACCGCCTGGGACGACGAGTCGATCGTGAAGACGCTCGTGGAACTGGGCGGCACGGACGCCGAACTGCTGCACAACCCGGGCTTCGTGAAGCTGGTCATGCCCTACATCGGCGCCGACTTCCGCATGCTGGCCTCGTACCGGTCGAACAGGAGCACACCGCTGCGGTGCCCCGTCACCGCGCTGGTCGGGGACCGCGACCCCCGGGTCGGGGTCGAGGACGTCGCCGCGTGGCGGGACCGGACGCGGGGGCCGTTCCGGTACCGGACGCTCCCGGGCGACCACTTCTACCTGGCCGCGGAGCCGCCCTACGCGGTCATCGACGGGGCGCCGGCCGGGAGCTGAGCGCACCGGCCCGGTCCCGGTACATCTCGGCGAGGAGGAACGCCAGGTCCAGCGACTGGGTGTGGTTCAGGCGCGGGTCGCAGGCCGTCTCGTAGCGGTGGTGCAGGTTCTCGGGCAGCACCGGGTTGCCGCCCCCGACGCATTCGGTGACGTCGTCGCCGGTGAGTTCGACGTGCACGCCGCCCGGATGGGTGCCCAGTTCCCGGTGGACCTCCACGAAGCCGCGCACCTCGTCGAGGATCGTGTCGAAGCCGCGGGTCTTGTGGCCGCTGGGCGCCGTGACGGTGTTGCCGTGCATCGGGTCGCTGACCCAGCAGACCAGGGCGCCCTCGGCGGTGACCTTCTCGATCAGGTCGGGCAGCACGTCACGGACGCGGTCGGCGCCGGCGCGGACCACGAAGGTCAGCCGGCCGGGTTCGCGCCGCGGATCGAGCCGGTCGACGAGGCCGAGCACGGTGTCGGGGGCGGTGGTCGGGCCGAGCTTGACGGCGACGGGGTTGTGCACGCGGGAGAAGTACTCGACGTGGGCGCCGTCGAGGTCGCGGGTCCGCTCGCCGATCCACAACAGGTGGCCGCTGGTGGCGTAGGCGCGGCCGGTGTCCGGCTCGGCGCGGGTCAGGGCCGATTCGTAGTCCAGCAGCAGCCCCTCGTGGCCGACGAAGAACTCGGCCGTCCCCAGCTCGCCGGTGTCCACGCCGCACGCCCGCATGAAGGCGAGGCTGCGGCCGATCTCGGCCGTGAGCTCCTCGTAGCGCTCGCCGACCCGCGAGTCCGCGACGAAGCCCCGGTTCCAGGCGTGCACCTGCCGCAGGTCGGCGAAACCGCCGGTGGTGAGGGCCCGTACCAGGTTGAGGGTCATGGTGGAGCTCTCGTACATCCGCCGCATGCGCCACGGGTCGGGGCGCCGTGCCTCGGCCGTGAACTCCGGGCCGTTGACGGCGTCGCCCCGGTAGGAGGGCAGTTCCGTGCCGCCGCGCCTCTCGACCGGCGACGAGCGGGGCTTGGCGTACTGGCCCGCCATCCGACCGATCTTGACGACGGGCAGGGCGGTGGCGTGCGTGAGGACGACGGCCATCTGGAGCAGGGTCCGGAGCTTGCCGCGCATCGCGTCGGCGGTGACCCGCTCGAAGGTCTCGGCGCAGTCACCGCCCTGGAGGAGGACCGCCTCCCCCCGGGCGACCGCCGCCATGCGACGGCGCAGCAGGTCGCACTCGGCGGCGAGGACCAGCGGGGGCGCGGCGGACAGCCACCCGGTCACGGCGCGCAGTTCCGCCCGGTTCGGCCACCGCGGCTGCTGGGCCGCGGGGAAATCCCGCCAGGATTCGGTGGGTGAATTCATCGTTCCCGGTTCCCTTCACTGTTTCTGATCGCCGAGTGGAAACACGGATCAGCTCAGTGCAACCGGCGCACGGGGTCAAGGGCTCGGCCAAGTGGTCCGCACGAAAGGCGATTGATTGGTCTGGCACGGCCGCCACACCCGCTGTTTTGCTGATCGCACTGTTTTCGAGGGGAGTTCACCATGCGAAGAGCGGAACACATCGCGGTGCGGGTCACCGCGACCCGATTGCCCCACCACGATTCCCTTGACGTGTACGAGCGGCTGCGCGCCGCCCGCGGGGAGGAGGACGTCTTCCTCTTCGAGAGCGTGGACGGCGCCGAACCCGACCGCCGGTGGGCCGTGGTCGGGTTCGGGCGCCTGGCGGAGATCCGGGTGTTCGACGGTCACGTCGAGATCGACGGCGCCCCCGGCGTGGTGGGAGCCCTGGTGCCGGCCGCCGAGGAGGCGGACCTGCGGCCCGAAGGGGCGGCGCCGGGCGGGTCGGGGCACCGGCTCGGCCTGCCCGGTGACGGCGGCCGGGTGTGGGAGCTGCTGGCGCGGGCCCAGGGGTTGTTCGACGTCGACACGGACGTCCCCGCCACGTCGTACGCCTTCGGGTTCCTGACCTCGTTCGCGTACGAGTCGGTCTGGCACATGGAGACGCTGCCCGCCCGGACCAAGGCCCCGAACGGACCCGACATCACGCTCACGCTGTTCCGGGACACCGTCTGGTACGACCTGACGACGGGTGAGGTCCGGCTGTTGCGCGCCGAGAGCGCCGCGTTCCCGCGGCGGGCCGACGGCACCGTGGGCGCGGTCGTGGCGATGGCCCGCGAAGCGGCCCGGGAGCGGGCCGACGGGCGCCGGGCGGCCGTTCCCGAGGCGCCCGCCCCGCTGTCGGTGAGCGACAGCGTCAGCCGCGAGACGTTCTTGGAGTGGGCCGACACCTGTCTGGAGCACATCAGGGTCGGTGACATCTACCAGATCCAGATCGGCCACCGCATCGACGTGACGACGACGCTGACGCCCGTCGACGTGTACCGGCGGCTGCGCGCCCGCAACCCCTCCCCGTACATGTACCTGATGCCCCGGGCGGGCAACACGCTGATCGGCGCCAGCCCGGAGCTGTTCTTCCGGATCGAGGGCGACGAGATCCTGATGCGCCCGATCGCGGGGACCGCACGGCGCGGCGCGGACGAGGAGGAGAACCAGCGGCGCGTGAAGGAGATGCGCGAGAGCGTCAAGGAGCAGGCCGAGCACGTCATGCTCGTCGACCTGTGCCGCAACGACATCGGCCGGGTGAGCCGGCCCAGCACCCAGCCGGTGGACCGGCTGATGGCGGTGGAGAGCTACTCCCACGTCTTCCACTTGGTCTCGACGGTGTCCGGCCGGCTGGAGGAGGGCGTCGACACCTGGCGGGCGGTACGCGCGACGTTCCCGGCGGGGACGATGACGGGCGCGCCGAAGGTGCGGGCCATGGAGATCATCGACGGCCTGGAGCGGGAGCGGCGCGGGAGCTACGCGGGGGCGGTCGGGCTGGCCGACGTGCGCGGGTGGAGCGAGTTCGCGTTGTGCATCCGCACGGTCGAGTACGACGGGACGACGTACTCGACGCAGAGCTCGGCGGGCATGGTGGCCCAGTCGGAGCCGGAGGCGGAGTGGCGCGAGACGCTGGCGAAGATGGGGGCCGCCCACTGGGCGCTGACCGGTGAGGAGCTGCTGCCGTGAGCGAGCCGAGGATCCTGCTGATCGACGCGTACGACAGCTTCGTCCACATCATCGACCAGTACCTGCGCACCCTGGGCGCCCGGACCGAGGTGGTGCGGTCCCTGACCCGCTCCCCGGAGGCGTTGGCCGCCTCCCGGCCCGACGCGGTGGTCCTCGGGCCCGGGCCCGGGCATCCCGCCGAGTCCGGCCACGTCGAGCTGGTGCACCGGTTCGCCGGGCGGGTGCCGCTGCTCGGGGTGTGCCTGGGCCACCAGGCGATCGCCCTGGCCCACGGCGGGCGGATCGAGGTGGCCGACCAGGTGATGCACGGGCGGACCAGTACGGTGCGGCACGACGGGGCAGGGCTGTTCACGGGGCTGGGCCACACGCTGGAGGCCACCCGGTACCACTCGCTGGTGGTCGCCGAGCCGCTGCCGGACTCCCTGGTGACCACGGCCGTCGCCGTTGACCACGGCTATGTGATGGGCCTGCGGCACCGCACGCTGCCCATCGAGGGCGTGCAGTTCCACCCGGAGAGCATCATGACGACCGGCGGGCTGACCATGATGGAGAACTTCCTGGCGACGGCCCGCGGCAGGGGCGCGACGGCGGCCCTCAGCGGAGGCGGCACGCCTCGCTGAGGGCCCGGACGGCCTCCGTCACCCCGGAGCGCGGCAGGTGCGCGTGGCCCACCACCAGGGCCGGCGCGTCCCACCGGGGGCGGACGTGGAAGGCGGCGGCGCCGCGCACCACGACCGAGCGGCGCGGCGCCGCGGCCACGAGCGCCGCCTCGTCGGTGTGGCGGGGCAACGTGACGTAGGCGTGCAGGCCCGCCGCCCGGCCGATGACCGAGGCGCCCGGCAGGAACCGGCGCACCGCTTCCTCCAGGGTGTCGCGGCGGTCACGGCAGCGGGCGTTGAGGCGGCGCAGGTGGCGGTCGAACAGTCCGCTGCGCAGCAGCTCGGCGAAGGCCAACTGGGTGAGGCTCTCGGTGCCGAGGTCGTGGCGGGCGCGGGCGCGCAGCAGCCGTGCGAGCAGGTCCGGGGGCGCGGCCAGCCAGCCCAGGCGCAGCCCGGGGGCGAGCGACTTGCTGGCCGTGCCCGCGTACACGACGTGGTCGGGGGCGAGGCACTGGAGGGCGAGGGGGCGCGGGCCGCGCTCGTACCACAGGCCGCCGTCGTAGTCGTCCTCGACGACCAGGCCGCCGGTGTCGCGCGCCCAGCGGACGAGCGCCTCGCGGCGGTGCGCGGAGAGGGCGACGCCGGTGGGGAACTGGTGCGCGGGGGTGACCAGGACCGCGCGCACCCCGATCGCGGCGAGCGCCTCGACGTCGATGCCCTCCTCGTCGACCGGGACGGGCACGGGGCGCAGCCCGGTCTCCCGGACGAACCGCCGCTGGCCGGGGTGGCCCGGGTCCTCGATGCCGATGGCGTCGACGCCGTCCTGGCGCAGCACGGTGCACAGCAGTCCCAGCGCCTGCGAGAACCCGGCGACGACCATGACCTGGTCGGCGGTCGCGCGCACGCCGCGCGCCCGGCCGAGGTAGTGGGCGAGTTCGACGCGCAGGCCCGGTTCGCCGGCGAGCGGGGGGTAGCCGTGGTCGGCGGGGGCCGCGGACTGGAGGGCGCGCTGGTAGCAGCCGAGCCATTCGCGGCGCGGGAAGGCCGGCAGGTTGCGGCCGCCGGTGCGCAGGTCCCAGCGGACGGCGGGCACATGGCCCTCGTCCAGCAGCGTCGGTACGACGGACGGCGCGGCGTCGATGTGGGCGACGACCCGGGTGCCGGCGCCCTGGGTGGCCTCCAGGTAGCCCTCGGCGACGAGTTGGCCGTACGCCTCCACGACGACGCTGCGCGAGACGTCCAGGTCGCGGGCGAGCCTGCGGCTGGACGGCAGGCGGGTGCCGGGATGGAGGATTCCCTCGGAGATCTGCCTCTTGATGAAGCTCTGGATCTGGGCGGTCAGGGATTTTCCGGAATCTCTGACGACCTCGACGGCCATGTGCAGGGCCATGGGCCCTTCCCCCTTCGAATTGGACCGTAATTCTCGACGGACAGTGGTCTGGTGGGTGCTCGTCGTCATGCGGAGACTGGACGGAGAAATTCCCTCAGGTGCCGTCCAAGGAGAATTCGCGTGACCGCCGAATCGCAGGTTTCCCCGAGCTGGCCGGAATTGCTGAACGCGCTGCTGGAGCGCAAGGACCTGTCCGCCGACGACACCGACTGGGCGATGGACGAAGTGATGTCGGGCGCCGCCGGGCCGGTGCGGCTGGCCGGGCTGCTGGTGGCGCTGCGCGCCAAGGGCGAGACCGTCGAGGAGATCGAGGGCCTGGTACGGGCCATGGGGCGGCACGCCGTACCGCTCGTCGTGCCCGGGCCGGCGGTGGACATCGTGGGGACCGGCGGGGACGGTTCCCACAGCGTCAACGTCTCCACGATGTCGGCCGTCGTGGCGGCCGGGGCCGGGGCGCGGGTGGTGAAGCACGGCAACCGGTCCGCGTCGTCGGCGTGCGGATCGGCGGACGTGCTGGAGGAGTTGGGCGTGGCGCTGAGCCTCCCCCCGGCCGACGTCGCGGAGGTGGCGGAGGAGGCCGGCATCACGTTCTGCTTCGCGCCGGAGTTCCACCCGGCCATGCGGCACGCGGCCGGGCCGCGCCGGGAGCTCGGCGTGCGCACGGTCTTCAACGCGCTGGGGCCGCTGGTCAACCCGGCTTCCCCGGCGGCCCTCGCGCTGGGCGTGGCGGACGCGCGGCTGGCGCCCCTGCTGGCGGGCGTGCTGGCGCGGCGAGGAGTTTCGGCGTTGGTGTTCCGGGGCGACGACGGCATGGACGAGCTGACGGTCACCACGACCTCCACGGTCTGGTCGGTGAGCGGTTCGGCGGTGCGCACGGAGGTGTTCGACCCGCGGGACCTCGGCATGGCGCTCGCGCGCCCGGGCGCCCTGCGGGGCGGCGACCGGGTCCACAACGCCCGCGTGGCCCGCGAGGTCCTCGCCGGTGCACGCGGCCCGGTCAGGGACGCGGTCCTCCTGTCCGCCGCGGCGGGCCTCGCGGCGCTCGCCCCGCCGGACGGGCGGGGCGCCGGCCCGGTCACCGAGCGGCTGGCGGCCGGTGTCGAACGGGCCGCCGAATCCATCGACTCGGGTGCGGCGGCCGCGGTCCTGGAACGGTGGGCCGCTCTCACGACGAAGCGGTCGGAGGCGGTCGGGGTGGCGGGCTGAAGGACGGGTGCGGGTGCCGGTGGGCCCCCCGCCGGCCGGGTTCGGCCCCGGAACGGCGGTCCGACCGGGGCAGGCGGGCGCGTACGGGGACGGTGGTGGGCGGGCGGGGCGGGCCGCCCCGGTGCGCGGGCCCCCGCCGGCGGGGGTTCCGGCGCCGGGCCGCCCGCCCCGGCGTCAGCGCACGCCGAGGACCGGGCGGGTGGCGGTGAGGAGGGCGGTGAGCGTGGCGCGGGGATCGGGGCCCGTGACGAGGGCTTCGCCGACCAGGACCGCGTCGGCACCGGCCATCGCGTACCCGGCGACATCGACCGGGCCGCGCACCCCCGACTCGGCGACCTTGACGACGCCGCCCGGGAGGTACGGCGCCACCCGCGCGAACGTCCCCCGGTCCACGTCCAGGGTCCGCAGGTCGCGCGCGTTGACGCCGACCACCCGGGCCCCGGCGGCTACGGCCCGCTCCGCCTCCGCCTCGTCGTGCACCTCCACGAGCGGCGTCAAGCCGATCTCCACGGCCAGCGCCACGAGGTCGGCCAGCCGGGGCTGGTCCAGCGCGGCGACGATCAGCAGCGCCAGGTCGGCACCGTGCGCGCGGGCCTCCCAGAGCTGGTAGGCCCCGACGACGAAGTCCTTGCGCAGCACGGGGACGGAGACCCGCGCCCGGACCGCGTCCAGGTCGTCCAGCGAACCGCCGAAGCGGCGCCGTTCCGTCAGGACGCTGATCGCGGCGGCGCCACCGGCCGCGTACTCGGCCGCGAGGGCCGCCGGGTCGGCGATCTCGGCGAGCGCGCCCCTGGAGGGGCTGGCCCGCTTCACCTCGGCGATGACCGCGGGTCCCTCCCCCGCGCGCAGCAGGGCGGCGCAGTCCACCGGGGGGCCGGCAGCGGTCGCCCGTTCGCGCAGTGCCGCCTCCGGCACCTTCTTCCGGCGTACCGCCAGATCGGCACGCACTCCTTCGACGATCTCGTCGAGAACGCTCATCGTGTCTCCCCCGACCGGTTGGTTGAGGACCGACCCTAGGGAGGCGGCCAGGGGTCGACCACCTCCTTAAGGGCCCGGCGAAAAACCCTGGTGGCGGCGGTGATCGGGCCGTGACCGGCATCAGCCCGCCGTCAGCGCGCTTCGGCACGCTGGCACGTGCCGTACGTCCGCGACCAGTCAGGAGAGCGCCATGGGGATCGACCCGAGCCGGATCGCCGGCGTCAACGCACACGAGACCGCGTTCCTCTACGAGGAGATCTTCGTCCGCCGGGCCTACCTCCCCGACGGGATGACCCTCCCGCCGGACGCCGTGGTCTTCGACGTGGGGGCGAACATCGGGCTCTACTCGCTGTTCGTGCGCACGGTGTGCCCGGACGCCACGATCCACGCCTTCGAGCCGCTGCCGCCGGTCTTCGAGAAGCTGGAGCGGAACATGGCCGCGTACGGCGTGCCGGCGAAGCTCCACCGGTGCGCGCTGTCCGACGCCGACGGCGAGGCGGACTTCACCTTCTACCCCGGCTACACGACGATGTCGGCGCGCTCCTCGCACGCCGAGACCGCGGCGGACCGGGAGTTCGTCAAGCGCCAGGTGCTGGACAAGCCGGCCGCCGCGGAACTGGGCGAGGACGTGGACCTGCTGGACGAGATGCTGGCGTTCCAGTTCCGGGAGGTGCCGTACGTGTGCCCGATCCGGCGGCTGTCGGACGTGATCGCGGAGGAGGGCGTGGACCGCGTCGACATGCTGAAGGTGGACGTCCAGCGGGCCGAGGCCGAGGTGCTGCGCGGGGTGGACGAGGCGCACTGGCCGCTGATCCGGCGGATCGCGCTGGAGGTGCACGACGAGCCGGGCACCGCCACGGAGGGCCGGCTGGACGTGCTGTGCGGCGAGCTGCGCGACCGGGGGTTCGCGGTCGCCCCCCTCGGGGACGACGGCCTGGTGGAGTCGGGCCGCCACGCGGTCTTCGCCTCCCGCCGCCCCTGACGACGCCGTACGGCGGGCCCGGTCGCGGTGACCTGGCCCGCCGTACGCGACACCGGCGCGTGTCACGTCATCGAGACGACGACCTTGCGGGGTCCCGTGTACGCCTCCCGCCCGTGCAGCACCGACATGTTGGCGACGATCATGATGTCGCCGCGCCGCCACGGTTCGACGAGCCTGTTGCGCCGCGCGGCCGCGCGCACCTCGGCGAGGTCCTCCTCCGGGATGGGCGTGCCGTCGCCGTAGGTCACCCAGTGCGGCAGGTCGTCGACGTCGTCGATCAGCGACAGCAGCGTCTCGCCCTCGTCGCCGGGCAGGTTCGACGGGTGCCACTGGTCGGCCTGGTTGAACCAGACGCCCCGGCCGCTGAGCGGGTTCGTGCGGATGCCCGGGCGGTGCTGGCTGACGCGCAGGCCGCCCTCGGCGGTCCACCGGTACTCCGCCTCCGACGCCTCCAGGAACTCCTCGACCACACCGCGGTCGCCGGTCTCGAAGGTGTCCTGCCACGACTTGCCGAGCCCCAACCCGCCGTGCAGGTGCTGCCGGTAGACGACCCCCGACTCGAAGCGCTCCCTGACCTTCGGGTCGAGGTCCTCCAGCAGGGCGTGGCCGTCGCAGACCGGGGTGGCCCCGCCGGTCTCCGGCGCCACCAGGCAGCAGAAGAACAGCCGGCTGGGCCAGCGGTGGGCGTAGGACAGCTCGTTGTGCAGCGAGATGTCGAAGCGCGCCGGGTACTCGGTCGACGTGAACACGCCGTCGGAGACCGTCACGCGCGGGGTGTTCCCGCCCCGGTAGCTGCCGATCAGCGGGTCGCCGAAGACGGTGACGGCCCGGTGGAACTCGTCGGCGTCCGCCACACCGGGCCCGCGCAGCATCACCGCGCCGCACGCGGCCAGCAGCTCCTCCACCCGGTGGCGGACCTCGCCCAGCGCGCCGGCGTCCCAGGACTCGACGCGCCCCTCGATGTGCAGGACGGCGAGGGTGGTGCCGCCCGTCGTCCGCCTCTCCTCCCGCATGCCGGCCACCCCCATGTCACCCCGCCACCTTCCCCGCCGCGGCCGGCGTCACCGGTTCGGCGGTGAGGGCGACGGGCAGTCCGCTGTACCCGTGCACGAAGTTGGAGTAGAGGCGCTGCGGCGGGCCCTGGAGCCGGATGCCCGAGACCATGGTGCGCAGCGCGTCGACCATGGCGTTCACGTGGACCCGGCCGAGGAAGGCCCCGAGGCAGAAGTGCGGCCCGTGCCCGAACGCCACGTGCTTGTTGGGGGTGCGGCCGATGTCGAAGCGGTACGGGTCGTCGAAGACGTCCTCGTCGAAGTTGGCCGAGCTGTTCCACAGGGTGACGACGTCCCCGGCTCGGATCACCTGGTCGCGGAGGGGTACGTCGACGAGGGCGCGGCGTCCGAAGTGCATGGCGGGGGTGGTCCAGCGCAGCACCTCCTCGGTGGCGCTGTCGACGGAGACCTCGCCGTCCTTGAGCCTGCGCCACTCCCCGGGGTGCTCGGAGAACGCGATGAGGCCGCCGATGGAGGACATGCGGCTCGATTCGTCACCGCCGAGGATGAGGCTGTAGCAGTTGAAGACGACCTCCTCCTCCGACAGCGGCTCGCCGTCGACGGTGGCGGTGGCGAGGGCGCTGATGACGTCGTCGCCGGGGTTGCGGCGACGTTCGGCGGCCAGTTCGGAGAAGTAGAGCAGGATTTCGTTCCGGGCCACCACCTCGTCCAGCGTGCTGTCCTCGGAGCTGTGCCGGGACAGGGTTTGGGTGTTCCACTCGACGAGCTGTTCGCGGTCGGCGGCGGGGACGTCCATGAGGTCGCCGATCGTGTTGATCGGGATGTGGTCGGCGACGTCGGTGACGAAGTCCATCTCGCCGCGTTCCAGGGCCTGGGCGACGAGTTCCCGGGTGCGGCGGTGGACGCCGGCGACGACGGGTTCCAGGACGCGCGGCGAGAACGACTTGAGCATCACGTTGCGGATCTCGGCGTGGCGCGGCCCGTCGGTGACGGCGAGCATCTTGCGGGAGGCGGAGTCCCCGCCCTGGAGCAGGGTGGCCAGCACGTTGCCCTGCTCGGAGGTGAACTGCTGGTTGTCCCGGTAGAGGGTGACGACGTCGGCGTACCTGGAAACGGCCCAGAAGCCGGGGACCGGGGTGTCGGTCGCGTGCCAGTGGACGGGGCTCTCGGCACGGAACCGGCGCCACAGGACGTGCGGATCGGTGTCGAGGAACGTCTGCGGGTCGGTGAGGTCGTACGCGCCGAGCGGGGACGGCGGTGGGGTGCCGGTCGCGCCCGCGGGCGCGGGCTGCTGCGTGGTCATGGCTGGTTTCCTCCAGGCGGCGGGGTCAGGAGCCCGCGGTGCGGTAGCGGCGAAGGCTCACGGCGGAGCAGACGGCGAACAGCGCGCCCAGCGTCACGACGGCCACGGCCACCGGGTGCTCGGCGGGGAAGCCGCCCCCCGGCGCCACCGGGTTGCCCCACAGGTCGCGGCAGGCCGCGATGACGGCGCTGAGCGGGTTCCACTCCGCGAGGGGGCGGATCGGCGCGGGCATGGACTGCGGGGCGAGGAAGGCGTTGGACAGGAACGGCAGGACCACGACGATGAACGGGGTGACGACGCTGATGGTCTCCACGTTGCGCAGCGTCGTCGCCAGCAGGACGCCGAGCCACAGCATCACGTACACGAAGAGCACGATGAGCCCGAACGCGGCGAGCGTCGGCAGGACCCCGGTGCGGGTCCGCCAGCCGAGCAGCAGCCCGGCGCCGGTGACCACGGCCAGCCCGAGGAGCCCCACCAGCAGGTCCGCGAGGGTGTGCCCGAAGAGCACCGCGGACCGGCTGATGGGCAGGGACCGGAACCGGTCGACCAGTCCCCCCTTGAAGTCCATGGCGACCGAGATCGCGGTGGGCCCGACACAGGCGAGGGCGACCTGGACGGCGCCGCCGGCGAAGACGTACTCGCCGTACTCGCCGCCCGTCGGGAGCCTGATGGCGTCCCGGAAGAGGTAGCCGAGCATCACCATCGACACGAGCGGGCTGAGCGCCACGCCGATCACGCGTCCCGGCGCCCGGCCCAGGTGGCGCAGCCGGCGGCCGGTGACGGCGAGGACCTCGGTGAGCAGGGCGACCGGGGCGCCGGGGCGGCCGGTCTCGGTGTACGTCGCGGTCGTCATGCCCCGTCACGTCCTTCCCGCTGCTGGTGGAGCCGGTCCAGTTCGGCGGCGATGACCGGGCCGAGCTCGGCGAGCGGGCCGGGGTCGAGGATGTCGTCGTGGGTGCAGGCGAGCCGGTGGACGCGCAGGTCGCCGCTGAAGTACGGCTTCCAGAGCCGGTCCTTGTCGGGGCCCTTCTCCACCTGGCCGACGCCGGCCTCGCCCCACGCCGACCGCTCGGCGAGGAAGAGCTGCATCGTGCCGTCGAAGTCGCGGGGCCGGTAGCGGGTGTTGAGCGACTGGTGGCGGATCATCAGGTCCACCATGCGGGTCATGCGCTGCTCCCCCATGCGGGCCATCGGACTGTCGTCGCGCCGCAGCGCGTCGAGGACGTCCCCGACGACGAGGTCGCGGTCGCCGAACTCGGACCGGTGGTGCCCGACGCCCTCCAGGAGCCAGGCGAGCAGGCTCTGTTCGTCCCGCTCGTCGCTGACACCGGTGCGCGGGTAGGCGTCCAGGTTGGCGACCAGGCCGACCTCGTCCCCGGCCAGCCGGAGCTGGACGGCGATCTCGTAGGCGAGCAGTCCGCCGAAGGACCAGCCGAGCAGGTGGTAGGGGCCTTCGGGCCGCACCTCCTTGATCATCCGGATGTAGTCGGTCGCGATCTCCTCGATGCTGCCGGGCAGCGGCGCGCCGGCGACGACGCAGGGCGCCTGGATGCCGTACAGCGGGTACTCCTCGCCGAGGTGGCGGGCGAGCGGCAGGTACGACAGGGCGAACCCGACGCCGCTGTGCAGGCAGAAGACGGGCGGGCGACCGCCGGTCGGCTTGATGCACAGCACCGGGGCGAACGGGTCGGCGTGGCCGAGGCGGTCGGTCTCGTCGATGGCGTCCGCCATGGCGCGGGTGCTGTGGCGGGGGGCGGGCGCCTGGGCGGGGGCCGGTTCCGGCGCGGGCGCCGGGGCCGTCGGCGGCTTCGCCGACAGGGTGGCCGCCAGGGCGCGGACCGTCTGGTGGACGAAGACGTCCGCGATGCTGACCTCCAGCCCCGCCTTGCGCGCCAGGCTCACCAGCCGCAGCGACTTCATGCTGTCCATGCTCGCCCCCCGCGCCTCGAAGAAGTTCTCCTCGGCACCGAACGACTCCACGTCCAGCACGTCCGCCACGATTCCGCACAGCACCTCTTCCGCCGGGCTGAGTCGCTGTTCGGCCGTCCCGGCGGACGTGTCCGCACGGGGTGCCGGGGCGGTGGGCGCGTCGGGCGCCAGCAGGTTCCCCTCCGTGTCCCACTTCGCGCGCACACCGGTCCGGTGGAGCCGCGAGCCCGCCGGGCCGAACGGGTCGGCCACGAACCGCTCCGCGGTGGCGCCCGGACGGTTCGCGTAGCCGCGGGCGAGGTGGGGGCCACCGACGTACAGCTCGCCGGTCACGCCGGGCGGCACGGGGGCGAGCCACTCGTCCAGGACGTACGCCCGGGTGTTCCGGGCCCCCCGGCCGGGGGTGAACGTCGGCGGCGTCGCCCAGTCCAGCGGCAGCGGCTCCGCGGCCGGTGCGCCGGTACCGGCGAGCAGCGGGGCGAGCAGGCCGGGCGCCGACGCGGCCCGTCCGGTCTCCAGCGCCCAGGCCAGGTGGCCGGCGGCCGCCCGGTGCTCCACCACGGTGCCGCGCGGGCGGCCCGCCGCGTCCTCCGTCCGGATGAGGTAGGCGGCGTGCTCGGGCCGCAGCGGGCTCGTGCGGTCGGCGTCGGTCACCGGTGCGGCCGAGCCGGCGCGCACCTCCGGCCCGTCGAGGACCACGGTGGTCACGCCGGTGCTGCGGAGCCGGCCCGCGAGGCCCGCCGTGGTCAGGACGCACACCGGGCGGACGTCGGCGAACAGCGCCTTGATCCGGCCGGCCGGCTCGTCCGCCGCCAGCGGTACGTGGGCCGCGCCCGCCTTGAGCACCGCCAGCACGGCCACGGCCCGGTCGGCGGGCCGGGGCGCCGCGACGGCGACGACCTGCTCGGGGCCGACACCCGACGCGATCAGGTGGCGGGCCAGCCGGTGGGAGCGGGCGTCGAGGTCGGCGTAGGTCAGGGCGTGGGCGCCCGTCCCGACGGCGGGCGCGTCCGGGGTGCGGCCGACCCGGTCGGCGAACAGGTCGGGCACCGTCATCGGCGGCACCTCGTGGGCGGTGTCGTCGTTCCACGTGTGCAGCACCCGCTCCCGCTCCTCGCCGGTCAGCAGCTCCAGGCCGCTGAGCCGGACGTCGGGGTCGGCCGCCACCGTGCGCAGCACCTGCTGGAACTGCGCGACCATGCGCTCGGCGGTGGCCCGGGTGAACAGGTCGGTGCTGTAGTTGAACAGGCCGCGCATGCCGTCCTCGCCGGGCCACGGCAGCAGCTCCATGACCAGGTCGAGCTTGGCCCGGTCGGAGCCGACGTACTCGGGCTTCACGGTGAGGCCGGGCAGCGCCAGCGGTTGGTCGCCGTGGCTCTGCACGCTCAGCACGACCTGGAACAGCGGGTGCCTGGACAGCGAACGGGCCGGCTTGAGCGCGTCGACGACCTGGTCGAACGGCACGTCCTGGTGGGAGTAGGCGGCGAGGTCGGTCTCCCGGAGCCGGTCGAGCAGCTCGCGGAAGGTGGGGTCGCCGCTGGTGTCGCCGCGCAGGACCAGGGAGTTGATGAACATGCCGACGAGGTCGTTGAGCGCTTCGTCGGTGCGTCCGGCGACCGAGACGCCCAGCGGGATGTCGGTGCCGGCGCCCAGCCGGGTCAGCAGCGCCGACAGGGCGGCCTGGAAGACGATGAACTCGGTCGTCCCGGTCTGCCGGGCGATCTCGACCAGCGCGCCGTGCAGTTCGGGCTCCAGGTCGAACATCACCACGTCCCCGGCGGACCCGGCCACCTCGGGGCGCGGGAAGTCCCTGGGCAGGGCCAGCTCCTCCGGCAGGCCCGCGAGCGCGTCCCGCCAGAAGGCCAACTGCCCCGACACGACGCTGTCCGGGTCGTCCTCGGAGCCGAGCAGCTCGCGCTGCCAGACCGCGAAGTCCCCGTACTGCACCGGCAGCGGCGCCCACTGCGGGGCGCGCCCGGCGCACCGGGCCCGGTAGGCGGTGGACACGTCGGTGAGCAGCGGCACGATCGACCAGCCGTCGAACGCGATGTGGTGGAAGACCAGCAGCAGCACGCACTCGTCCGGTCCGGTGGACAGCAGCCGTGCCCGCAGCGGCGGTTCGACGGTGAGGTCGAAGCCCCGGTCGACCTCGGCGGCCAGCGCGTCGGCCAGCCCCTCCTCGGTGACGGTGCGGGCCTTGAGCGCGGGCCCGCCGGTGCGCGCGTCGAGCACCCGCAGCGACGGCACGCCGTCGGTGTCGGGGATGACGGTCCGCAGGACCTCGTGCCGCTCGGCCACGTCGGTCAGGGCGGCCTGGAGGGCGGCGGCGTCCAGCCGGCCCGTCAGGCGGAAGGCCATCGGCGTGTTGTACGCGCCGTCGGCGCGCTCCTGGCGGCGGTTGAGGAACCACTGCCGCCGCTGGGTGAAGGACAGGGGGCGTTCGGTGTCCTTCGGCGCGGGCCGCAGGGGCGGCCGGGCGTGGGCGGCGGCCTCGACGACGGCCGCGAGGGCGCTGGCGGTCCGCGCCTCGAACAGGGCGCGGATCGGCAGCTCCACTCCGAGGGCGGTGCGGGCGCGGCTGATCAGCCGGGTCGCCAGCAGCGAGTGTCCGCCGATCTCGAAGAAGTCGTCGTCGACGGAGACGTGCGGTACGGACAGGATGTCGGCGAACAGGCCGCAGAGGATCTCCTCGACGGGGGTGCGCGGGCTCCGGCCGCGCGCCGCTCCGGCGAGGTCGGGCGCGGGCAGCGCCTTGCGGTCGAGCTTGCCCTGCGGGGTGAGCGGCAGCGCCTCCAGGGCGATGACCGCCGAGGGCACCATGTAGTCGGGCAGGAACCGGGCGAGCCGTTCGCGCAGGGTGCCGCTGAGCGAGGAGTCGGACAGCGCGGCCGGGTCGGCGGCCACGACGTAGGCCACCAGGCGGCGGTCGCCCGCCTCGTCCTCGCGGACGATCGCGGTGGCCTGCTCGATGCCGTCCTGCGCCAGCAGCGCCGAGGTGATCTCGCCGAGCTCGATGCGGAAGCCGCGGAGCTGGATCTGGTCGTCGGCGCGGCCGACGTAGTCCAGTTCGCCGTCCGGCAACCAGCGCACCAGGTCGCCGGTGCGGTACATGCGCTCCCCGGCGGGGCCGAACGGGTCGGCCACGAACCGCTGGGCGGTGAGCCCGGGGCGGGCCAGGTAGCCGCGGGCGAGGCCGCCGCCGACGTAGAGCTCCCCGACGACCCCGATGGGCGCGGGCCTCAGGTGCCGGTCCAGGACGTAGGCGCGGTGGGCGGTGGTGGGCCGGCCGATGGGCGGGCGTCCGGTGCCCGTGAGCGGGCCGCTGACGGTGGAGCTGACGACGGCTTCGGTGGGGCCGTAGCCGTTGTAGAGCCGGACGTGGGCCGACCAGCGCTCGACGATCTCGGCGGGGACGGCCTCGCCCGCCACGGCCAGCCGCAGGTCGGCGGGGAGGGTGCTGCCCTCGGGCAGTCCGCCGACGACGACGGGCGGCAGGCCGGCGAGGTTGACGCGGGCCCGGTTGATCAGGTCGACCAGCGGTGCGCCGGGGGTGCGGCACTCCTCGTCGGCGATCACCAGGGTGCCGCCGGTGAGCAGCGCCAGCATGATCTCCCAGACGGAGGCGTCGAAGCTGAAGGACGCGAACTGGAGCACGCGGGTGTCGGTGTCGAGTCCGAAGCGCTCGACGAGGCTGTGGACCATGCCCAGCAGCCCGGTGTGCGCCACGACGACGCCCTTGGGCCGGCCGGTGGAGCCGGAGGTGTAGATGATGTACGCCGGGTGCTCGGGGCGCAGCGGGCCCGCCCGGTCGGCGTCGGTGAGGGCCGTGCCGGGCAGTGCGGCGAGCCGCTGGGCGGTGCCGGGTTCGTCGAGGACCAGGGCGTCGACCCCCAGGTCGGCCGCGCGTCCGGCGGTCGCCGTGTCGGTGAGCAGGGCGACCGGGTGGGCGTCGTCGAGCATGTGGGCGACACGGTCGACGGGGTAGGCGGGGTCGACGGGCAGGTACGCGGCGCCCGCCTTGAGGACCGCGAGGGCGGTCACCACCATCTCGGGGGTGCGCGGCAGCATCACGGCGACGACCTGCTCGGGACCCACGCCCCGGTCCGCGAGGAGCCGCGCGAGGCGGTTGGCGCGGGCGTCGAGCTCCGCGTAGCCGACCCGCTCGTCACCGAGGACGACGGCCTCCTTGTCCGGCGCGGCGGCGGCGCGCGCCTCGAAGACGTCGGTGGTCCGCGTGGTGGCCGCCACGGCCGTGGTGGCCGCGCCGGACCAGTCGTCGAGCAGCAGGCGGCGCTCGTCGGTGCCGAGCACGTCGAGGGTGCCGAGCGTGGTGCCCGGTGCGACGGCGAGGGTCTCCAGGACGCGGACGAACCTCCCAAGGACCGCGTCGGCCTCGCCGGCGTCGAAGACGTCGGGCCGGTACTGGGCCTCCAGGCGCATCGGCTCACCGGTCCGCGTGGCGGGGAACACCCCCAGGGCGAACGGGTATTCGGCGATGACCCGGGACTCCCAGGCGCGCGTGCTCAGCCCGGGGATGCGCTCGCCGATGCGGTCGAGCACCCCGGAGGGGTAGTTGTGGAAGCTGACGACCGTGTCGAACAGCTCGCCGATCCCGGCGCTCTGCTGGACGTCGACGAGGCCGAGGTGCTGGTGCCGCTCCAGGCGGAGTTGGCGTTCCTGGAGGTCGGCCAGCATCGCTCCGAGCGTCAGCGACGGGTCCAGCTTCACCCGTACGGGAAGGGTGTGCATGAAGGCGCCGACCATCCGCTCGACGTTCGGGAGTTCCTCGGGACGTCCGGAGGCCACGGCGCCGAACGTGACGTCCTGCCGGCCGGTGAGCCGCCCGAGGGCGACGGCCCAGCAGCCCTGCGCGACGGTGTTCACGGTCAGGTCGTTGGCGTGGGCCCAGGCGGTGACGGCGTCGGTCAGTGGCTGGGGCAGGTCGACGGAGAGGGTCGCGGGCAGGACGGAGACGCGGCTCCGGTCGGCGGGGCCGAGCCGGGTCGGCTCGTCGATGCCGGCCAACTCCTTCTGCCAGGCCTCCCGCGCGGCCTCCTTGTCCTGGGCGGCGGACCATTCCAGATAGTCCCGTACGGGTGCGACGGGCGGCAGCGCGGACGGGTCGGCGCCGTTGGACCAGAGGGTGACCAGCTCTTCGGCGAGGACGGCGGACAGCGACCAGCCGTCGACCAGGATGTGGTGCGTGGTCCACACGACGCGGTGCCGCGCGTCACCGAGCCGGTAGACCGTGAAGCGGGTCAGCGGGGCGCGGGTGACGTCGAAGCGGTGCAGCCACTCCTCGTCGGTGCGCCGCTTCGCCTCGGCGTCGGCGTCCGCCGCCGGGACGCTGGTCAGGTCGACCTCGGTCCAGGGCGGTTCGACGGCGGCGGGGACGAGCTGGACCGGGTCGCCGGCGTCCCGCTCGCGGAACGCGGCCCGCAGGCCGGGGTGGCGGTCGAGGAGGGCGGCGACGGCGGCGCGCAGCGCGGACCGGTCGAGCGGACCGTCGACGTCCATGACGACCTGGAGCGTGTAGGCGTCCGTGCCGTGCCGGTCGAACTGCGCCTGGAAGAGCAGGCCGCGCTGGAGCGGGGAGAGCGGCAGGATGTCCTGGAGCCCGTCGGTGTCGTTCTCGTACGCCTCGATCTCCGCTTGGGCGACGGTGACCAGCGGGAACTCGGAGGGGGTGCGGCCGCCCGCGCCGGGCCGGCCGGCGTGCGCGGCGAGGGCGTCGAGGGCGCGGAACCAGTCGTCGGCGACGCGCCGGACGTCGTCCTCGGCGAGGAGGCCGCCCGCCCAGGTCCATTCGGCGACGAGCACGGGCCCTTCGGGGCGGTCCTCGGTCATCGAGACGACTTCCAGGACGTGCCGCAGCGGGGTGTCGGGCGCGGCGGTGAGGCCGGACGCACCGGCCCGCATGGACCAGTCGCCGCCCGCGTCCGTGCTGAAGCGGCCCAGGTAGTTGAAGCCGGTGCGGGGGGTGGCACGGCGGGCGAGGGCACCGGCGGTCTGGGGGTTGAGGTGGCGCAGCAGCCCGTGGCCGAAGCCGTGGTCGGGCAGGGCGCGCAGGGCCTCCTTGACCCGCTTGAGCGCGGTGCCGCAGGCGTCGCCGCCGTCCCACGCGGACGCCCGGTCGAGGTCACCGACGTCGAGGCCGACGGGGAAGACGCTGGTGAACCAGCCGACCGTGCGGGACAGGTCGGTGTCGTCCCCGAGGTGTTCGCGGCCGTGACCCTCCAGTTCGACCAGGGCCCGGGTCGCGGGCCGGCCGGTGCGGCGGCGGTCGTGGTCGGTGAGGGCGAGGGCGAGGGCGGTGAGCAGGACCTCGTTGACCTCGGCGTGGAAGGCGGTGGGTACGCGGCCGAGGACGGCCGCCGTGCGGTCGGCGGGCAGTTCGACCCGCAGCTTGCCGGCGGTGCCGTGGACGTCGCGGGCGGGGTCGAGGGGACGCTCGCCGAGCTCGACGGCGTCGCCGTCGTACTGGGCGCTCCACAGGGGGAGTTCGGCGACGCGCGCGGCGGTGCGCGCGTGGTCGGTGAGGGTGCGTGCCCAGCGCCGGTACGAGGTGGGGACCGGGTCGAGGCGGATGTCCCGTCCCGCGGTGACGGCGTGCCAGGCGGCCTCCAGGTCACCGAGCAGGATGCGCCAGGACACCCCGTCGACGGCCAGGTGGTGGATGACGAGCAGGAGGCTGCGGGGCTCGGCGGGGCCGGCGTCGAGGAGCACGGCCCGCACCAGCCTGGCGTCCTCGGGGCTCAGCTCGGCGCGGGCGGCCTCGACCTGCTCGGCGAGGACCGCGTCCGGGTCGGCGCCGGCCGGCACCCGGACCGTGCCGAACACGTCGGAGGCGGCCACGGCGCCCGGCGGGAGCGCCTCCAGGTTCCACAGGCCCGGCACGGGCGCGGTGAGCCGCATGCGCAGCGCGTCGTGCCGGTCGAGGAGGGCGCCGATGACGGTCTCCAGGCGGGCGGGGTCGGCGCCGTCGGGGACGGAGACGGTCACGTACTGGGCGTACTGGCGGGTAGCGGCGGGGAGGTGGGAGACCTCCTCGCGGAACTGGTCGATGACGGGCGTCAGCGGGATCTCGCCGACGCCGTCCTCGACGACCGCCTCCGCCCGCCGGCCCGGCAGGTGGGCGACGGCCGCGATGGCGGCGGGGGTGCGGTGCTGGAAGACGTCCCGGGAGGTGACGGTCAGCCCCGCCTTCCGGGCGCGGCTGACGACCTGGATGGCGCTGATGCTGTCCCCGCCGAGGGCGAAGAAGCTGTCGTCCACGCCGACCCGGGGCAGGCCGAGGACCTCGGCGAGCACCTCGCACAGGACGCGTTCCGCGTCGGAGCGGGGCGCGCCCGCGGTGTGGGCGGTGGCGAAGTCGGGGGCGGGCAGCGCCTTGCGGTCGACCTTGCCGTGCGGGGTCAGCGGCAGCTCGGGCAGGGGGAGCAGCAGTGACGGCACCATGTGCTCGGGCAGTGCTTCGGCGAGCCGCTCGCGCACGACGGCCGCGTCGGCGTCGGTCACGACGTAGCCGACCAGCCTTTGGTGCCCGGCCGGGTCGGTGACGGCGGCGGCCACGGCGTCCGAGACCGTCGGCAGCGCGCGGAGGGCGGACTCGACCTCGCCCAACTCGGTGCGCTGGCCCCGGATCTTGACCTGGTGGTCGCGGCGCCCGGTGAACAGCAGTTGCCCGTCGGCGAGGAGCACCACCCGGTCGCCGGTGCGGTACATGCGGGTGCCGTCGGCGGCGAACGGGTCGGGCACGAAGGTGGTGGCCGTCCGGCCGGGGTCGCCGAGGTAGCCGCGGCCGACGCCCGCGCCCGCGACGAACAGTTCGCCGGGAACGCCCTGCGGGACGGGGCGCAGGTCGTCGCCGAGGACGTACAGCCGGGTGTTGCGCAGCGGCCGGCCGATGGGCATGGAGGGCTCGTCGGCCCGCACGTCGGCCGCGGTGCGCGCGTAGGCGTGGGTGACATCGTCGGAGCACTCGGTGGGGCCGTAGACGTTGGCCAGCGCGATGTGCGGGTGGTGGGCGAACCAGCGGGTGCACAGGTCGGCGGGGAGCGCCTCGCCGTTGGAGATCATCCAGCGCAGGGCGGGCAGTTCGGGCGCGTTCCCGGTGGTGTCCCAGGCGTCCAGGGTGGCGCGCAGCAGGGAGGGCACGACCTCCAGGACGGTGAGGCGCTCGTCCGCGATGACGCCGAACAGGGCGTCCGGGTCGGCGGCGGCGTCCCGGGGGACGGCACGGACGCGACCGCCGACGAGCAGGGCCGTCAGGGTCTGCCAGACGGTGACGTCGAAGGTGACGGGCGCGTTGTGGACGAGCGCGTCGGTGTGGTCCAGGCCCAGTTCCTCGACCTTGGCGAGCAGGTGGTTGACCATGCCGCCGCGCTGCACCATGGCGCCCTTGGGCCGGCCCGTGGAGCCGGAGGTGTAGATCACGTACGCGAGGTCCAGCGGCCCGCCCGCGACGGGGGCGAGGTCGTCGGCGGGGTCCTCGGCGCCGTCGAGGAGGAGCACGGGGAGGGTGCCGGCCGCCCGCCGGGCGAGGGCGTGGTGCGTCGTGTCGGCCAGCACGCAGGTGGCGCCGCTGTCGGCGAGCAGGCCGGTGAGGCGGGCGAGCGGGGCGCGCGGGTCGAGCGGCACGAAGGCACGGCCGGAGCCGAGCACGCCGAGCTCGGCGGTGACGAAGTCGCGTCCCGGTTCGGTGAGCAGGGCCACCGGCCCGGTGCCGCCGGTGAGGCGGCGGGACAGGGCGCTGGAGGCGCCGGCGAGCTGCGCGTACGTCAGGGTGCCGCCGTCGTCGGTGACGGCCGGTGCGCCGGGGCGGTCGGCGGCGTGGTCCCGTACGCGCTCGACGACGCCGCGGTGGGGCTCGGCGCGTACCGGGCCGGTCAGGGCCGCGTCGAGCTGTTCGGCCTCGCCGGGCGCCAGCAGGTCGAGGGCGTCCAGGGGCGCGTCGGCGGCCACGGTGACGAAGCGGTCGAGGAAGTCCGTGAAGCGGCGCAGGTGGGCGCGCACCTCGGCCTGTCCGTACCGGGACTCGTTGCCGCTGAGGTCGATGCCGATGCCGTCGGCGCCCTTGTCGGCGACGGTGAACTCCAGGTCGTCGACGAGGCCGGTGGAAAGGTTGTACAGGGTGGCGTCGCAGGGGCCGATGGCCAACTTCTCGACCTGCGGCATCATGTTGATGAACGGGCCGAACGGCCGCCGGTCGTCGCTGGACAGGCCCATGGCGCGGCGGATGCGGCTGACCCTGTGGCGCTGGTGCTTGAGCGCCTGGGAGAAGGCTCGGTACGTCGTGGTGAGCAGGTCGCCGCGGGTCATGCCGGGCGTCACGGAAAGCCGCAGCGGCACGTAGTTGACGACCATGCCGGGTATCCCCTGCATCGTGCCGCCGACCCGGGCGGTCACGGGCAGGGAGAGGAGGACGTCGCCGGTGCCGACCGTCCGCCGGGTGTAGGCACCGAGCGCGGCGACCAGGACGGTCTGCCAGGTGACCCGGGCGTCCCAGGCGACGCCGCGCAGCCGGTCGGTGGTCCGCTCCGGCAGGACGGTCTCCTCGCGCCGGAAGGCCTGGGCCGGTTCGGCGTCGCGGGTGGCGAGGCTGACGGGCTCGGGGCGGTCGGCGAACCGCTCCTCCCAGTAGGCGCGGTCGCGCTCGGCGCGCGGCGAGTCGCCGTAGGCGGCCTCGGCGTCGATCAGGGTGCTCAGCGGCGGGAAGCGGCCCTCGTCGAGGGAGGTGCCGGCGAGCATCGCCTCGTAGAGGGCGGACAGTCGCCGCCAGTAGATGACGTAGCTGAACCCGTCGGAGACGAGGTGGTGGTTGAGGAGGCAGAAGAACGTGCGGTCCTCGGCGAGGGTGAACGCGCTCAGCCGGAACAGCGGCACGTACGGGTCGGCCGTCGGCACGAGCGGGACGCGGAGGTCGGCGCGGATCGCCTCCCGGGCGGCCTCCACGGGGTCGTCGGCGCCGCTGACGTCGGTGACGGTCAGCGGCAGTTCGGTGAGCTCCTCGACGAACTGCCGGGGCTCGCCGTCCACGTCGGCGAAGCGGACGCGCAGGCACTCGGACTCCTCCACGAGCCGTTCCAGCGCGGCGCGGAAGAGCCGCTGGTCGAGGGGGCCGCGGATGTCCCAGTAGATGGCGGTGTTGTAGGTGGCACCGCCACCGGACAGCTTCTCGTCGAACCAGATGTCCTTCTGCCCGGCGGTGAGCGGCAGGCCGGCCGTGTGGACGTGAGTCGTCATACCAATCCCCTAGCGAAGGTCATCGAGTTCACCCGTCGATCGTCGACGAGCGCGCTGACAGCGGGCTGACTGCGAGCTGACGCCCACCCCGGCCCGGTGGGTCAGCCGCAGCCGCCCGCGTGCCCGTCGTCGGCCGACCGGCCGAGGCCGACCGCGCCGACGACCGGTTCCGGTACGGAGGTGGCGGGCAGGGCCTTGGTGCGGAGGTGCTCGACGAAGGCGTCGAACCGGTCCAGGCCCCAGAAGCGGGTGTAGCCGTGCACGAAGAACGGCACCCCGAAGACGCCGTCCTCGTACACGTCGAGCAGGGCGCGCACGCCCTCGGCGCGCACCTCGGGGTCGTCGCTCGCGTCGGCGAGCCGCCGCCCGTCGAGGCCGAGCCCGACGCCGATGGCGGCGATGACGGCGCGGTCGCAGATGTCGCGGCCCTCGCCGAAGCGGGCCCGGTAACAGGCCGCGACGTACTCCTGGCCGCGCCCCTCGCGGGCGGCGACCAGGTAGCCGAGGTGGGGCACCTCCCACACGGGCTCGCGGTCGACGGGCCAGGTCACGGTGATGCCGCGGGCCTTGGTGAGCCGGCCCACGTCCTGGAGGACGTAACGGTTCTTCTCGCGGGACATCTCGGAGTACGGGAAGGTGCCGCCCTGCTCGGCGAGGAGGCGGGTGCTCTCGGCGTCCGGTTCGAAGCACGGCACCCAGCGGAGCCGGTCGACCAGCTCGGGGTGGCGGTGGGACAGTTCCCGGTGCGTGAGCCAGGAGTAGGGGCTGCGCAGGGAGAAGTAGAAGCGCGGCGTCTTGTTCTTCTTGGGCATGGCGGTGTTCCGCTTTCCTCGTGGGATGGTGACTCAGACGACGAGGCCCCCGTCGACGCCGAGGACCTGGCCGGTGATGTAGGAGGCGCGGTCCGAGGCCAGGAAGGCGACCAGGTCGGCGACCTCCTCGGGCCGGCCGAACCGGCCGAGCGGGATGCGTTCGGTCATCTTCGCGACGTGGTCGTCGGCGAGGCCGGAGAGCATGTCGGTCTCGATGAAGCCGGGGGCGACGGCGTTGGCGCGGATGCCGTAGCGGCCGGACTCCTTGGCCAGCGCCTTGGTGAACCCGATGATCCCGGCCTTGGTTGCCGAGTAGTTCGTCTGCGCGGCGTTGCCGTACACGCCGGAGACGGAGGACAGGGTGACCACCGATCCGGTACGGCGCTTCATCATGGCGAAGACGGCCGCCTTGCAGACGTTGTACGTGCCGTCGAGGTTGACCCGCAGCACCGCGTCCCAGTCGGCCTCGGAGAGCATCACCAGCGGGTTGTCGCGGACGATGCCGGCGCAGGAGACGACCGTGCGCAGCGGGCCGAGCGCCTTCTCGCCGTCGCGCACGAAGCCGCGCACGGCGTCGTGCCGGGCCACGTCGACCTGCGCCGTGTACACCCGTGCCCCGGCCGCGCCGGCCTCTTCGGCCACGGCGTCGGCGGCCTCCTTGTTCGACTGGTAGCAGAACGCCACGTCGTACCCGTCCCGGGCGAGCCGGGTCACCACGTGACGGCCGATCCCCCGGGAGCCTCCGGTCACCAGGGCGACGGGACGGTCGTTTGCGGACATTGCTGATGCCTCCACGTTGGCTGGGAGTGCTGGGGACGGTGACTGCCGGGCCCCGGCCCGGTCCGCTCACGGCCCCGCTGCGGGCCCCGTGACGCGGCCGGGGCGGTGTGTGACCGGGGCCGGCGTGGTGCCGGGGTGCGGCCTACACGCCCGTGATCAGGGCGCAGCCGACGGTGCCGTCGCGTTCGACGCCGGTGACCAGGGCGGCTTCGCCGGGGGCCAGGCCCGACTCGCCGACGGTGGCGAGGACGGCGGCGAGTTGCAGGCTGGTGGAGGCGGCGGAGGTGTCGCCGAGCAGGGGGCGGCAGCGGATCCAGCGGGGGTCCGTCGCGCCGAGCGCGTCGGTGACGCCTGCCTCCTCCAGGGCGGCGAGTTCGCCGCCGGCCCCGAGCGGGGCCACCAGGCGGACGGCCTCGGCGGCCACGCCGGTCGTCTCCAGGGCGTCGCGTACGCAGGTGGCGAGGGCCGCGCGGGCCTCGCCCTGCTCCCCGAACGCCCGGAAGCGGGTCGTCCGGATGCCGGCCAGCGGTGACCGTCCGGCTGCCGCCGCGTCCTCGGGCGTCTCCAGCAGGAACACCGCGCTGCCCTCGCCGAGCGGTGCCGACCGCTCCTCGGCGGTGCGGCCGTGCCATTCGAGCCAGGCCCGCTGGGTGGAGTACTCCTCGGCGGCGCCGCACAGCACCCTGGCGCAGTGCCCGCCGCGGTGCAGCCGCACCGCGTAGCTCAGGGCGAGCAACCCGGTGAGCCAGCCGCCCGCGATCGTGGTGTTCGGCCCCTTGATGCCGTGCCAGATGGCGCTCTGCCCGGCCGCCCGGTTCATCACGGTGTTCGGGAGGCGGGCCGGGTCGACGTGGTACGGCCGCTCGCCGGCGAAGGAGTCGCGGGTGAAGTCCATGATGCTCTGGACGCTGCCGGAGCCGGTGCCCAGGACGAGGGCGGTCTGCTCGGGCCGCCGGGTCGGTTCGGCGTCGCAGGACGCCAGCAGCCGGCCGACCGCGGTGACGGCGAGGGCGGTCACCCGGTCCATCGTCCGGGTGCCCTTCCTGCCGACGTGTTCGGCGGCGGAGAAGTCCGGGACCAGGGCGCCGCGCTCGAAGGGCCCGGGGTGCGCGGTGCGGTCCAGCGCCCCGACGGCGCTGCGTCCGGCGGTGATCCCTTCGCTGAAGGACGCGCTGCCGACCCCGTACGGAGAGACCGCCGACCAGGCGGAGAGGACCAGTGGGGACATCACTCCGCCTCCCGGTAGCGGCCGAGGATCAGCACGGCGTTGTTGCCCGCGAACGCGAGCGCGTTGTTCTGGACGACGTTCAGTTCGGCGGGCCGCGCCTCGTTCGGTACGCAGTCCAGGCCGCACTCCGGGTCGGTCTCCCGGTGGTTGATGGTGGGCGGGATGAAGCCCTCGGTGATGGCCAGCGCGCAGGCGGCGGAGGCGAGGGCGCTGGCCGCGCCCATGGAGTGGCCGATCATGGACTTGATGGAGACCGTCGGCGGGGGCTCGGCGAAGACCTGCCGGATGGCCCCGGCCTCCGTCACGTCGTTGGCCCGGGTGCCGGTGCCGTGCGCCGAGATGAAGTCGATGTCCTCGGGCTTCACCCCGGCGTTGCGGTGCGCGACCTCCATGCACCGGGCGAGGCTGCCCTGGTCGGGTGCGACCGGGTGGTGGGCGTCGCAGTTGAGCCCGTACCCGAGCACCTCGGCATAGACCCGGGCGCCGCGCGCCCGCGCCGATTCGAGGCTCTCCATCAGCAGGATGCCGGCGCCCTCGCCGGTGAGGAGGCCCTTGCGGTCCTTGTCGAACGGCTGGCACACCTCGGGCGCGATGGTGCCGAGCCGGTAGAACCCGGCGAACGTCTTGCGGCACACCGCGTCGGCGCCGCCGCACAGCGCGACCTCCACCTCGCCGCCGCGGATGGCGTCGAACCCGTTGCCGATGGCGTAGTTGCCGGCCGCGCAGGCGGTGGGGATGGTGAGGGCCTCGACGTCGGTGAGGCCCAGCTCCCGCACGATGCCGGTGGACAGCCGGCCCGCCTGCGCCCGGCGCACCACGCCGGGCGGCAGTTGCTCGGGGCCTTCCCTGAGCTGTACGTCCACGAGGGCGTCCAGGTCGCGGGCCTCCGCGTCGGTGGTACCGACGGAGACCAGCGCCCGGCGCTCCCTGAGCTCCTCCAGGGACAGGCCCGCGTCCGCCACCGCGAGGTGGGCGGCGGCGACCGAGAACTGGGTGGCCCGCCCCAGTTCGTCGGGGTCGACCCGCCGGATCCACTCGGCCGGGTCGAAGTCGTCCACCTCGCACCCGTTGGCGTGCGCGAAACCGGTCGTGTCGAAGGCCGTGATCGGCTTGACCCCGCTGCGTCCGGACCGCAGTCCGTCCAGGAAGGCCGCGACACCGAGTCCGATGCTGCTGATCGTGCCGAGCCCGGTGATCACCACTCGGCGCGGCGGCCGCTGGTCGTTGTCGTACACGTTGCGCTCCCGTCGTCCGGTGTCGATGGCTAGCGGGAGGCCGCCTTGGCCACCACGGCTTCGTCGACGACGGTGACGACGCCTTCGAGGTTCACCATCCGGGCCAGTTCGGCCTGGTCGATGTCGATCCCGAAGGCGCGTTCGAGCTGGGAGAGGATCTCGATGGCGCCCATCGAGTCCGCTTCGTGGTCCTCCTTGAAGCGACTGGTGTCGGTCATCTCGTCTGCGTCGATCTCCAGGATGTCGCAGATGATTTCCTTGATCGTGGCGCGGCCGTCGGCGTCCACGCGGTTCGCTGTCGTCATGCCGACGATGCTGGCGAACCCCCCTGACAGCGGGCTGATGACCGACTGACGGCCCTCAAGCGGTCCTGAGGTAGCGGTGCAGCTCCGGGAAGTCGGCGGGGTGCTCCTTCATCCAGGCCCAGTAGCGCGGGATCGTCCGGGCGTACCCGCTGTAGTAGCAGCGGACCGTCTCCACCAGTCCGGCCAGGGTGGCGCGGCCGAAGGAGCCGCTGCGCCAGATCATCACCATCTCGGTGCTCTCCGTGCCGGAGATCGGCACCAGGGACACGTCGCGGGTGGCGCCGGTGGGGGTGGTCAGGGCGGCCGCGTTGGCGTCCCGTACCCAGTTCATCGCCTCGTGGTGGCCGTCCGCGTAGTGCAACACCTCGGGTTCCGGGTGCGGGAACCTGGCGAACAGCAGCTTCTCGATGGGGTGGAACCAGTGGTCCTGGGCGTAGCGGACCCAGTTGAGGGAGGCGAGGTGGCGGCTCTCCAGGGCCGGTTCGTCGGACAGCGGATGGCCCTGGGGGACGGCGAGCCAGACCGGTTCGCGCGCGATGACGGCGGTGTCGAGGGCGAGTTCGGCCTTGTCGCCCGGCTCGATGAGCGTCGCGCACGGCACCAGCGCCGCGCTGAGCCAGCCGCGGCGCACCGCGTCCACGGCGGCGGTGGGGCTGAGCGTCTCGGTCTGCACCTCCGTGCGGGGCAGCGAGGACTGGAGGGCGCTGTGCAGGGACGGTGGCGTCCACTCCGAGTTACCGAACCGGAACACCTTGGAGGCGTGGGCCGCCGCCTCGACGACGACCATGTCGGCACGCCGGACGAGTTCGGCGAGCATGGGGATGAGCCGTTCACCGAGCGAGGTGGGAACGACACCGGAGGAGGATCTGACGAAAAGCCGGCCGCCCACCGCATCTTCTATGCGTTTCAACTGTGCGGTGAGGCTGGATTGCGGAATACTTAATTCCGACGCCGCCTTGGATATGCTCCCGACCTGGTCTATGACGGTCACTATCCTGGCATGGCGCAACTCTATGTTCACAATGCCCCCGTGGCACCCGGCTGCCCAACATGTGAAATCCCGGCATGAAACGCCCAAAGATGATTCACACGTTAACAGGGCCCCCCGGTGGCGTCCACCACATTCTCGCCACGGATGGTTTATAAAACTTGCCCCGAATAATGGGGCGTGAACACGTATCGGAGGGAAAAATCCGTTGGGTGGGGATCGTCCTATTGTCCCGCGTGGAGCAGGGCCTGACGCGGCTCCCCCAGGACGTCGTCCTGGGTCAGGATCGCCTGGTACGCGCGGTGCAGTCCGCGCCCCGGCTCGAGGCCGAGGTCGTCGGCCAGCCGGCGGCGCGCGCCGTGGAAGACCTCCAGGGCCTCCGCCTGTCGGCCGTCGCGGTAGAGCGCGAGCATCAGCAGTTCGCTGAGCCGCTCGCGGCCGGAGTGCTCAAGGGCCAACTGCCGCAACTCGGCCAGGGGGACGCGCTCCGCGTCGATCCGCAGCCTGGCCGCCGTCAGGTCCTCGTACGCGGTGATCCGGCGCTCCTCCAGATATGCCGCCTGGACACGGCACCGCAGGCCGTCGCACGTGTCGAGGAGCGCGGGCCCGCGCCAGAGCAGGAGCGCCGATTCGAGCTGCGCGACGGCCTCGACCGGGTTGTACCGGACGAGTGCGGCGCCCGTGTCGGCCAACTCGACGAACCTGTGCGTGTCCACAGCACTGGCCGGAACGTCGAGCACGTAACCGCTGCCCACGGTGCGGACGAGCGAGTCGCCGTCCAGGCCCGTCACCATCTTCAGGAATTTGCGCAGTCGTCCGACGTTGGCCTGGAGGGCGTTGCGCGCATTGGTCATCGACCGGTCCGCCCACAACTCGTCCGCGATCTGGTCGAAGAGGACCGGCGCCCCGGGCGAGAGCGCCAGCAGCGTCAATACGACGCTCGCCCGCTTCGACACCATGGTGTACTGCTCCCGCCCTTGCTTCAGATAGAGCGATCCCAGCAGGTTGATCTCCACGTCCTGAACCCCCGTAACTGTCGGCGACTGCTGGGAATTCTGTCAGCCATCACTCGACCGGAGGAAATACCATCTCGGTGGCGTTCGCGCACCGAAATGGTATGGGGGCAAGGGGAAAGGGCGCCGAACCGGCGGGGAATCCGGTCCGGCGCCCGTCCTGGGCCGGCGGCTAGCCGAGACGAGCCGCCGGGGCGGTCGTGGTGGCCGACCGGCCACCACTGGTTCCGGATGCGGCGGCGCTCCGCGCGCGCCGCATCTTCTTCGAGGGCCACCAGCTCGCGTCACCCAGCAGGATCAGGGCCGAGGGCAGGATCATGACCCGGATGATGAAGGCGTCCAGCACGACGGCGACCGCGAGGCTGAAGCCGATCTGCTTCATCTCGGCCAGGTGCAGGAACATGAAGCTGGCGAACACCGTGACCATGACGATGGCCGCGCTGGTCACGACCTTGGCCGACCTCTCGATGCCCTCGACGACCGCCTGACGGGTGGGCACCCCGTTCATCGCCGCCTCCTTGATGCGGCTGACGACGAAGACCTGGTAGTCCATCGACAGGCCGAAGAGGATCACGAAGAGGAACAGGGGCACCCGCGAGCCGATGGCGCTCGTGGCGCTCTCGTCGAACCCGAAGACGGTCGAGGCCAGGCCCCACTGGAAGAAGACGACCACCAGGCCGAAGGCCGCGCCGACGGACAGGAGGTTGAGCAGGACGCCCACCAGGCCGATGACCACCGAGCCGAAGACCAGCACGGTCATCAGGAAGGTCAGCAGCAGGAGGAACCCGACGACGACCGGCAGCTTGTCGTCCTGGTGGGCGAGGTAGTCGGCGTCGACCGCGACCGGCCCGTCCACGCCGTACTCGGCGCCCCGCACCTTTCCGAGCGTGGCCGGCAGGTAGTCCTGGCGCAGGTGCTCCAGGGAACCGGTCGCCTCGGGGGAACTGAGCCGGTGCGGCACGGCCAGGGTCATCACGCTGACCCGCCCGTCCGTCGACGTCTGCACGGCCGGCGGGTTCTTGGAGAACATCGGGTCGCCCTTGGCCCGCTGGGCGAGCGCGTCCAGGGCCGTGGCGACCTCGCCCCGCCGGTCGCCTTCGGCGCGGACGACGACCCAGTGCTCGGAACGGCGGTCCGGGAAGGCGTCGTTGAGCTTGTCGTAGGTCTGCATCGCGGGGATCGCCCGGGAGTGCGTGTCCTTGTTCAGTACGCGCAGCTCCATGCCGAGCGCGGGGAGCGCCAGCCCCACCATGACCAGCGTGGACAGGACCAGGGTGGCCATCGGGCGCTTGCGTGCCGGGTTCAGCAGGGCGGTGAACATCCGGCCGGTGCGCTCCGGGCGGCGCTGGCGCAGCCGCTTGCCGCGGGCCGCGGCGCGGGAGGCGCGGCGGTCGGCGCGCCGGCCGATCGTGACCAGCAGGCCGGGCAGGGCGGTCACCGAGCTCACCATCGCGACGAAGACGACGAGGATGGTCGCGGTGGCCAGCGAGGAGAAGATGATGTCGGTGGCCAGGAACAGGGTGGCGCTGGAGACGATCACCGCGAGGCCGGAGACGACGATGGCGCGTCCGGCGGTCGCCGCGGCGATGCCGACCAGGGCCTCGGGGCTGAGGCCGCCGGCCGCCTTGTCCCGTTCCTCGCGTTCCCGCTTGAGGTAGAAGAGCGTGTAGTCGACGCCGACCGCCATGCCGATGAGCAGGATGACGTTCATGCCGACGCCGGCGTCGGGGATCAGGTGCGAGACCACCATGGACAGGCCGACCGCGGCGGCGATCGAGGAGACCGCCAGCAGCAGCGGGACGCCGACCATCACCAGCGAGCCGAACACGATCAGCAGGGTGACCAGGGTGATCGGGAAGGTGATCATCTCGGTCTTGGCGAGGTCGTCGCTGCGCTGCTTGTTGAGGCCCTTGCTGACCGAGGCGTCGCCGGTTTCCTCGACGACCAGGTCGGGGTGGGCCTCCTGCACGGCGGCCGTCTGCTCCTGCAGCGGGTCGACGTGCTCCATCGCCTCGCGCTTGGGGCCCTTCATGGTCACCTCGACCATGAGCATCCGGCCGTTCTCGGAGAGGACCGGTTCCTCGACCTCGAGGACCTCGGGCAGCCCCTTCATCCGGCTGCTGAGGTCCCGGGCCGCCTCGCGGGCCTTCGCCTCGTCGAGCTCGCCGGACCCGGCGCTGAACATGACCTGCTCGGTCGGCTTGCGCTCCAGGCCCGCCTCGGCCGCGATGGCTTCGGCCCGGCCGGACTCGCCCACCCGGTAGTCCTCGGCGACCGCGCTGTTGGTGCCGACCCCGATGCCCACGGCGAGGCACAGGACCACGAACGCGAACCATGCGGCGATCGCACGCCCCGGGTGTAAGGCGCTCCAACTGGCCACCCTCACGGTGATCGGCTGCTTCTTCACTGTCCCAGCTCCTTCAGGGTCGTCATCACCGCCCAACGGGTGTAAGTCGAAGATGACAGGTGATGGTGATGTACGTCAACCGTAAGTCCGGACGGTGGCTGGATCGGTGTCCGTGTGGCGCGGTCCCGACGACCGGGTTCCGGTCGCCCGGCGGACACGACGGCACGGCTCCCGACACCGGTGGGTGCCGGGAGCCGTGCCGACCTGCGGAGGGCGGTCGTCAGCTGGACCGGATCGCGTCCCGGTCCAGCGCGTGGGCGCCGTAGATGTCACTGACCCAATTGGTCTGGTACACCGAGTCCAGGTACCGCTCCCCCAGGTCCGGCGAGATCGCCACCGCCGTGGCCCGCCCGTCCGGACGGTGCTCGGCCAGCCAGCCCGAGGCCCCCGCGACGACCGTCCCCGTGGAGCCGCCGAACAGGAAGCCGACCGTCGCCAGCCGGTGGGCGACCCGGATCGCCTCCACTTCCGGTACGTGCACCACGTCGTCCACGAACGACTCGTCGAGCAGTTGCGGCCGCACGCCGGCACCGAGGCCCGGGATCATCCGCAGCCCCGCCGGCCCGCCGAAGGTGACGGAGCCGACCGAGTCGACGGCCACCACCGTCACCGGGCGGCCGGACTCCTTGAAGTAGCGCGCGCAGCCCATCAGCGTGCCCGTCGTGCCGGCGCCGACGAACAGCACGTCGAGGTCGGGGAAGTGCGCCGCGATGGAGGGGGCCGTCGTCCGGTAGTGGGCCAGCCAGTTGTAGGGGTTGGCGTGCTGGTTCAACCACAGGTGGCGGTCGTCGGTCGCGCAGAGCTGGCGTACGTAGTCGAGTCTGGCGCCCAGGAACCCGGTCTCCGGATGGGGTTCGGTGATGATGTGCACCTGGGCGCCCATCGCCTCCATCAGCCGCCGGGTGACCAGGTTGCAGCGGGTGTCCGTGACGCACAGGAAGCGGTAGCCCTTGTCGGCTGCGATCATGCTCAGCGCGACGCCGAGGTTCCCCGACGAGGACTCCACGATGACCGAGTTGCCGGTGAGCGCCCCCCTCCTCTCGGCGTCGGCGATCATCGACGCCGCCGCCTTGAGCTTGATGGAGCCGGCGAAGTTGAAGCCCTCGCACTTCAGGTAGACCGACGTGTCGAGGGTCGACCGGAGGTCCACGTAGAGATCGTCCACGTGGAAGTCCTCCGGCGCGGAGATCACGGTCACTGCGACCACCCCCGTCTCAGGTACGGCCGCCGGCCTCGCCGGCGCGCCCGTAGCGGTCGATCTCGTGGAAGAAGCCCTCGACGACGTGCAGGTCCCCGTCGGCGCGAACCGTGTCGTACACGTGCTTGCCGACCGCGAGGTCGAGGACGCCGAGCCCGAACGGGGAGAAGACCACGGGCCGGTCGGCGGGCATCCGGACCCGTCCGGTCAGCACGTCGTACAGCGTCCCGTCGATGAAGTCCCGGCTGCCGGTGAGCCTTTCGGTCAGGTGCGGGGAGGTGTCGGCCTTCAGGCAGTGCTCGACGTCGTCGACCACGTTCGCCGAGGCGAGCAGCACCTCGGGGGCGAGGTCGCGCAGCGAGACGTTGAGGACGAGCGGGTTGTGCGCGAACCAGTCCGGGTCGGTGACGTGCGGGGCCGGGGCGACGGTCGCGAACACCACCAGGTCGCTGGAGCGCACCAGGTCCTCGGCGCGCTCGTGCACGGTGATCCGGCCGCCGGCGCCGCTGCCCTCCAGGTACGAGCGGAAGCCGGCGGCGTGTTCGGCGGACAGGTCGTGCACGCCCACCTCGTCGAATTCCCAGCCGGTCCGGGTCAGGTACGTGTGGATGTGGCGGGCGATGAGCCCGGTCCCGACGAAGCCCACCCGGGCCGGCCGGGCGCGGCCGCGGGAGAGCCGGTCGGCCGCCAGCGCCGCCGAGGCGGCGGTGCGCGCCGCGCTGATGATGGAGCTCTCCAGGCAGGCGAACGGATAACCCGTGTCGTAGTCGTTGAGCACCAGCACCGCGGAGGCCCGGGGAACGCCCCGGCCCACGTTCTGCGGGAAGCTGGATATCCACTTCAGCCCCTCGACCCGCGTACTGCCGCCGATCGACGCGGGAAGGGCGATGATGCGTGCGGAGGGCCGGTCGGGGAAGCGCAGGAAGTACGAGGGCGGGTTGACCGTGTCGCCCTCGCCGTGCACCCGGTACGCCGTTTCCACCAGGTCGACGGTGCCCTTCTCGCTGCCGGACAGCACACGGTCCACCTGGGCGCCGGGAATCACGGCGAACGGCGGGACATGGACTTGCTGTGTCATGCACGACTCCATTGCATAGGCGGGCGACCCGTTGCCACCCCCGGGCGGAACGTCGCTCGGACGACGCCCGCCACCATTCGCGCGGCAATGTTGCCGCTTCCCGCTGACACAGTGCTGACATCGCGACAACCACCATGGCGGCCTGCAATTTTCATCCAACGCTTAATGACCTGTCCCGCCCTTCCGCGCCTGCCTAGGGTTCTTCATCAGTGGCGCCACCCCGGGGAATACACGGACGGGCCGGTGCCATCGACGACCGGAAGTCCGGCCCTCTGGAACCGGAACTCGTGGAGCTACCGGCAGGAGTAATCAATGCTCAACAACGCAGTCATCGTGGGCGGCGGAACGGCGGGCTGGATGACGGCCTCCTACCTCAAGGCCGCGTTCGGCGACCGCATGGACATCACGCTCGTGGAATCCGGGAACATCGGCGCCGTCGGCGTCGGCGAGGCCACGTTCAGCGACATCCGCCACTTCTTCGAGTTCTTGGGACTCAAGGAGAAGGACTGGATGCCGGCGTGCAACGCCACGTACAAGCTCGCCGTCCGGTTCGAGAACTGGCGCGAGAAGGGGCACTACTTCTACCACCCCTTCGAGCAGATGCGGTCGGTCAACGGCTTCCCGCTCACCGACTGGTGGCTCAAGCAGGGCCCGACGGACCGGTTCGACAAGGACTGCTTCGTGATGGCGTCCGTCATCGACGCCGGTCTCAGCCCGCGCCACCTGGACGGCACGCTGATCGACCAGCCCTTCGACGAGGGCGCGGACGAGATGCAGGGCCTGACGATGTCCGAGCACCAGGGCAAGACGCAGTTCCCCTACGCCTACCAGTTCGAGGCCGCGCTGCTCGCCAAGTACCTGACGACGTACTCGGTCGAGCGCGGCGTCAAGCACATCGTGGACGACGTCCGCGAGGTCTCCCTGGACGACCGGGGCTGGATCACCGGGGTGCGCACGGGCGAGCACGGCGACCTCACCGGCGACCTGTTCATCGACTGCACCGGATTCCGCGGGCTGCTGCTGAACCAGGCCCTGGAGGAGCCGTTCGTCTCCTACCAGGACACCCTTCCCAATGACAGCGCGGTCGCCCTCCAGGTGCCCATGGACATGGAGCGCCGCGGCATTCTGCCGTGCACGACGGCGACCGCCCAGGACGCCGGCTGGATCTGGACGATTCCGCTGACGGGCCGCGTCGGCACCGGGTACGTGTACGCGAAGGACTACCTCTCCCCGGAAGAGGCCGAGCGCACTCTGCGGGAATTCGTCGGCCCGTCCGCCGCCGACGTCGAGGCCAATCACATCCGCATGCGCATCGGCCGCAGCCGGAATTCCTGGGTCAAGAACTGCGTGGCCATCGGCCTGTCCAGCGGATTCGTCGAGCCGCTGGAGTCGACCGGCATCTTCTTCATCCACCACGCCATCGAGCAGTTGGTGAAGAACTTCCCGTCCGCGGACTGGAATTCCATGCACCGCGATCTGTACAACAGCGCCGTCTCCCACGTCATGGACGGCGTACGGGAATTCCTGGTGCTGCACTACGTGGCGGCCAAGCGGAACGACACGCAGTACTGGCGTGACACCAAGACCCGGAAGATCCCCGATTCCCTGGCCGAGCGCATCGAGAAGTGGAAGGTGCAGCTCCCCGACTCGGAGACGGTCTACCCGTACTACCACGGACTGCCGCCGTACTCGTACATGTGCGTCCTCCTCGGCATGGGCGGCATCGACCTCAAGCCGTCGCCCGCGTTGGCCCTGACCGACGGCGTCGCCGCACAGCTGGAGTTCGAGCAGATCCGGAAGAAGACGCAGCGGCTGACCGAGGTGCTGCCCAAGGCCTACGACTACTTCACGCGGCTGCGCTGACCGACGTCGGCCGCGCCGAGCCGATCATGGTGGCCGTGGTGCCCGGCCGCGCCGGCGGGGCGGTCGACGGTTGTGCCGGCGCCCGCCCCGACGGCCTGCCGCGCGGGACCACGGGACCGGACCGGCATGCCGGTGGACGCCCGGGGCCCGACCGAGCTCATCGTGCTCCGGGCGGGACCGGGCGCGGGCATCCCGTCCGCGCCCCTGGTGCCGGCGCCGGTGGCGTCGGCCCCGGTGACGACCTCCATGACCGGCCCGCCACTGAACCGAACCGGGCTCGACCGCCGTGACGAAGGCCGCGTACTGCACCACACGGAGCGCCTCACCGGCACCACCGCTCCGACCGCGACAAGCTTCCCGTAGAGACAGAAAGCGGTACGTGATGACCGACCCCGCGACACGGACCTCGACCCCCACTGCCCCGCCGGTGTCCGCTCCGGCCACCCCCGACGGGTTCCGCGCCATGATGAGCGGATTCCCCACCGGTGTCTGCGTGGTGACCACCACCGACCACGAGGGTGCGCCGCGCGGGATGACGTGCTCCTCGGTGTGCAGCGTGTCGCTCGATCCGCCGACGCTGCTGGTCTGCCTCCGCGACGGCAGCCCCACGCTGGAGGCGGTCGTGAAGAGCGGCACGTTCGCGGTCAACCTCCTGCACGAGGGCGCCCGGGAGGCCGCCGAACTCTTCGCCTCGGGCAACCCGCACCGCTTCGACCTCCTCCCCTGGGAGCAGACCCCGGACATGGCGGGCCCCCACCTGTCCAGGGACGCGCACACCGTCGCGGACTGCGACGTCGTCCTGACCCGGAAGATCGGCAGCCACGTCACCGTGTTCGGCACCGCGCGCCACATCGTCGAGCGGCACGGCCACCCCCCGCTCCTGTACGGGCTGCGGCAGTTCCGTTCCTGGTCCGCCATGTGACGGTCCGTCGCACACCAGGCCCGGTTCCCCTCCCGGGGGCCGGGCCTTCGCGCTGCCCGGACAGGAGAAGGTCCAGCATGACCTTTGACAGTCCCTCAAGGCACGTGTAAGTCTTAACTTACATACTTCCGGCAGTGAGAGGGCGTGGACCGTGACGAGCGAGGAGCTGCTGACCGTGCTCGCCGCCGTGGGCCACGCACAACGCCTCCGGGTCATCGCGGAGGTCGCCGGGGGGCGGACGTACGTGAGCGAGCTGGCCCGCCGCCTGGGGATTTCCCGACCGCTGCTGTACATGCACCTGGAACGGCTGGAGAAGGCCGGTCTGGTGGTCGGCAGCCTGGAGTTGTCGAAGAGCGGCAAGGCGCTGAAGTACTTCGAACTGGCGCCGTTCGACCTGCGCGTGAACGCCGAGACGATAACCGCGGCCGTGGCGGCGGACGCGGAAGGCACAGACAGTGACGTGAAGGGAAATCCCACATGACCGGCGCCGTCATCACGATCGCCATCATCCTGATCATTGCCGGTGGCAGCACCTTCGGTGTGGTCGCCTACTTCCGGCTCCAGCGGCACCGCGCCGACGCCGTCGCCATGGCCTCCTACCGCAAGCTCGCCGAGGACGCGAGCGCCGGGCACGAGGCCCTCCACCGGCAGTTGGGCGCGCTCGACGACCGCCTCAAGTCGATCGAGACCCTGCTGCGGAGCGTGGGATGACGCCGTCCGAAGCACCGCCGCCCGGCGCCGTCCCCCGCACTCCGCCCGGTCCCCTGCCCGGCACCGCGCCGGAAGCCCGGCCGGCCGCGCCGTGGACGCCCCCGAGAACCGCCTGCGGTGCCGCGTCGGACGCTCCGTTCGAGGCAGCGCCGGGGGCTCCGCACGGTTCCCCGGCCGGCGCCGCGCCGGGAGCCCCGTTCGAAGCCGCGCCCGCCCACCCGCCGGGTGCCGCGCCGGGGGCCCCGGTGGCCGCCGCCAAAGACCCGTTCGGGCCCGCGCCGGGAACGCTCCCCGGGCCCGCCCCGGGCGGGCCGTCCGCCCCGCCGGCGACCGCGGGCCCGTCCGGGAGTTCCGCCCCGGACCCGACCCGCGGTCCGGGCCCGCACCGGGGCGGGGCCGCGTCCGCGCCGCCCGTGACGGCCTTCAGGGCCTCGCTGCTGCCCGCGCGCCGGACGCCCCGGCAGGACAACCCGCTGCGCATGTTGGTGTCCGCCGCCCCGTGGCGGGCGACCGCGTACCTCGCCGGGTACGTCGTGGCCGGCAGCGCGTTCTTCGCGGTGGCGACCGCCGCCGTCCTCGTCGGCGTCGTCTTCAGCCAGCTCACCGTGACGGTGGCGCTCACCATCGGCTCGGTGTGGGTGGTCCGGTGCTGCGCCCAGGTCGAGCGCGGCCGGGCCGCGCTGGTCGACGCGCCGATCCCATACGCCTATCAGGAGGTCACGGAACCGGGGCTCGTCGGACACCTGAAGGCCCGCTGCACCGACCCCGCCTTCTACCGCGACTGCTGCTACCTGATCCTCCTCCACCCGTTCCTGCTGCTCCTCGACGCGCTCGCGCTGGCGGTCTGGCTGACCCTGCTCGCCGGGGTCTCGCTGCCCCTGTGGTTCTGGGCCGTCGACTCCCGGCAGGCGGACGGGAGTTTCGCGGACGGGGTGCGGATCGGCCGTTCGGACGGCACAGGCCCCGGGATCTGGATCGACACGTGGCCGGCCGCGCTGACCGCCTCGGCCGTCTTCCTCGCCCTGGCCGCGTACGCCTCGTACGCCGTGGTGGCGGCCGCCCGGCTCCACCTGACCGTCGCCCACACCCTGCTGCGCCCCCCGCCGGACCCGCTCGCCGAGGCCAAGCGGGTGCTCGCCGCGCCCGGCCCGCTCCGCCCCACCCCAACACGTCCGGTCGCCGGGCCCACCACACACGAAGGACACCGCCCATGAACGGGACACCGAGCCCGCACGGTCACGGAGGACACGGCGGCCACGAGGTCGTCGCGCTCGACTCCGTGCGCAAGGTCTACGGCGGCGCGAAGAACCGGGTGGCCGCCCTCGACGGCGTGACCGTCGGCTTGACGCGCGGCAGCTTCACGGCGGTCATGGGCCCGTCCGGTTCCGGCAAGAGCACCTTCCTGCACTGCGCGGCCGGGCTGGACCGGCCCACGTCGGGGACCGTGCTGCTCGACGGCGTGGACCTCTCCCCGCTGGGCGAGAAGGAACTGACCAAGCTCCGCCGGGAGCGCATCGGCTTCATCTTCCAGGCGTTCAACCTGCTCCCCGCGTTGAACGTCGTCGACAACGTCACCCTCCCGCTGCGCCTCGCCGGCCGCCGGGCCAAGCGGGCCGAGGTCGACGAGGTCATCGACCGCGTCGGCCTGTCGGACCGGCGGGGCAACCGTCCCGGTGAACTCTCCGGCGGCCAGCAGCAGCGCGTCGCCATCGCACGGGCACTGATCACCAAGCCCGCCGTCGTCTTCGCCGACGAGCCGACCGGCGCCCTGGACACGTACACCGCGCGCGAGGTGCTCACGCTGTTGCGCGAGGCCGTCCAGCGGGCCGGGCAGACCATCGTGATGGTCACCCACGACCCGGTGGCCGCCGCGCACGCGGACCGCGTCCTGTTCCTGGCCGACGGACGGATCGTCAGTTCCCTGGACCGGGCGACCGCCGACCAGGTCGCCGAGCGGATGACCCACCTCGGGGCCTGGGGCAACGAGCACGCCGCCGCCCACGGCGCCCCCCACGGCCGGGGAGCACGCCGATGATCGGGCTCGCGCTCAAGACCCTGCGGTTCCACAAGGGCGGCCTCATCGCGACGTTCATCGCGCTGTTCTTCGGCGCCGCGATCGTCGTGGGATGCGGCGGCCTCTTCGAGACGGGCCTGCACAAGGCCGCCCCGCCCGAGCGCCTCGCCGCCGCGCAGGTCGTCGTCACCGGCGACCAGCGCTACCCCGGCACCCGGCGCGACGTCTTCCCCGAACGCATCCGCGTCGACACCGCGCTGATGGAGCGGATCGAGGCGGTGCCGGGCGTGACCGGCACCGCCGCGGACGTCTCGTTCCCGGCCGCCGTACTGGACGACCGGCAGGGCGGCGCCCCGCTGACCGGCCACGGCTGGTCGTCCGCCGCACTGGCCCCGTACCACGTCGAGCAGGGCGAGGCGCCGTCGGCGGCGGGCGAGGTCGCCCTGGACGCACGGTTCGCCCGGCAGAACGGCGTACGCGTCGGGCAGGAACTGCGCCTGGCGCTGCGCGGCACGCCCGGCACCCACCGCGTCACCGCGCTGGTCTCCGGCCCCGGTTCCCTCGACCCGGCGACGGTGTTCCTGACCGACACCGAGGCGGCCGAGGCCACCGGGCGGCCCGGCCGGGCGGACGCGATCGGCGTGTTCACCGCGCCGGGCACGGCCCTCGGACCGGTCCAGCAGGCGATCGAGGAGGTGGTGGGGGACGGACCGGCACAGGTGCTGTCCGGGGACGAGCGCGGCTGGGCGGAGAACCCCGACGTCATCGCCGAGGGCGGCAAACTCGTCACCTTGGCCTCCGTGTTCGGCGGCCTGTCCGCCGCGGTCACCGTCTTCGTCGTCGCCAGCACGGTCGGCCTGTCGCTGAACCAGCGGCAGCGGGAGTCGGCGCTGCTGCGGGCGATCGGCGCCACCCCCGCCCAACTGCGGCGGATGGTGCTGGGTGAGACGCTGTTCATCGCCGTGTTCGCCACCGCGCTCGCGTGCTTCCCCGGCCCGGTGATCGGCCGGTGGCTGCTGGACGCCTTCGCCCGTGGCGGAGTCGTCCCCGAGACGATCGCCTTCCGCGCGGGCTTCGTCCCCATGGCCGTCGGCGTCGCCACCGCGCTGCTCACGGCGCTCGGCGCGGCGTTCCTCGGCGCACGGGTCGCGACCCGCACCCGACCGACCGAGGCGCTGGCCGAAGCCTCCCTCCAGCAACGCTGGTTCAGCAGGTCCCGGCTGGTCTTCGCGCTGCTCTTCCTCGGTGGCGGCACCGCGCTCGCCCTGGTCACCGCGAACATCGCCGGCCCGTCGGCGGGCAGCACGGCGATCCCGGCGACGATGCTGTGGACGGCCGGTTTCGGCCTGCTCGGCCCGGGCCTCGCCAAGGTGATCACCGCGGCGCTGCGAGGGCCGCTGAGCGCCGTCACGGGCCTCGCCGGCTGGCTCGCCTCGCTCAACGCCAAGGCCCGTACGAGCCGTTTCACCGGTGCGGTGATGCCCGTCATGCTCGCCAGCGGTCTGGCCATGGCGCTGATCTACCTCCAGACCACCCAGTCCAGCGGCGCGGAGCGGGCGTTCCGGGAGAACCTGCGGGCCGACCTGGTCGTCACCTCCGTCAGCGGCGGCCTGCCGCTGGACCTGGTCGGGACCGTCGCCCGCCAGCCCGGCGTCGAAGCCGCGTCCGCCCAGGTCTCCACCATCGGCTACATCGACCCGCCCGCCCCCGCGAAGCCGGCGCCCGGCAGCGGGGACGAGGACGACGAGCCCGACGAGCCGGAGCCCACCGAGGTGCCGATGCTGGGCGTCACCCCGGACGGCCTGGACCGGACCACCGCGTTCCGTGCCTCCAGCGGCAGCCTGGCGGAGCTGACCGGCGACACCGTCGCCCTGCCGACGGCGTTCGCCGAGGCGTCCGGGCACGAGCTGGGCGACGAGGTGCCGATGCGGCTGGGCGACGGCACCCGCACCGAACTGACCCTGGTGGCCACGCTCGACGGCCGGCGCGGGTACGAGACCGCACTGCTGCCCGCCGCCGTCCTGGTGCCGCACACCGACTCCGGTCTTCTGCCGCAGATCATGGTGAAGGCCGAGCCGGGAGCGGACCGGGCCGAGCTCGCCGGGACGCTGTCCGCGCTGGCGGCCGACCACCCCGGCCTCCGGGTCGCCGACCGTGCGGCGTTGACGGTCGTCCAGGCGGAGGCGGACGAGACGCAGACGTGGATGTCGTACCTGCTGCTCGGCATGGTCGTGGGGTACGCGACGATCGCCCTGGTGAACACCCAGGTCATCGCCACGACCGAGCGGCGGCGGGAGTTCATGCTCCAGCGGCTGATCGGCTCCACGCGCCGCCAGGTGATGCAGATGATGGCGGTCGAGGCGTTCCTCGTGGCCGTCGCCGGCATCGTCCTCGGCGTGGTGGTCGCGGCGCTCACGCTCGTACCGCTGAGCATCAGCGTGCTGGGCTCCCCGGTCCCGGACGGCTCCCCGTGGATCTTCGTCGCGGTGGCCGGTGCCGCTCTGGGCCTGACCCTCGCCACCACGCTGCTGTCGGCGAGGCTGGTCCTGCGCGGCAAGCCCGGCGAGATGGCGGGCGTGCGCGAGTAGCGGACGCCGGGCGGGAGAAGGCCCCGGTGTGCTGCCGGACACCGCCGCCGGTGGGGGGCCTCGCACGACGTCGGCCTCCACGGCCCGGTGTGGTCGTGGAGGCCGACGTCGTCGTGGGGAGGGGGTGCGGGGCATCCGCGGACCCGTTCCCGCCACGGACCGAACCCGCCGGACCGCCGGGGCGGCTGCCGTGGGCGCCGGTGTCGCGGCTCGTCCGCGGCACGGCTCCTCCGGGCCCGTCCACCCGGGCCCGTCCACCCGGGCCCGTCCACCCGGGTCCGGCCGCCTCGGGAACGGGCCCGGGGGCCCTCCCCCTCGCCGTCAACCCCCGTGGGAACGCCCCCGCACGGCCCCGTCCCGTGCCGCCGGCCGCCTGCGGGCCGCGCCGGACCCTGGCGCGAAATCCCAGGTGACCTGCGATTTTCGCCCCGAACTTAAGAGTGTCGCCGGGTCACACCCGGCTTCCTAGACTCGTGTCATTCCCATTGGGCACGCCACCAAGCCAGTTGACGCACGACCAGAAGCCGAACACGTCCCATGGTGCCGCCGCGCTTCCGGCGGTGTCACTCCGTCGGGCAGACCGAAGCGGCCTCGGACGAGGCGCGGCCGGTGCCTGCGACCACGAGAGGAAGGGATGGTCGGGAATGTTCGGTCCTGGCGTCTCATTCAACGACGAGATCTATCCGCCCCTGCTCCGGTGCGAGACACCGGGCCTCGACGCGGTGGAGTGGGCGGCACGGCACCGCCCGGCCATCGACGGTCTGCTCCTCACCCACGGCGCGGTCGTCCTGCGCGGCTTCGGCATCGCGGACGCCGACGCGTTCGAGGCGGTGGCCTCCTCCCTGGTGGACGCCCTGTACGGCGATTACGGGGACCTGCCGCACGAGAAGGACGCCGAACGGGTCTACAAGTCGACGCCGTACCCGGCCCAGCAGTCGATCCTGTTCCACCACGAGAGCTCCCACATGCCGCAGTGGCCCAGCCGCCAGTTCTTCTGCTGCGTACAGCCGTCGGACCGGGGCGGTGCGACGCCGATCGTCGACGGGCGCAGGGTGTGGGAGGCGCTCCCGGACGAGTTGCGCGACCGTTTCCAGGCGCTCGGCATCCGCTATGTGCGCAACTTCATCCCCGGGCTCGACGTCGGCTGGGAGCAGATGTTCGGTACCGGCGACCGCGACGAGGTGGAGGAGCGCTGCCGCGCCCAGGGCGTGGAGTGCGAGTGGCTGCCCGACGGCGTCCTGCGGACGGTGCAGAACGCGCCGGCCGTCGTCCAGCACCCCGACACGGGTGAGCAGGTCTTCTTCAACCAGCTCTTCCTGCACCACACGGCCTGCCTGGAGCCGTCCGTCCGGGAGGTCATGAGGTCGCTGTTCGGCGACGACGAGACCGCCTACCCCCGCAGCGCGTCCTTCGGCGACGGCTCCCCGATCGACGGCGCCACCATCAGCCTGCTGCGTTCGCTCTACGACTCCCTGGCACGGCGGTTCCCCTGGGAGCGGGGTGACGTGGCGGTCATCGACAACATGCTCGTCTCGCACGGCCGGGACCCCTTCGAGGGCGAACGGAAGATCATCGTGGCCATGGGCGACATGGTCAGCCGTGCCGCACTGAGCTGACCCGCCGTCCCGCCCCGCCGGGCGCGGGCGCCCACACCCGGCCCCGACAGCCGACAGCCGACAACAGGAGCAGCGATGACCTCGTCAGTGGCGCACCCCGGCATGCTCTCCGGTGAGGTGCGCGACATCGAAACGGACTCGGTGGTACGACTCGTACGGGCGCACGCGCACGTGCGGCCGGACGCCGTGGCCGTCCGGTCCGGTGACACGTCCTGGACGTACCGGCGGCTGTGGCACCGCGCCCTCGTCGTGGCCGCCGTGCTGCGGGAGGCCGGGGTGGGCCCCGGCGACCGGGTGGCCGTGTGGGCCGACCGGACCGCCGGGGTGATCGCCGCCGCGCTCGGCGTCATGTCCCTCCGCGCCGCCTACGTGCCCCTAGATCCGACCCACCCCGCCGAACGCGTCGGCACGGTGCTCGCCGGCGCCCGGCCGACCGCCCTCGTCCACGACGGCCCGGTGGCCACGGACCGGCTGCCCGCCCTCGACGTACCCGTCATCGACGTGGCGGAGCTCGCGGACGTCCGCACCCCGCCGGAGCACGAGCTGCCGCGCGGCGAGGACATCGCGTACGTCGTGTTCACCTCCGGCTCGACCGGCACGCCCAAGGGCGTCATGGTCCCGCACGCGTCGCTCGCCAACTACGCGGCCTGGTGCGGGTCGCTCGTCGGGGCGGGCGGGAGCGGCAGCCCGCTGTTCGCCAGCCTCGGCTACGACCTGGCCATGACGTCCCTGTGGGTGCCGCTCGCCGGGGGCGCGCGGGTGGTGACCGTGCCCGGGCTGTGGGACCAGGCCACGCTGTTCGGCGCCGGGGCGGACCCGTACACCTTCATCAAGCTCACCCCCTCCCACGCCCGGTTCTTCGAGGCCCTCGCCGAGCCGCCCCGCTACGACCGGACGACCCGGCTGCTGATGTTCGGGGGCGAGGCGCTCGACCCGGCGCTCATCACCGCGCTGGGCTCCCGGCTCGACGGCGTGCGGCTCGTCAACCACTACGGCCCGACCGAGACGACGATCGGCTGCTGCGCCCACCGCTTCGACAACACCGCCCTGCCCGGTACGCCGACCGTGCCCATCGGCACACCCGCCTGGAACACCCGCGCCTACGTGGTGGACGAGCAGCTACGGCCCCTGCCACCCGGCCGGCCCGGCGAACTGGTGATCGCCGGGCGCGCCGTCGCCGCCGGATACCTGGGCGGCACGGGCGCCGGTGACCGATTCGTCGACGAGCGGGAACTGGGCGGCGCGCCGGGCCCGGCGTACCGCACCGGCGACATGGCCGAGCTGCTCCCCGAGCGGCTCCTGCTCCACCTCGGGCGCCGGGACGACCAGTGGAAGGTCAACGGCTACCGCGTCGAGCTGGGCGAGCTGCGCCATCACGTGCTGGCCGTGCCCGGCGTCGCCGACGCGGCCTTCGACGTCGTGCGGGGCCCCGTGGACGGCCTGGAGCTGTTCGTCCGCGCCACGGACCCGGCACGCACCGACGGCGAGGCGCTCGCCGGGACGCTGCGCAGGGCGCTCTCCGGGGCACTGCCCTCGGGCCTGGTCCCCCACGAGGTGCACGTCGTCCGGGAGATCGTCTTCAACTCCAACGGCAAGTGCGACGTCGCTGCCACGCGGCGGCAGTCGAAGCGCCCGGCCCGATAGCGGGGGCACCGCGCATCAGAGGACGGTCAGTGACGTGTCAGTGGAATCCGACAGCATGGCCATGCGTCGGACACACGGCGCGCACGACATACGACTCGGATACGGGAGTGAGTGGGCGACGTGTCGAACCCCTTTGACGACCAGGACGGAACGTTTCTCGTACTCGTGAACGGCGAGGGCCAGCACTCCTTGTGGCCGGCCTTCGCCCAGCGGCCGGACGGCTGGACGGTCGCCCTCGACGAGGGCCCGCGCGACGCGGCGCTCGCGTACGTCGAGGAGAACTGGACGGACATGCGCCCCCTGAGCCTGCGCGAGTCCAGTGCGCCGCAGGCGTCCTGAAGGACCCCGAACCGTGGACATGGCGATTCAGGCGGAGGGGCTGCGCAAGGGGTACGGGCGGACCCAGGCGCTGCGCGGGGTCGACCTCGCGGTGCCGGCCGGTACGGTGCTGGGTCTGCTCGGGCCGAACGGCGCCGGCAAGACCACCACGGTACGCACGCTGGCGACCCTGCTCGTCCCGGACGGCGGTCGCGCCGAGGTCGCCGGGTACGACGTGGTGCGCCGGCCCCGCGAGGTGCGCCGACGGATCGGCCTGGCAGGCCAGTACGCGGCCGTGGACGAACTCCTCACCGGGCGCGAGAACCTGGTGCTGATCGGCACGCTCCTGCACCTGGGCAGGCGGGCCGCGCGGGAGCGGGCGGCGGAGCTGCTCAACCGGTTCGACCTGACGGGCGCGGGCGACCGCCCGGCCCGCACCTACTCGGGCGGCATGCGGCGGCGCCTGGACCTGGCGGCCTGCCTGGTCGCGCGGCCCTCGGTGCTCTTCCTCGACGAGCCCACCACGGGTCTGGACCCGGTGAGCCGGATGGGCCTGTGGTCGGCGGTGCGGGAGCTCGTCTCCGACGGCGTCACCGTCCTGCTGACCACCCAGTACCTGGAGGAGGCCGACTACCTCGCCGACCGGATCGTGGTCGTGGACGCGGGCCGGGTGATCGCCGACGGCACGCCCAACGAGCTCAAGCGCAAGGTCGGCGAGGAGCGCCTGGAAATCGTTGTCACGCATCCGGACCGGGTGGCGGCGGCGGTGTCGGCGCTGCGCCGGGCGACCGCCACCGAGCCGGTGGTGGACCGCGACAAGGGCATCGTCTCCATCGCCGTCGGCGACGGCATGGACGGCATCGCCACGGCGGCCGCCGCGCTGCGCCGGGAGAAGGTGGAGGTCGCCGACTTCGCACTGCGGCGGCCGACCCTCGACGACGTCTTCGTCTCCCTGACCGGCTGCTCCGCCTGAACGTCTCTCCGCGTCTTCTCCTCATCTTTTTCTCTTCCCCCGCCTGTCCGCGGGGACTACGGGGGCCACCATGCAGAGAATCCACTTCGGCGCCGCCGACTTCGCCAGAACCCGGTTGCGGCCCACCGTGGGGCCGCTCGTGGAGACGGCCTTCGCGGCCGGCCTCCTCAGCCGCAGCGTCGGCGCGCCCTACGCGCGGTGGCGCAGCCAGGTCGCCAAACGGCTGCCCGGGTGGTCGTCGCCACCCGCGCACGGCGGTGGCACCCTGGACCCGGAGCTGCTCGTCGCACACGCCGAGCGGTACGGCGACGACCCGGGCGCGGCGGACCGGCACACCGGGTTGCCGGAGGTCTGGCGCGCGGCGGTGGCCCCGTACTGGGACCAACTGCGCGCCTACCTGGAGGCCGAGTGCGAGGCGCGCGGCAGGATCGTCATGGCGGGGGGAGTGGAGCAGCTCCTGGCCACGCTGCACCCCCGGACGATCTGGCGCGCCCCCGTCCTGGAGATACCGGGCGGGCCCGACGAGGACGTCCACCTCGACGGGCGGGGACTGGTCCTCACCCCGTCGGTGTTCCTCAACCACCGGCCCGGCCGGCTCATGGCGGCCACGGCGGAGAACGGCCAGGCGGTGCTGGCGTTCGCCGCGCCGCCCGACCCCGCTCGTGCCGCCGCGCTGTGGGAGGAGCCCGACGGCCGGGCGCAGTCGCTCGGCGCCCTGGTCGGCCAGACCCGGGCCGCCGCGCTGCGCGTGCTGCGGGCCACCTGCACCACCAGTCAACTCGCCGACCGGCTCGGCATCTCCGCGGCCGGCGCCAGCCAGCACACGGCAGTGCTGCGCGAGACCGGCCTGATCACCACGCGCCGCATCCGCAACACGGTGCTGCACACGGTGACCCCGCTGGGCGTGGCCCTGCTGGACGGCCGGGTCGTCCGGACGCTCCCGCCCCAGAACGTCGTCCGCCGGCGGGGCCGGCCGGCCCTGGAGGCCGCCCCCGGGCAGCGACGCGCCTCGTGACCGCGCACACCCCACCGGCGAGGACTCCGGGTGCGGGCGGCGGGCGCGGTCACCCGACGCGACGTCCCCGATGACGGAGTCGATCGACCGGCAAGGGCTCCGTGTGCGGGCGGCGGGCGCGGTCGCCCGGTCCGGGACCCCGCGCCTCCTCCGCCCTGTCGATCGTTCGGTGACCCCGCCCGGCGATCCGCGCGCTCACAGCGGGCCGCGGCTCGTGGACCGTGCCGCGGAACGCCCTGCGCCCGGTGCCGGGCACGACGACGCCGCCCGGCGGGCACGCGATCCGGCCGTCGTACGACAGCCCCTGGCGCGCCCCGCCGGAGCACCCCGCCCCTCCCGCCGACAGCGCGCCAGGGATCAACGGACCCGCAACCCCCGCGCCCAGGTCGGGGAACGGGCTAGTCGACGCTGCGGAGCAGCGCTTCGACGGCCTTGACGCGGTCACCGAGCTCGGCGAGCTGGCTGCGCAGGGACTCCTGCTGGGCGACCGCTTCCTCGGCGAGCTTGCGGTACGAGGCCATCGCCACGGCGTCGGCACGGTGGCGCTGCAGTCTGAAGTACGCGACCACGCTCGCTGTGATGCCGCCGACGACGATCAGGACGACGGCGACGGCGATGACGGCCCCGGTCATGTGCGTTTCCCCTTCACGTCTTTCAGGTTCTTCCGGTCTTCCGGGCCCTTCGCGCCCGCCCGCTCCGGGGCGGCACCCGCGTCCACCGCCCGGGCGTCGTCGGCCCGTACGGCCGCGAGGATCGTATCGACATTCACGTGCAGGTCGAACGGGGCCAGCTCGAAGTACTTCAGCGCCTTGCCGTCGTCGGACAGCTCCAGGTTGCCCACGACCAGACCGGCCTTCTCCAGCCGTTCCAGGTGCATGTACAGCAGGGGGCGGGACATCCCGAGGCGGCGGGCCAGCTCGCTGACGTACATCCGTCCCTCGGCGAGCTCCGCGATGACCCGCAGGCGCTGTGCGTGGCCGACGGCAGCGAGAACAGCCAGAAGCTCCTCGCTGGTCATGGCCCACCTCTGACTTCCCGGGAAACTTTACGAGGAGACTTTCCCACGACCTGCACCGATGTCAAACGACGGCAGGGCCACCGCGGCGGCGGCCACCCCGTGGCCGACGACCCACCGTCCGGTCAGCCCTCCGCGGGAAAACGAAGGCTCGTCCACCGGCTCCCGCCCGGCCGCCCCGCCCCCCACGACCCGGGCCCGGAACACGTCGGTACGGGGCTCGAAGACGACGTCCACGTCGTGGAAGCCCAACCGCACGCGGGTGAGCGGGAACCACGCCTTGTACACGGCTTCCTTGGCGCAGAACAGCAGCCGGTCCCAGCACACCGCCGCGCCGGCGCGTTCGAGCCCCGCCAGCCGGGCGCGTTCGCCGGGGCGGGCCACGCTCGCCAGTACCCCCTCCCGCAGCGGCCGGTGCGGTTCGGCGTCCACCCCGACGGCCCGCGCGGCGGTACGCGGGGCCACGGCAGCGGCGCGGTAGCCGCCCCGGCAGTGCGTCATGCTGCCGACCACCCCGTCCGGCCACCGGGGGGCGCCGTCGGCGTCGGGCAGGAGCGGTACCGGCGGCCGGCCCAGTTCGGCGAGGGCGAGCCGGGCGCAGTGCCGTACGGTCGTGAACTCGCGCCGGCGCCCTTCCGCGGCGCCTGCCACGACGGCCCGTTCCTCGGGGAGGAGCCGGGCGCCCGGAGGGTCGGAGAACGCCTCGACCGCGACGACGTACGGTGGCAGGATCCGCTCGATCACGCCGGGGTCAGCCCGTCACGAACAGCTCGCCGCCGTCGAAGAAGCCCAGGTCCCCGGTACGGCTGACGGCGCCCCCCGGCGCGTCCACCCAGATCTCGCCGACGACCCGCTCCGGGACCGCCCGGCGCGACGCCGGGTCGACGACCCGCACACCGACGCCCGGCAACGGCGTTCCCCGGCCGACCAGTTCGACCCCGCCGCGATCGGCCCGGGACACCGGCACCGCCTCCCCCCGGGTGAGGGAGGCGCGGTCGTAGTGCCCGGCCACCGTCGGGTGGAGCGGCCGTGCCAGCGTGGCCCCGAGGGCTCCCCCGCCGGTGCCGTAGCCCGCGGCGAACACCTCCTCGCGGAAGAAACCGGGCCGGAACGCGTCGGCGAACCGGTGCAGCGTCCGGGCCCTGACCGGCCGCCCACCCCCGGCCCCGACGGCGGCCACCCGCCACGTCGACAGGTCGATGCGCATCCGCTCGGCCGCCGGGACGCGCCTGACGCACAGCTCGTACGCGGCGTCCGGCGCCGCGGCGAAGACGTCCTCCTCCGCCTCGATGGCGCGTAGCCACACGCGCGGGTCCCGCACGAACGCGGCGGGCTCCAGGGTCACGGCGGTCGCCCCCGACACGAGCGGAAGGACGAGCGCCGTGGCCAGTCCCGTGCCGTGCCAGAGGGGCAGCCAGCTCACGACGGTCGTGCCGGGGTCGACGTCGCACCGGTCGCGCACCGCCGCCTGGCCGGCCACCAGCGCACCGTGGCCGACGACGACACCGGCCGGCCCCCGCCGGCCGGTCCGGGCGGCGTACTGGAGCAGCGCCGGGGCCGCGGGGCCCGGGGCCAAGGGGTCCGGGGCCAGGGCGTCCGGGGCCACGGAGCTTGGGGCCAGGGGGCCCGGGGCTGCGGGGTCCGGGGCCAGGGGGCCCGGGGCCACGGGGCCACCGCGCCAGTGGCGGGACGCGCGCGCCTGCCCCCGCACGGCGACCCGGGGCACGCCCGGCACGGGTCCCGGAGTTGTGGCATCCGGCACCAGTACCGCACCGGGACGGCAGTCCCGGGCGATGGCGGCGACAACCGGTCCGGTCGCGTCCGCCACCGGCACGGCGACCATCCCGGCGTACAGGCAGCCGAAGAACGCGACGTGGAAGTCCAGGCCCGGCATCGGCGGGACGATCACCCGGTCACCGGGCCGTCCGGTCCGACGCAGGGCTGCCGCGACCGCACGGGCACGTGCGTCGAGCTCGGCCGGCGTGAGGTGTGCCATCCGTTCGCCCGCCGCCCCCAGGGCGGTGAACAGGGGCCGGTCGGCATCCGGGCCCGTGGCGCGGTCGCGCATCATGTCCACGACCGTCCGGGCCGGTGGCGGGGCGGCCACCAGGAGGTCCTCGACGACGCTCTCTTTCGGCGGTGCGCTGCTCATCGGTTCGTCCCCCTGTCCAGCCACTCGTCCCACCGTCATGCTGCCGGGTCGCGCTGACGTGTCACTGACAGCGATCCGAACCGTTGCCCACCAAACCCGGCACGGCCGTGTCCCCCTGCCCAGTCCCCTCTGCCCACTGGCTTTTGGCGTCTCAAACCCTCCAGGCCTGATCACCGACCGCGCACCGCCATGCTCGACCTGCGCCCCTGGTACCTGTTCCGAACCCTCCAGGGTTGATCACCGACTCGCCACCGTCCACCGCCTCGCCGCGCACGTTTCCGGGTTCCGAACCCTCCAGGGTTGATCACCGGCCCGAGGGTAAAGCCGCAGCTCACACCATGCCTCTCATGGCTTGCGCCGAGGCGAATTGCAGCGATCTGCCGGTAGTGCGACTACGCAGGTCAGCACGCTTCTGAGCACGGCCACTGGCCGTCCCCCACCTCTCATGCAACGAGCCTGTCCGGTCGGAGGCTACCGTTGTGGGCTCGCAAGAGCGGTGCATTCGCGGATGAAGCGACCAACGTACAGGTCGATCCACCCCTTATCAGCACCTTGGCTCCCCTCGTGCTCTTCGGAGACAGACCGGGCCGGGCCACGACAACGACAACAGCACCGGCACCGGCACCGGCACCGGCACCGGCACCAAAAGCGGGAGGAACCCCGGCCGTCGTACGGCTGGGGTTCCTCAAGGCGGTGGGCGTCGGTCAGCGGGTGGACTCGCCCGCGCCGCGAACCGCTCGTTCACACGCCCGCAGACTGCGCCACCTCGCGGTGACCGCGCGACAGGAAGGTCAGCGCCGCAGGGTGAGGACGCCCGGCCGCCACGGCAGTTGGTCGTAGGGGCCGCCCGCGGTGGGGGACTTGCCCTGGTAGAGGAACTGCAGGTTGCAGGGGTCGATGGTCATGGTCTGGTCGGGGTTGTTGCGGACCAGGTCACCGTGGCTGATGTCGTTGGTCCAGGTGGCGCCGCTGTTGGCCTTTCCCGCGAAGGGGTTACTCTCGGTGGCGGCCTGCGGGGTCCACGTGCCGTTCAGGCTGGAGGCCGTGAAGGAACGGAAGTAGCGCCCGTTCGCGCCCATCGCCTCGACGATCATGAGGTACTGGTTCTGGCCCTGGACCTTGTAGACCTGTACGCCCTCGAAGAGGTTGGCCTTCGTGTCGCTCATGATCGTCGTGTACGACGAGCCGAAGTTGCCCGGGAAGTTCCCGATCGGCATGCTCGCCCGGTAGATCTTGCCGTTGTCACCGGCGAAGAACAGGTACATGTTCTGGCCGTCGGCGATCAGGGTCTGGTCGATCGGGCCGGTGTCGGAGCCGGAGATGCTCCCGGTGAACAGCGGCTGCGGAGCGGACCAGCCGTTGGGGTTGGTGGGGTCGCTCGACGTGCGGTAGATGAAGGGCCACGCGCCCCACTGGTACGCCAGCACCCAGATGTTCTTGGGCGCGAAGTAGAACAGCGTGGGCGCCACCGCGGACTGGTTCATCCCGGTCTGGCGGGCCGACGCCATGTCCGACCAGTTCGTGAAGGGGCTGAACATCATCGAGCCGTACGACGATCCCGACACGTTCGACGCGTAGACCAGGTGCTTGCCGTTGTGCGTCACGGTGGTGAAGTCCTTCACCGCGGCCCACCCGTTCGCCGGCTGCGCCAGTACGCCCGTCGACGACCACCGGTACGTCGACGGAAGGGCACACGGGCCGTCCGTCGGCGGCGTCCCGGACAGGCCGGTCCACTTCTGGTTGCTGCCGCCGTTGCACGTCCCGATCTGCACCGCCGTGCCGTTGGCCGTACCGGCGCCCGCGACCTCCAGGCACAGCCCGGACTCCACGCCGACGACCGTGCCGTCGGTGTTCACCCGCCACTGCTGGTTCGCACCGCCGGAGCAGCCCCAGATCTGCACCCGGGTGCCGGCCGTGGTGGCGTGGCCCGGGACGTCCAGGCACTTGTTGCCGTACACGGTCAGCTGGTTGCTGTCCGTCAACGTCCACTGCTGGTTGGTCCCGCTCCAGCAGTCGTAGATCTGCAGGTACGTGCCGTCGGTCTGGCTGGCGCCCGGCACGTCGAGGCACCGGTTCGAACCAACACCGCGCAAGGCGCCGCTGGTGGCCGCCTGCGCCGGGGTGACGACGAGCATCGCCGCCAACGAGGCCAGGACCGCGACGGCGGCGGCGAACACCGCAGACGGATGCCTGCGGCTGAAACTTCCTCTGTACATGGGGGTTTTCCAACCTTGAGTAGGTGGTTCCGGTTGGCCTCGTCGGAGGTTGCCCGGACTGACGGTGCAGTGCGGTGCGCAGCGGCCCGTGCGCACCGCGGCAGACCGCTTGTGACTTCCCGGTCCTTCACGACCTCCGGGAAGACCGGTGGCGCCCGGCGCCTTCGGACCCCACGGGCGCCGCCCGGGGTGGGGGCTCGGACGGCGGCGGGTGGGCCGATCGCCGTCCCGGGCGTCACCGGGACGGTCGCGGGCGGCGGGCCCGACACCGGGGACCGGCGGCGTCCGAAGCGTTGGAGCGGGTTCATGCAACTCCTCGTACGGCCGGGTGCGGTGGGCGGTCGGCCGATGTCGGACTCGTTTCAGGGGGTGGACAGTTCGAACCGTGTGACGCGGACGGCGCCGCCGAGTGCCTGTGTGGCGTGGTTGAAGAGGGCGTAGCGGTAGCCCATGAAGAAGCGCCAGTCGTTGCCCAGGGTGAAGGCGGGTCCCAGGCGGGTGAAGGTGGTGCCGTCGGTGCTGTAGGAGAAGGTCGCGGAGCGCGGAGCGCCGGGGCGGATGTCGGCGTTCGCGCGGAGCCAGACGCGTCCGCTCGGGGCGGGTGCGCCGGCGACTTCGGTACCGGTGTGGGTGGTGTTCCAGTTGGTGTCCATGGTCAGGCCGTTGACCATGACGAGCCGGGTGGTGCCGTTGTCGCGTTTGAGGCCGATCCAGGCGGAGGAGTCCCGCAGCAGTGCGAGTCCGGCTCGGTCGCCGTCGCGCATCGCGGTGTGGTCGAGCAGGACTGTGGCGGTGGAGGTGGGGCCCTGGATGCGGTGGGTGAGGGTGTTGCGGGCCCAGTACAGGTCGTGGGTGACGGTCGCGGTCCGTAGGGTCAGGCCGTTGTTGACCGACCACTTGGTGTTGTCCGGGTTGTGGTTCCACTCCCATCGCGGTTTGAGGGTCGTGCCGTCGAAGGTGTCGACGCCGGTCATCGGGGTGACCTGACGGGGCGGAGGGGGCACGGCCGGGGTGGGGTACGTGGTGCCCCATGCGCCGTTGACCAGTTGCACGACGGGCCAGCCGTCCGCGGTCCAGGTGATCGGCGCCAGGGCCGGTACGCGACCGCCGGGGTAGGCGTCGACGAAGGCCAGGTAGTACCAGGCGCCGCTCTGCGTGCGCACCAGCCCGCCTTGGTGGGGGACGCCGCCGCCGGGGATCGGTCCGCGCAGGTCGAGCAGGACCTGCCGCATCGTGTACGGGCCGAAGGGGCCGCTGGAGGACTTCAAGATGTACTGGCCGTTGGCGGGGCGGGTGAGGAAGATGTAGTACTGCCCGTTGATCTTGTAGAAGCGGGCACCTTCCAGGGTGCCGACACTGGACGGCGTCCTGAACACCTCCTGCGTACGGACCTGGCTGCGACCGTCGGGTGAGAGCTGGGCCACGCTGATGGTGGTGTTGCCGTACGCCACGTACAGGGAGTCGTCGCTGTCGACGAGCAGCCCGGCGTCGTAGTAGGGGGTGCTGATCGTCGCCAGCCGGGTCCACGGCCCCTCCACCGCGGTGGCGGTGTAGAGGTAGCTGCGGGCGAAGTCGATCTGGCCGAGCCAGTAGAAGGTCCTGTTGCTGGGGCGGTAGGCCAGGGACGACGCCCAGATTCCCCTGACGTAGCCGCGGGCGCCGTTCAGGTCGTACTTGGCACCGAAGTCGAGCACCGGCACCGAATGACCGGCGACCTCCCAGTTCACCAGGTCGTACGACCGCAGGACGGGCGCGCCCGGCGAGTAGTGCATCGTCGAGGCCGAAGCGTAATAGGTGTCACCGACACGGATCACGTCGATGTCCGCGAAGTCCTGCCAGACCACCGGGTTCGTGAAGCTCCCGGCCGCCGCGGGGACAGGCCCCCGACCAGGAACACCCGCGGCACGAGAGGCACCCGCCAACGGAAGGACCGCCCCCGCGGCCAGACCGGCACCGGCCGCCAACGCGCGACGACGGGAGAACTCTTGATGAGAACATGACATATCCATGCACGAACTCCTTGCGGCTCGGCGTTCGGGGGGTGCGCCCCGGGGATGCCCTGCTGTGCGATGGAGCGACTCCGGCTCGTTCGGAATACCGAACGGCGATCGGAGTGTCGAGCAACCTGAATGATAGGGAACCGGCGAACAGCGTCAACCCCTCTCGCATGTACCGCTATCAATCTCGAAAGGTTTCGTAGGGTCTGTGCGTTGAAAGACGCGCGTGGCATCGACAAACGGCCTGGTCACGCTGCCACTCGGCACCGAAGCGGAGCAGCCTCGCGAGCAGTGCCGGCATCCGGCCGACCGTGTTCCCGGCATCTCCGAGGGGCCGATTTTCCGAACAGTGTCAGAAATTTCGACCTCCTCTTCAGGCGATCGACGGTCAGCCGCCCCGTCTCCCCGCGACCGCCGTGCCGACGGTCACCGCCTCCCCACGACCGCCGTGCCGAGGGTCACCGCCTCCCCACGACCGCCGTGCCGAGGGTCACCGCCTCCCCACGACCGCCGTGCTGAGGAACACCGCGTCCGCGCCCGCCTCCTCCCACTCCGCCACGGCCGCGCCGGGCAGCCCGGCGTTCAGCCCACCGGCCGAGGTGGCACAGCCGGAACGGCCGCATGGGACGGGTCGGTCTCACCGCACGACCGTCGCCCTTCCTCCTGAAGTCGGCTCCGCTCGCCTCCCCGGGCCCCGACGTGCGGCCCGGGTGACGGCCTCAGCATGATCGATGGTTGTCCACGGATCCCGCACGGCCGGGCTCGCCCACGCTCGCGTACGACCTTCCCGCACCTGACGACCAATCAGGACGACCGTCATCCGTGCATCGAGAAGGCGCCGTGGCTAGGCGGCGCCGGCCCGCGCACCACCTCGAACCACTGGAAACCGCAGCCTGGGCGGGGTTCCCCGCATCCACCTGCCGCGTCGAGTGGATTCGCTGCTCCGTCTCGCGAAGGCATACGAACCAACCCGCTGGACGAACAATCCCCACAGAACGGGATCAGTCTGCCCAGCGGGCCGCCGGGAGCAAGCACCGCTTGCTCAACCTCTCTCCGTCCCCCGCCGCACGACGTCGAACGTCAGGAAACGGGGAACCAGGCCGAGAGGCGCTTGGCGATGGCCGGTACGTCGATGCTGTCCTGTGCGACTTCCTCGACGAACGGGCCGGCAACGGAGACGGGTGGCGGGGCGGTACTGGCGCTGACGCCGTTGAACCGCAGGAAGACGCGCATGGCGAGCCAGGCGGTGCGCTTGTTGCCGTCGATCAACGCGTGGTTGCGGGCGACGGAGTGCAGCAGAGCCGCCGCCTTCTCGTGCAGCGTGGGATACGGCTCCGCCCCGAACACGTTGGTCCGGGGCCGTTCGACGGCTGACACGAGAAGTCCCATGTCACGCACGCTGTGCTCAGTACCGTTGACCGTGCGGGCGATGGCCAGGATTTCGTCGATCTGGACGTAGCGCACTCGGCTGGTCACTTCAGGTAGTCCAAGATTTCTGCGTCGCTGTCCATGAGTTCCGCGAGAACGTCCTCGACCTTCAGCTCAGCCCGCTCCTGGGCTTCGCGAATGGCCTCGATGGCGAGTTCCTGCTTGCTGCGCCCCTCCCGGCGAGCACGCTCGGTGAGCTTCGCGTCAAGGTCGTCGGGGAGTCGGAGTGTCATCGCCATGCAGCCATGATACCGGCCTGGTATCAAGCTGGCGGGGTGATACCGGCCGCTCGGCCCGGACCACCCCGCCACGTTCTGCGGCCCGTACGGCCGTGCTCTCGGCTTCAAGCTTCACGAGGCGTGAGGCCGGGACGGCGACTCGCACAGCCGCCGGGAAAGCGAAACGGCACCCCGCCCGTACCGGAGCCCCCGCCCCGTGCCGACGAGACCGGCCCGCGCGGCCCCGGCCGGAGGGATCCGGCAGGTTGAGGTTCCCGCTTGGAGCGTCATGCGGGCGTCGAGAATCCGCGGACGAGACCTTGACGGCGTCCGCCGATGCGAGCTCCTCTCCCATGAATGCGCAGGTCAGGAAGTGCGCGGGGGCGCTGTCCGCTCGAACCGCTGCACTCCGGCAAACAGGTCGAGCACGCCCGGCCGCGTCTGAGAGGCCCAGGAGAACCTCAGGTCAGACGTCCTTCTTCACCGGCTCAAGGATGGCAACGCACTCCACATGGTGCGTCATCGGAAACAGGTCACTCGGTGTGAGGAAGGGAAAACCAGCAGGTCACACGGGGCTTTTCTGCCTCAGGCACGGCCCGTGAGGCGGTTGGAGCGTCAAATGAGCGTCATGACTGACGGCATATGTCTCCTCCGCCAGCCGGTGCACCAGGCCGTGCGCGCTTGTGATCTCCGCGGCCGTCCCGTCGCTGCCCGGGCGGCAGGTCAGCTGTTGGAGCAGCTGCCGGATGATCCGTACGGAGACCGGGCCGGCTCCGGCCGCTGGCCCGGAGACGACGAGGAAGAACTCGTCGCACCCCGCCGCTCACGGGTGATGAGCGGCGTCAGCCGCACCATGTCCGGCTCGGCTCCTTCGTCTGCCTCGAGTTCGTGGAGCCGATCCAGTGTGTCCACTGGATCGGTACCGAGGCCGTGCTGACTCACAGGTCGCGCAACCAGTCGTGGTCGCCGGCGAGTGCTTTGCGTACCGCGTCCAGAGCCACCCGCCTCTGGTCCAGGGCCGTGTAGGGGGGCCTCGCAGGCGTGCGCTGTCGGGGACAGCCGATCCCGCGCGGAGTTGCGGCAGTCCGAATGTGCCCAGGGCGGGTCCGCCCGACCTTGCGACGGGCCCGCCCGCGACCGGGGACCTCAGCGGCGTGACGGCGCCGCTGAGGTCCGTGAGCCGGAGCCTGGCAGGGGCGACCAGCGCTCGCGGTGGGGTGGCGGGCCGCGCAGGCCGGGCTGACAACCTCGTCACGCAGGGCGGGGTGTCATGGGCAGATGGGAAGATCACCGCCGTCCGTGAGGTACCGACCGGCGTGCCGGCCTACGCCCCAGATGACGTCGTATGCCCGCAGGGCCGGGACAAGGTGGTCGACGCGTACGACGCGGCCGATGTGCAACAGTGCGCGCAGCAACTCGTACAGGCCGACTCGGCGGGCCGGTGAAGAGGTTGGACATGAGGAACCCATGACCGAGTTTCACCTCGTACACATGGGCGTCCGTCCCCGGCTGCCGGGCTGCGGCTCAGGCGTCGATGATGACGGGGATGATGAGGGGCTTGCGGCGGTGGGTACGGAACGCCCAGTTCGCCACGGCCCGGGCGAGGAGTTGTTCGAGTTGGCGCGCGTCCCCGACGCCTTCCTCGGCCGCGGTGGCCAGAGTCTTCTCGATGACGGGGATGACCGGCTCGAAGGTGGCGTCGTCGTGGACGAAGCCGCGGGCCAGGAAGTCGGGGGCCTCGGCGAGAGCGCCGGTGTCCGCGTCGACGATCGCCACCACCGTGACCACGCCTTCCTCCGCGAGGGTGAGGCGATCCTTGAGGGACGCTTCGGTGGCGCCGCCGACTTCCATGCCGTCCACGTAGACGTTGCCGGCGGGGACCTTGCCGGTGATGGAGGCCCGCCCGTCGACGAGGTCGACGACGACGCCGTCCTCGGCGATGACGACCCGGTCGGGGTCGACGCCGGTACGGATGGCGAGGTCGGCATTGGCCCTCAGGTGGCGCCATTCGCCGTGCACGGGCATGACGTTGCGCGGTTGGACGATGTTGTAGCAGTACACGAGTTCGCCGGCGCTGGCGTGCCCGGAGACGTGCACCTTGGCGTTGCCCTTGTGGACCACGTGGGCGCCCCACCGGGTGAGTCCGTTGATCACCCGGTAGATGGCGTTCTCGTTGCCGGGGATGAGGGAGCTGGCGAGCAGGACGGTGTCGCCCTGACCGATGCGGATCATGTGGTCGCGGTTGGCCATGCGTGACAGTGCGGCCATCGGTTCGCCCTGGGAACCGGTGCACACCAGAGTGATCTTGTGGTCCGGGAGCTTTTCCAGCTCCTTCGTGCTCACGACCAGACCGGACGGGACCTTCAGATAGCCCAGGTCACGGGCGATGCCCATGTTGCGGACCATGGACCGGCCGACGAAGGCGACCTTGCGGCCGTGCTCGTGGGCGGCGTCCAGCACCTGCTGGATGCGGTGCACATGGCTGGCGAAGCTGGAGACGATGACCCGGCGCGGCGCGGTGCGCATCACCTGCTCGATCGCCGGGTTCAGGTCACGCTCGGAGGTGGTGAAGCCGGGTACTTCGGCGTTGGTGGAGTCGGTGAGGAACAGGTCGACGCCCTCCTCGCCGAGGCGGGCGAAGGCGCGCAGATCGGTGATGCGGTCGTCGAGGGGGAATTGGTCCATCTTGAAGTCGCCCGTGTGCAGCACCATCCCGGCGCCGGTGCGGATCGCGACCGCGAGGCTGTCCGGGATGGAGTGGTTGACCGCCACGAACTCGCAGTCGAAGGGCCCGAAGCCGCGCCGGTCGCCCTCCCGCACCCGCACCGTACGCGGCCGGATGCCGTGTTCCTTGAGCTTGGCCTCCAGGAACGCCAGCGTGAGCTTGGAGCCGACGACGGGAATGTCGGACCGCTCGCGCAGCAGATACGGCACGCCGCCGATGTGGTCCTCGTGGCCGTGGGTGAGGACCACGGCCACGATGTCGTCCAGCCGGCCCCGGATCGAGGTGAAGTCCGGCAGGATCACGTCCACGCCAGGCTGGGTCTCCTCGGGGAACAGCACGCCGCAGTCGACAATGAGCAGCTTGCCGGCATGCTCGAAGACGGTCATGTTGCGGCCGATCTCACCAAGGCCGCCCAGGGCGACGACCCGCAACCCTCCCTTGGGCAGGGGCGGGGCGGCTTTGAGCTCGGGGTGCGGATGACTCATGCCTTCACGGTACCCGGAGAGTAGGACGGCATGATCTATTGCCTGTGCGATCTCTTCTTCGCGGCGGTTCGGGGCACCCACATCTGCTGCGCCGGGACGATGGATGACGCCGGCGGCCGGAGCGGGGAGTGGTGAAAGGCGGTACCGCCTTCGGTGGGTGAGCCGTGGGCCCGGTGGTGCCGGCGAAGATTTCGTGCCCCTTGTTGCGGTGGCCGGCCTCCGCGGCCTCCTTGTGCGCCTCGGCACTGGTCCACTCGGGTGTACAGGCGAACCCGGGTGCCGTCGGCGCGGCTCAAGACGTGCGCCGAGCCCCGCGAGGGCGGCTGCGAAGCCTCTGCGCCGCAGGGTAGGCGGCGTCGCTGGCCCACTGTGCACACGTCAGCGCACTGGCCCCGTCGGGGCTCAGAAGCCAGGACAGTGCGGCGCCCGTACACCGGGGGGCCGCGGTCGTGTCATTACGAACCCGTCCTCTCGGCGAGGACCAACTGAGCGTGGCCTCCCACCACCGTGCGAAACATGCCCGGATTCGTCACGAGCTTCCGCGTGACCGTCCCGGAGTCATCGAATTCCCGATCGACACGGGCGCCGTGTTCTTGTCGGGCTGCCGAAGGACTCCCGCCTGCCTCCTGCTCAAACGGGTCGCGCCCTCCCGACACGGTCGAGCGCGAGGGGAGGCGCACGACGGCTCGCACCGACCAGTCCTGGAGAAGGCCCCGGTGATCTACCAGTACGCCGAAAAGGTGCCGCCGGAGGCATCGACGCCAAGGGTGCGCGCTGTTCGTGACAAGAGGGCGATGACGGACCGGCGGGGGAGCCGGACGACCGGTGGGCGGAGGAGGAGTCGTGCTGCCCTCGTCCACCGGCTTCTCGGATGGTTGTGTGTGTCGACTCGGCCGGGTCAGATGCTCGTCCACGCATCGATGAAGGCGTTTCGTCCGGCGGGATCGGCCGGCTTGTGGTTCGCGTGCAGGACGCGCCAGGCGGTGAGTTCGAGGTCCCGGAGCCAAAGTTCGCCGAGGGCCTGTGTTTTGAGGTCCGGGAGGTGGTCGGACTCGGCGAGTGCCTGGCCGATCACCTCTGCGGCTGCGACGCGCTGGGGAGGTGTCATCTCGTCGACGGCCGAGAGGATCTGTCCGGCCAGACCGGTTCCTTCTCCGGCCAGCGAACGCAGCACCAGCTCCTTGATGTTGGTCGGCAGCAGGTAGGCCGTGCCCGAGGACCTCCACAGGTCCGACCAGAAGCGTTCCCCCGCCTCGGAGGGGGCGGGGAGCGCGGCCAGCAGTCCGAGAAGGTGCGCGGTGGCCGCGTAACCATCGGAGTGAGCCGCCGCGAGGACCGCGATGCCGGCCACACGCTCCACGTCGAGACGGCCGGTTTCGAGCTGTGGGGGCAGTCCCAATCTCAGTTCCAGCTGATGCGCGAGGGGGGCGGACGTGTGGGAGCGGAACTCGGGAAGCATCGGCGGTCCTTGGCGTAGGCGAGCGGAGGTACCCGATCGTGAGCCCTGATCGTTCCCATGGGCCAGTCGACTTACACGGTTTTCGCAGGCCCAGTGGTGGCAGGTCGCCGAGGCCGGCGCTCTCCTGCTGACAGAACAGGCCCGTCCGGTGATGCCGGCCTGGCGGTGGGATACCGACCTCCGGGGAGGCTGTTTCGGACAGGCTCCTAACATGATCGGATGGTTGCCGATGATGCTCAGAAGTCCGAGGCGGGACGGGAAGCTGTGTATGGGGACGCCGTAGCCGGTCTCCCCGGCGGCTCACACCATGGCAGTGCCGGAGAGAAGCCTCACCCTGTTGCCGACCTGGTCGAGTGGGCGACCGACCTGGTCGAGCCGATCAAGCCGAAGCTGCGTGGCTGGCTCCACGCCGCGATGGTCCCCGCCTCGTTGAGTGCCGGCATCGTCCTGATCTGCCTGGCCCGGACCCAGCAGGCGGCCCTGGCTTCCACCGTGTACTCCGTCACCGCCTGGCTGCTGTTCGGGACGAGCGCCGTCTACCACCTGGGTACCTGGGGGCCACTGGGCGAGGCCGTTCTGCGTCGCCTCGACCACGCGAACATCTTTTTGATCATCGCCGGCACCTGCACCCCTCTGGCCGTGTTCCTCCTCCCCCCGGACCGGCGAACCCTGCTGCTGTGGATCGTATGGGCGGGCGCGCTGGCCGGCATCGCCTTCCGCGTCCTGTGGGTCAACGCTCCCCGCTGGCTGTACACCCCCTGCTACCTGGCCCTGGGGTGGGCACCGGTGCGTTACCTGCCCGACTTCCTGCACACCGGCGGAGCGGCCATAGCCACCCTGATAGTGGCCGGCGGTCTCCTGTACAGCGCTGGCGCGGTGGTCTACGCCGTCCAACGCCCCGACCCCTCACCCCGCTGGTTCGGCTACCACGAGGTGTTCCACGCGCTGACCGTGGCGGCCTTCACCGCGCACTACATCGCCATCTCCCTCGCCGCCTACTGATCACAGCAGCAGGCGCATTTACTCCTGCGGCACGGTGCTGTCGCCGCCCTCGCGGCCCGGTCGGCAACTGCGGCCGTATGGGCGATTTCCTGGAGCGGAGAGGGAAACGACCATTGTCTCGCGGCAGTGGTGAGGAGGGCGAGATCTACCCGGAAGTTCGGGTGTGGAGCAGGCCGGCCGCCTCACCCCCTGTAGCGGCGCGGTGACCGGGGCCGGAGGCCGAAATGCCGGTGGAACCGTTCGGCCACGAGGACCGTCCCTGCGCGCCACAGCCCGGCCATACGCGGGTGCGAGGGCCCGCCGATACCGGCGGGCACGCTCACCTCAGACCGCGGCCGATAGACTGGACGATCCGCCGATGCGGCGATATTCGGCGTTGATGCGCTGGGCTTCTTCGAGTTGGTCTTCGAGGATGATGATCCGGCATGCGGCCTCGATCGGGGTGCCCTGGTCGACGAGCTCACGCGCGCGGGCCGCGATACGCAGTTGGTAGCGGGAGTAGCGGCGGTGTCCGCCCTCGGAGCGCAGTGGTGTGATCAGTCGTGCTTCGCCGATGGCTCGAAGGAAGCCCGGGGTGGTGCCGAGCAGCTCGGCGGCCCGGCCTATCGTGTAGGCGGGGTAATCGTCGTCGTCGAGACGGCCTAGCGACTCGTCTGCTGTCATCTCACCTCTCTGTGGAACGCGCGGAGGGGCCTTGGTGCCGTACGGCACCAAGGCCCCGAAGGAACTGCAACACCATCTGCCGGCCCTAGTGCTGCGCCGGCCTTCTGTTTCCGCACAGCCGCCCGATACGACGGGGGTGCGGGGATCGCGGATGCGTGACCGGAGACCACCTGCCTATCGATGTCCTGCGGTACCCGGGCTCAGTCTTCCGCCCGGGCGATCCTGATGGCGCTCGACTCCTCCGTTCTTCCCTCTCAACTAATCACTTACAAACGCGGAACGCATACTGCTTGTACTGCGAACCGCTGGTGGCCTGACACAGCGCCACTCCCCGGCACGCGCGTCCGCAGCCCGACACCTTCACCGAGGGCACCACTCAATACAGCACTGCTGGTACCGCAACCGCGTCGACTGCGGTCCTGCTCACGGCGGCCCCTCACCACTGCGGGCCACCCGGTCCGGTCGTCAGTCCCGTCGCCGTCATGCAACAACCTGGCTTCGAAACTCCACCACCGCACCGTCACGCGGGCACTGCTGCCCGGCAGTTCGTGTCTGCCGGGCCCTTCTCGATCTCGGCTACAAGAGAAACTGTAAGCAGGCGAGCAATGAATGTCTACTCCAGCGAGAACAGATTTGGTGCGCCTGGCGATGAGGTCCCCCTGGGCCGGTCTGCGCATGCCCGGGACCGTCCGCAGCGCAGGTCCGGCACTCGGGTGAGACCCGGAGCCGCCCGCCGGGCTTCCCGTGACGCCGCCGACGGCCCGGCGCCGGGGGCGGGCGGAGCCCAGGGACCGGGTGGGCGAGGGTCGGGCATGGACGATCCGGAGACCAGGGTGACCCTGATGGGCGCGACGGCGATCAACGCCACTCGTTCCCCTCCACCGCGGCCGTTGCCGGCGCACGCCATACCGCACGAGCCTTCCTTGAAGACCTGGGGCAGCCGACCATTACCCGGGCAGCCGAGGGCACCGCAGTCCTGATCGTGTCCGAGCCCGTCACCAACGCCCTGCGCCACATCTGGGGCACCTGCGCACCCCAGATCGGTACTGCGGCACCGAGAGCTCCCTGGCCCGCGCGCCACCGTCGTCCTCCGACGGGAAGACCGTATGCGCCTGTCCTGCCCGGTAGTGCCACCGTCGAAGCCGCCCGGACGGGCCGGTGCACAGAATCCGATCTCATGCCGGAGCCTGACGAGCTGATCGTTGACATCGCCGCCCTCGTGGAGTCCGGGCAGAGCAATCAGATGTCCCTGACCGTGGTCACCGCTGGTGCTGTCATCACCGGTCGCCTGGCTCCCGAAGCCATGTGGAGGCAGAGGGTGGCGGAGGTGCTGACGGACTCCGCCGACCTGGGCGAGCTCTCCGCTGTCTTCGACACCCCCGCGAAGGACGGGCCACCCACGCGTCTGCACTTTCATGTCGCCCGGATCCTGCAGGGCACGGTGGGGATCCCGGAGACGGGCGGGATGTACCGCGTCGCGATCGAGGACGTCAGCGCCTGGACCGTGGGTGGCTTCAGCTACTCCGACCACTGACCCGTTGACCCAGGGCTGCTCCGAGCGGCACGGCACGCAGTGAGGGCCCTACCGGCACGTGCCGGTAGGGCCCTCACAGTGTTCGGCTCGCGCCTGTCCCCTCGGTCAGACGGC
>NZ_JAWCTQ010000033.1:0-81589 GCF_032423885.1 Streptomyces tamarix | reverse complement strand
CCGCCCCGGCGGCCCCCCCCCCGCGTGCGGGCGGCGCCCCGGCCGCCGACACGCTCCCCGGACCTCGGCCACGGCCGCCGTCACGCTCCCCGGGTCACCGCGGTGGGCGCCGCCGTGTCCGCCCCGGCCCGCGCCGCCACGGCGGGCCGGGGCCTCCCCGCGCGCGGGCCGCACCTCCTGCGCCGTCGCCCACCGCGCTCCACCACGCCCCTCCGCGCTCCGCGACGTCGACGCGGCCCCCGGCCGGTGGAGGCCGGCCGCACCGCCGGACGGGGCGCGCACGACGGGCCCCCGGCGGCCGGTGGCGCCCGCGCCCGGCCCGGTTCGGACGGGTCGGCCGTACGTCCTCCGCCCGCGCGCCGGGGGACGCACGTCACACCCGCCGCGTGGCCGTCCGGTGAACCGGGGGCCGGGCACGCGCGTCGGACAGGGCGGGGGAGGCACGCGGAGCGCGGGCCGAGGGCGACGGGAGGGGTTCGTGATGCGGGGCTGGACACGCCGGCTGGTGCCGGGCACGCGGCGGGGACAGCGGCGGCTGGTGCAGGGCGCGGCGCTGGCCTGCGTCCTGGCGCTCGCGCCGGCGACCTGGCTGCACACGAGCACCGCCGGCAGCCTCCGCACGGTCGCCGACGTGCCGGCCCGCGACGTGGCCGTCGTGTTCGGCGCCGGCCTGTGGAAGGGCCGCCCCACCCCGTACCTGGCGCACCGGCTCGACACGGCCGCCGAGCTGTACCGCACGGGCAAGGTGAAGGTCGTCCTCGTCACCGGTGACAACAGCCGCGCCGACTACGACGAGCCGGACGCCATGCGCGCGTATCTCGTCGAGCGGGGCGTGCCCGGCACGCGAATCGTCAGCGATCACGCCGGCTTCGACACGTGGGACTCCTGCGTCCGCGCCAAGCGGATCTTCGGCGTCGACCGGGCCGTCCTCGTCACCCAGGGCTTCCACGTCCGGCGCGCGGTCGCCCTCTGCCGCGCGGCCGGTGTCGCGTCGTACGGTGTCGGCGTCGCCGAGCCGCACGACGCGGTCTGGTACTACGGCGGGGTCCGCGAGCTCGCCGCCGCCGGGAAGGCCGCGGCGGACGTGGTCCTGCGGCCCGACCCGGTCTTCCTCGGACGGCAGGAGACCGGCGTCACCGAGGCCCTCGCGTCGGCCGGCTGAGCCCCGCGCGGCTCACCGCCCCGGGCCGGGCCGCCGGAGCGCGACGTACCCCGTGCGTAATACACCGGGACCACGGCCGTAACACACGCGCCGCACGCTCGGGGGCATGCTCGCCGCCACCACCTCCACGCACTGCCCGTACTGCGCCCTGCAGTGCGGAATGAACCTCCGGCCCACCGAGGACGGCGGGGTCGACGTCGTGGAGCGCACGGACTTCCCCGTCAACCGGGGTGCCCTGTGCGGTAAGGGACGTACCGCACCCGCCGTGCTCTCCTCCCGGGTCAGGCTGACCGGGCCGCTGATCCGTCGCCACGCCACGGGCGGACTGGAACCGGCCACCTGGGAGGAGGCACTGCGTGCCGTCGCCGACGGACTGCGGCGCACCCGCGCCTCGCACGGGCCCGACGGGGTCGGGGTGTTCGGCGGCGGCGGGCTCACCAACGAGAAGGCGTACACGCTCGGCAAGTTCGCCCGGCTCGTCCTCGGCACCTCGCAGATCGACTACAACGGCCGCTTCTGCATGTCGTCCGCCGCGGCGGCCCACACCAAGGCGTTCGGCGTCGACCGGGGCCTGCCGTTCCCGCTGGAGGACGTCCCGCGCACCGGCTGCGTCATCCTGGTCGGCTCCAACCTGGCCGAGACGATGCCGCCGGCGCTGCGCTACCTGACGGAGCTGCGGGAGAACGGCGGCAAGCTCGTCGTCGTCGACCCGCGCCGCACCCGCACCGCCGAACAGGCCGACCTGCACATCGCGCCCCGCCCCGGCACCGACCTCGCCCTCGCCCTCGGCCTGCTCCACCTGGTCGTCTCCGAGGGGCGCGTCGACGAGGGGTTCGTCGCGAGCCGCACGACCGGGTGGGCCGACGCCCGCGCCGCCGCCATGTCCCACTGGCCGGCGCTCGTCGAGCGCATCACCGGCGTCCCGGTGCCGCAGTTGCGCGAGGCCGTCGCGATGTTCTGCGACGCGGAGAGCGGCATGGTGCTCACCGCGCGCGGCCCCGAGCAGCAGTCCAAGGGCACCGACACCGTCGGCGCCTGGATCAACCTGTGCCTGGCCACCGGCCGCGCCGGCCGCCCCCTGTCCGGGTACGGCTGCCTCACCGGCCAGGGCAACGGCCAGGGCGGGCGCGAACACGGCCAGAAGGCCGACCAGTTGCCCGGCTACCGCAAGCTGGACGACCCCGAGGCCCGCGCCCACGTCGCCGGCGTGTGGGGCGTCGACCCGGACACCCTGCCCGGCCCCGGGCGCAGCGCGTACGAACTGCTCGACGCGCTCGGCCGGGACGTCAGGGCGCTGCTGCTGATGGGTTCCAACCCGGTCGTCTCCGCGCCGCGCGCCGCGCACGTCGAGGAGCGACTGAAGTCCCTGGACTTCCTCGCCGTCGCCGACGTGGTGCTCTCCGAGACGGCCGCCCTCGCGGACGTCGTCCTGCCCGTCACGCAGTGGGCGGAGGAGACCGGGACCACCACCAACCTGGAGGGCCGGGTCCTGCTCCGCCGGCGGGCGATCACCCCGCCCGAGGGGGTCCGCAGCGACCTGGAGGTGCTGCACGGCCTCGCCGGGCTGCTCGGCTGGGAGAAGGGCTTCCCGACCGACCCCGAGGAGGTCTTCGACGAGCTGCGCCGCGCCTCCGCGGGCGGCGCCGCCGACTACGCGGGGATCAGCTACCGGCGCATCGTCGAGGAGGACGGCGTCTTCTGGCCGTGCCCCGACCCCGGCCACCCCGGCACGCCCCGGCTGTTCCTCGACCGGTTCGCCACCCCGGACGGCCGTGCCCGGTTCGTCCCGGTCACGCACCGGGCCTCCGCCGAGGAGACCGACGAGGAGTACCCGGTCGTCCTGACGACGGGCCGCGTCGTCTCCCAGTACCAGTCGGGTGCCCAGACCCGGCGGGTCGCGGAGCTGAACGCCGCCGCCCCCGGGCCGTTCGTGGAGCTGCACCCGCGGCTCGCGGAGCGGGTCGGCGTCGCGGAGGGCGACCCGGTCGCGGTCGTGTCGCGGCGCGGGCGGGCGGTCGCCCCGGCCCGCATCACGACGGCGATCCGGCCCGACACGGTGTTCATGCCGTTCCACTGGCCGGGAGAGGGCCGCGCCAACACGCTCACCAACCCGGCGCTCGACCCGACGTCGAAGATGCCCGAGTTCAAGGTGTGCGCGGTGCGTCTCGAACCGGCCGGCGGCTGAGCCAGTCGCCGCCCGGTATCCGCGGCCCCGGCACGGCGCGCGGCGCCGCCACGTACACCCACGCCGGCACCAGGGCCCCGTCCCGCACGCGGACCACGTCGCAGCGGTGCCGCTCGTACAGGTTCAGCGGGTGGTCGGGGCCGTGGTACTCCTCCAGGTGGTCCAGTGCGGACAGCAGCCCGCCGTACGCGCCCGGCGCGGCGCGCAGGATCTCTCCGACGACGTGGCCGGTGCCGCCGCGCACCGCGTACGGGTAGCCGGGCCCGTCGTGGAGGGCGGCGCCCAAAAGCCGTGCCGGCCCCTCGGCGGCCGTACGGCCCCGCAGGAGCCTCGTGTGGTGGGGTTCGCCGGGCCGCAGCGTCCCGTACACGAAGAACGGCAGCTCGCCGGGGGTCATCCGGCCGCCTCCCGCTCCGTCCGCGCCGGGTGGTCGGCGCCGCCCCGCACCACGGGCGCGGCGACGGCCCCCGGCGTGGCGTGGACGTGGCGGCGGACGTGCTCCGCCGGCGCGCCGTACCGCGGGGCGACCGCCTCGAACGGCATCCGCCGCTCCCGCGCGGTCCCCGCGGTCCCCTCCCGGCGGTGGGCCGGGGCCACCGGCCCGGAGACCCGCGCGCACGCGGCGGGGCGCGTCGCCACCGCGCTCCGCGCCGGCGCCGCGGCCCTCGCCTCGGTGCCGGTGGTGGGGGTCGGTACGGTCAGGGCCTGGGTCACGTGCGCGCACCTCCGGGTGGGGACACCGCCGTCGCCACCAGGATGGCACCCGCGCGCTCGCGCCCCGGCCGGGGCGCCGTCAGGCGGCGCGGTCCCGGCGCGCCGGGCGCGCCACCGGGTCCCGGGGCGGGCGGGCGACCGCCGGCGGCCCGTACAGCGGCGCGGCGAGGGCGGCGCCGGCCAACGCCCCGAGCAGTTGCGCGGCGACGAAGCCGGGCAGCGAGGCGGGGGCGATCCCGGTGGACGAGTCGGTGAACGAACGCCCCAGCGTGGCCGCCGGGTTGGCGAACGACCCGGACGAGGTGAACCAGATCGCGGCGCCGATGTACGCGGCGACCGCGAGCGGCGCGAGCCGGGCCCGGTCCAGCCGCTCCAGGCCCACGACCAGCAGGACCAGCCCGGCCGTCGCGACGGCCTCGCCGAGCAGCAGGTGCCCGTCCGCCCGCGCCTGCGTCGACCAGGACCAGCCGGCCCCGCCGGGCGTCCGCCCGAACATCGCCTCCGCCAGCAGCGCCCCGGCCGCCGCGCCCACCGGCTGCGCGGCCAGGTACAGGGCCGCTTCGCGCGCGGGGACCCGCTCCCCGGCCCGGCGGCGGGACCACCAGGCGCACAGGGTGACGACGGGGTTGAGGTGGCCCCCGGAGACGGGGCCGAGCAGGGCGATCAGCACCCCCAGCGCCAGGGCGGACGCGAGCGAGTTGGCCAGCAGCCGGACCCCCGCGTCGTCGCTGAGCGCGGCGGCCTGGAGGCCGGAGCCCACGACGGCCGCGACGAGCGCCGCCGTCCCGACCAGCTCGGCGAAGACCCGCCGGCCCAACGGCACCGCCCCTCCCAAGGTCCCCCTCCGCACGGCCCACCCCTCCCGCTCGATCCGATAACGGAAAATATATTCCACGTTTCGGAATTATGGGTCCGGTGGTCGCGCCGCCCCGCTGACACCCGTTCCGCCCGCCGGGTGAGCCGACGCCAAAGCACCCGTCACCGCCGTGCAACACCGCGGCAATCTCCGCGCGCCAGGATCGGCACACGATCCCCGCCCCCGACGGAACGCGCAGGCCGCCCATGAGCACACCCACCCTGGTCGCCGTCGCCCACGGCAGCCGCGACCCCCGCGCCCTGCCCACCGTGACCGCGCTGCTCGACCGGGTCCGCGCGCTCCGCCCCGGCCTGCCCGTCCGGCTCGGCCACGTCGAGCTCAACGAGCCCCTGCTCACCGACGCCCTCGACGGCCTCCCCGCCGGCGGCGACGCCGTCCTCGTCCCGCTCCTCTTCGGCCGCGGTCACCACGTCAAGCACGACCTGCCGCGGGCCGCCGAGGCCGCCGCCCCCCGCGTGCGCGCCCGCGTCGCCGCCCCCCTCGGGCCCCACCCGCTCCTCGCCGAGGCCCTCCACGACCGGCTCACCGAGGCCGGCTGGCGCCCCGGCCCCCGCACGAGCCGCACCGCCGGCGTCGTCCTCGCCGCCGCGGGCTCCCGCGACCCCGAGTCCACCGCCGGCACCCGCCGCCTCGCCGCGCTGCTCGGCCGGCGCCTCGGCGGCGTCCCGGTCGTCCCCGCCTACGCCTCCGCCGCGTCCCCCACCGTCCCGGAGGCCGTCCGGGAGCTCACCGCCCGCGGACGCACCCGGATCGCCGTCGCCTCCTGCTTCACCGCGCCCGGCCTCTTCGCCACCCGCAGCGCCGCCGCCGCGCCCTGGATCGCCGCCGCTCCCCTCGGCCCGCATCCCGCGCTGGCCCGGCTCGTCCTGCACCGCTACGACGAGGCCCTCGCCCGTCGCGCGGCGACCCCCGAACCCCGCGCGTACGCCTCCGTCTGACACGTCACGCGCTTCACCGCCGCCCCGGGCGGTTACCTTCACTGCATGAACGGCACGGCAGGCACGACCCCCCAGGACGGCGCGTACGACACGGCGGCCACCGAGCGCTGGGCCGCCGAACCCGACAAGCGCCCCGGCCGCACCGCCTTCCAGCGCGACCGGGCACGCGTCCTGCACTCCTCCGCCCTGCGCCGCCTCGCCGGCAAGACCCAGGTCGTCACCCCCGGCACCGTCCCCCGCGCCCCCGGCTCCGCCCGGGCGGGAGGCGCTCCCGCCTGGGACGCCAGCCCCCGCACCCGCCTCACCCACTCCCTCGAATGCGCCCAGGTCGGCCGCGAACTGGGCGCCGCGCTCGGCTGCGACCCCGACCTCGTCGAAGCCGCCTGCCTCTCCCACGACATGGGCCACCCGCCGTTCGGGCACAACGGCGAACAGGCCCTCAACGAGTTCGCCGAGGACTGCGGGGGCTTCGAGGGCAACGCCCAGTCGCTGCGCCTGCTCACCCGCATCGAACCCAAGCGGTTCGTCCCCGACCCGGCCACCGGCGACCTCGTCAGCGTCGGCCTCAACCTCACCCGCGCCGCCCTCGACGCCGCCACCAAGTACCCGTGGCCGCGCGGCGCCCACCCCACCGACCCGCGCTCCCCGAAGTTCGGCGTGTACGAGGACGACCTGCCCGTCTTCACCTGGGTCCGGCAGGGCGCCCCCGACGGGCGCACCTGCTTCGAGGCCCAGGTCATGGACTGGTCCGACGACGTCGCCTACTCCGTGCACGACTTCGAGGACGGCCTCCACGCCGGGCACGTCGACCCCGGCCTCCTCCTCGCCGAACCCGAGCGCGCCGACATCTGGCGCGTCGCCGTCGGCCGCTACGTCCCGGCCGACACCGACCCGCAGGAACTCGCCGACGCCCTCGACCGGCTCGTCGACCAGGAGTGGTGGCCGCACGGCTACGACGGCACCGCCGTCGCCCAGGCACGCCTCAAGGACGCCACCAGCCAGCTCATCGGGCGCTTCTGCCTCGCCGCCGAGGCCGCCACCCGCCAGGCGTACGGCACCGGCCGCCTCACCCGGTACGGGGCCCGGCTCGTCGTCCCCCGCGAGACCCGCAACGAGTGCGCCGTGCTCAAGGCCGTCGCCCACCGGTACGTGATGCAGCGCGCCGAGCAGGAGGCCCTCCGCGCCGACCAGCGCGTCGTCATCGCCGAACTGGCCGACGCGCTCGTGCGGCGCGCCCCCGACGGCCTCGACCCGCAGTTCCGCGCCCTGTTCGACGCCGCGCCCGACGACCGGGCCCGCAAGCGGGTCGTCGTCGACCAGATCGCCTCCTTCACCGACGCCACCGCCCGCGCCCTCCACGCGGGCCTCACCGCCCCCCGCGCCCGGTAGGTCCTCTTTCGCGCCCCCGCGCGGTGCGGGACCCTCCGTAGGGCGCCACGGCCGGACGGCGGCACGCGGCGTAGCGTGGACACGGACGTACCGTGCATTCCGGGTAGGAGGCGACAAGTGGTCGACGCAGATGAGACCTTCGTCATCGTGGGCGGGGGACTGGCCGGTGCCAAGGCGGCGGAGACCCTCCGCGCCGAGGGGTTCTCCGGCCGGGTGATCCTCGTCGGTGACGAACGCGACCACCCCTACGAACGGCCACCGCTCTCCAAGGGCTACCTCTCCGGCAAGGCGGAGCGCGACAGCGTCTTCGTCCACGACCCCTCCTGGTACGCCCGGTCCGACGTCGAACTCCACCTCGGCCAGCCCGTCACCGCCATCGACCGCGACCACCGGACGGTCCGCCTCGGCGACGGCACCGCGATCCACTACGACAAGCTGCTCCTGGCCACCGGCGCCGAGCCGCGCCGCCTGGACGTCCCCGGCACGGACCTCGCCGGCGTCCACCACCTGCGCCGCCTCTCCCACGCCGACCGCCTCCAGGGCGTCCTCGCCGCCCTCGGCCGCGACAACGGCCACCTGGTCGTCGCCGGCGCCGGCTGGATCGGCCTGGAGGTCGCCGCCGCCGCCCGCGGCTACGGCGCCGAGGTCACCGTCGTCGAACCGGCGGCCACCCCGCTCCACCGGGCCGTCGGCCCCGAACTGGGCCAGGTCTTCACCGAGCTGCACGCCGAGCGCGGCGTCCGCTTCCGGTTCGGCACCCGCCTCTCCGAGATCGTCGGCCAGGACGGCATGGTCCTCGCCGCCCGCACCGAGGACGGCGAGGAGCACCCGGCGCACGCCGTGCTCGCCGCGGTCGGCGCCGTGCCCCGCACCGCGCTCGCCGAGGCCGCCGGGCTGGCCCTCGTCGACCGCGCCCACGGCGGCGGCATCGCCGTCGACGCGTCGCTGCGCACCTCCGACCCGCACATCCACGCCGCCGGCGACGTGGCCGCCGCGCACCACCCGCTCCTCGGTGTCCGGCTGCGCGTCGAGCACTGGGCCAACGCCCTCAACGGCGGCCCGGCCGCCGCCCGCGCCATGCTCGGCCACGACGTGTCGTACGACCGGGTGCCCTACTTCTTCTCCGACCAGTACGACCTCGGCATGGAGTACTCCGGCTGGGCGCCGCCCGGCTCGTACGACCAGGTGGTGCTGCGCGGCGACGCCGGCAGGCGGCGGTTCGTCGCGTTCTGGCTGAAGGACCGCCGGGTCCTGGCCGGGATGAACGTGAACGTGTGGGACGTCACAGAATCGGTCCAGGAGCTGGTCCGCGCGGGCGCGGCGGGCGTCGCCGTCGACCCGGAGGCCCTGGCGGACCCGTCGGTCCCGCTGCCGTCCCTGCTGTCGGGACGACAGGCGGGACGGCGCCCGTAGAATTCCTCCGTGGCAGGCAGGATCAACGATGACGACGTGAAGGCGGTGCGGGACGCCGTCCCCATCGACGCCGTCGTGTCCGAGTACCTCCAGCTCCGCAACGCCGGCGGCGGCAACCTCAAGGGGCTGTGCCCCTTCCACGACGAGAAGTCCCCGTCCTTCCAGGTCAGCCCCAGCAAGGGTCTCTTCCACTGCTTCGGCTGCCAGGAGGGCGGGGACACGATCGCCTTCGTCATGAAGATCGACCACCTCTCCTTCTCGGAGACGGTCGAGCGGCTCGCCGCCCGCGCCGGCATCACCCTCCGCTACGAGGAGGGCGGCTACAACCCCACCCACCAGCGCGGCGAGCGCATCCGCCTGATCGAGGCGCACAAGGCCGCCGCCCAGTACTACGCCGAGCAACTGGACGGCGCGGAGGCGGAGATCGGGCGCAGGTTCCTCGCCGAGCGCGGCTTCGACCAGGCCGCGGCCCACCACTTCGGCGTCGGCTACAGCCCCGCCGGCTGGGACCACCTCACGCGCCACCTGCGCGGCAAGGGCTTCTCCGACAAGGAGCTGATCCTCTCCGGCCTGTCCCAGGACGGCCGCCGCGGCCCCATCGACCGCTTCCGCGGCCGGCTGATGTGGCCCATCCGCGACGTGGGCGGCGACGTGGTCGGCTTCGGCGCGCGCCGGCTCCGCGACGACGACAACGGGCCCAAGTACCTCAACACGCCCGAGACGCCGATCTACCGCAAGTCGCAGGTCCTCTACGGCATCGACCTCGCCAAGAAGGACATCGCCAAGTCCAGCCGCGCCGTCGTCGTCGAGGGCTACACCGACGTCATGGCCTGCCACCTCGCCGGGATCACCACCGCCATCGCGACCTGCGGCACCGCCTTCGGCGGCGATCACATCAAGATCCTCCGCCGGCTGCTGATGGACAACGGCTCCGCCCGGGTGATCTTCACCTTCGACGGGGACGCGGCCGGCCAGAAGGCCGCGCTGCGGGCCTTCGAGGACGACCAGAAGTTCGCCGCCGAGACGTACATCGCGATCGCCCCGGACGGCATGGACCCCTGCGAGCTGCGGCTCGTGAAGGGCGACGAGGCGGTGCGGGAGCTGGTCGAGCCGCGCACCCCGCTGTTCGAGTTCGCGCTGCGGCAGATCGTGAACCGGTACGACCTGGAGACCCCGGCGGGCCGCGCCGCCGCCCTCGACGAGGCCGCGCCGATCGTCGCCCGCATCAAGAACGTCGCCTCGCAGCACGAGGTCGCCGTGGAGCTGGCCGGGATGCTCGGCATCCTCGACACGCAGTTCGTCGTGAAGCGCGTCGCCCAGCTCGCCCGCTGGGCCCGGGAGCGCGGCGGCGCCCCCGACGGCCGCCCCCGCCCCGGGGCCGGCCCCCGCCCGCCGGCGGGACCCGCCGGGCAGCGCCCGGCGCAGCCGTCCTTCACCGGCCCGGCGCTCAACCTCCGCAGCCCCGCCCACCGCACGGAGCGGGAGCTGTTGAAGCTGGCCCTCCAGTACCCGGCCCTCGTGTCCCCGGCGTTCGACGCGTACGGCGCCGACGAGTTCACCGCCCCGCCGTACGCCGCGGTGCGCCGCACCATCGCCGAGGCGGGCGGCGCCGCGCAGGGCGTCGCCGACGCCCCCGACTACCTGGCCCGCGTCCGCGAAGCCGCCCCCGACGACACGGTCCGCGCGCTCGTCACGGAGCTGGCCGTGGAGGCCGTCCTGGCCCGCACGGTCGACGAGGCGTACGCGGGGGAGCAACTGGTCCAGGTCCGCCTCCGCGCCGTCGACCGCCGCGTCCACGAGGTCCAGGGCACCCTCACCCGCCTGGGCACGCACGGCGACCCCGAGCGCCTCGCGGCCGTCCAGAACGAGCTGTGGGTCCTCCAGCAGTACGCCCAGTCGCTCCGCAACCACGGCGCCTCCGCCCTCTGAGGCGCCCTCCGCGTCGCCCCTCCTCCCGTACCGGCGAGTAGTCGCGCCGTCACGCACCGGTCGCAAAAAGTGGGCGCACGACCCTCGTGGCAGTGATGTGTCGTACCCCACACTGGGGGCGGTGACGGACCGAACCGGCAGCGATCACCTGGAGGTCTCCCCGTGCGGATTCGGACCCTGGACGACGCCGTCCCCGCGCAGGACGCCCCCGAGCAGCACATCCCCGGACAGGACGCCTCCGGACGGGACGCCTCCGGGCGGGATCTCCCCGGGCAGGACGCCTCCGGGCGGCACTTCCCCGGGCGGGACTTATCCGGGCATGACTCCTCCGGGCACGACGCCTTCGGGTATGACTCCTCCGGGCGGGGCGTCCCCGCGCAGGGCCCGCCACCGGGCCACCCCGAGGCCCTCCCCGAACCCCTCCTCCACGAACCCCTCCCCGAGGCCCTCCCGGAGGGCCCTCCCGACCTGCCGGAGCCGCTCCCCGAGCCGCCCGGGCGCGCCGCCGCCGACCGGACCGCGGCACCGTCGTCGGACCTGTTCCGGCAGTACCTGCGGGAGATCGGCCGCATCCCGCTCCTCACCGCCGCGGAGGAGGTCGAGCTGGCCCGGCGCGTCGAGGCGGGCCTGTTCGCGGAGGAGAAGCTCGCCCGCACCCCGGACCTGGACTCCCGGCTCGCCGTCGACCTCGATGCCCTCGTCGTGCGGGGCCGGATGGCCAAGCGCCGGCTCATCGAGGCGAACCTGCGCCTCGTCGTCTCCGTCGCCAAGCGGTACGTCGGCCGCGGCCTGACCATGCTGGACCTCGTCCAGGAGGGCAACCTCGGCCTGATCCGGGCCGTCGAGAAGTTCGACTACGCGCGCGGCTACAAGTTCTCCACGTACGCGACCTGGTGGATCCGTCAGGCGATGTCCCGGGCCGTCGCCGACCAGGCCCGGACCATCCGCGTCCCCGTCCACGTCGTGGAGCTGATCAACCGCGTCCTGCGGGCCCAGCGCAGGATGCTCCAGGAGCGGGGGCGGGAGCCCACCGCCGAGGAGGTCGCCGCCCACCTCGACCTGCCGCCCGAGCGGATCGGGGAGGTGCTGCGGCTCGCCCAGGAGCCGGTCTCCCTGCACACGCCGGTCGGCGAGGAGGACGACGTGGCGCTGGGCGACCTCATCGAGGACGGCGACGCCGCCTCCCCGGCGGAGACCGCCGCTTTCCTGCTGCTGCGGGAGCACCTGGAGGCGGTCCTGTCCACGCTGGGCGAGCGCGAGCGGGAGGTCGTCCAGCTCCGCTACGGGCTGGTCGACGGGCGGCCCCGCACCCTGGAGGAGATCGGACGCCTCTTCGGCGTGACGCGCGAGCGCATCCGCCAGATCGAGTCCAAGACCCTCGGCAAGCTGCGGGACCACGCCTTCGCGGACCAGTTGCGCGGCTACCTGGACTGAGCCGCCTGGACTGAGCCGCTCCCCCCGGCGCCCCGCCCGGCGCCCTCCCCCGTCCCGCGCCGACCCGCGCCGCCGCGCGAGCGGCCGGGTCCGGCGCCGAGGACCGGGCCGGCCGGCACCCCGAGGGCGAGGCCCGTCGCCGGGTCCCCGGCGACCCCCGTGGGCCGGGCCGGCCGCGACGCCGATCGGCGGCCCCGCGGCGACCCCGGGGCCGCCGCCCGCCTCCTCCGCGTCCCGCGTCCCGTGCCCCGCGGCGCGCCCGCCGGCACCGGTCCGTCCGCCGTGCCGTTCCCCCTTCCGCGTGTGCCCGCCGCGCGGTGGTCCGCCGCGCGGTCAGTCGACCTCGGCCACCGCCTCCGCGAACTGCGCCGCGTACAGGCGCGCGTACGCGCCCCGTGCCGCCAGCAGCTCGTCGTGCGTGCCCTGCTCGACGATGGAGCCGTTCTCCATCACCAAGATCACGTCCGCGTCGCGGATGGTCGACAGCCGGTGCGCGATGACGAAGGTCGTCCGCCCGTGGGCGAGGCGCGCCATCGCCTTCTGGATCAGCACCTCCGTACGGGTGTCCACCGAACTCGTCGCCTCGTCGAGCACCAGGATCACCGGGTCCGACAGGAACGCGCGGGCGATCGTGATGAGCTGCTTCTCGCCCGCGCTGACCCCGCCGCCCTCCTCGTCGACGACCGTGTCGTACCCGTCCGGCAGCGTGCGGACGAACCGGTCGGCGTGCGCGGCCCGCGCCGCCGCCTCGACCTCCTCGCGCGTCACCTCGCGGCCGGCGGCGGCGCCGTACGCGATGTTCTCCGCGATCGTCCCGCCGAACAGCCAGGTGTCCTGGAGGACCATGCCGATCGACGAGCGCAGCTCCTCCCGCGACATCCGGGCCACGTCCACGCCGTCGAGGACGATCCGGCCGTCCGTCACCTCGTAGAACCGCATCAGCAGATTGACCAGCGTCGTCTTGCCGGCGCCCGTCGGGCCGACGATCGCGACCGTCTGGCCCGGCTCCACCGTCAGCGACAGGTCCTCGATGAGCGGCTTCTCCGGCTCGTAGCGGAACGACACCTTCTCCAGCGTCACCGCCCCGCGCACCTCGGCGGGCCGCTCCAGCGCCGGCGACTCCGCCTGCTCCTCCGCGTCCAGCAGCTCGAAGATCCGCTCGGCGGACGCCACGCCGGACTGCATCAGGTTCGCCATCGACGCGACCTGCGTCAGCGGCATCGAGAACTGCCGCGAGTACTGGATGAACGCCTGCACGTCACCGATGGACAGCGACCCGGACGCCACGCGCAGCCCGCCGACGACCGCCACCAGCACGTAGTTCAGGTTCGACACGAAGAACATCAGCGGCTGCATGATCCCGCTGTTGAACTGCGCCCGGAACCCGGCCTCGTACAGCTCGTCGTTCTGCTCGCGGAACTCCCGCGCCGCCTCCTCCTGCCGGCCGAACACCTTCACCAGCGCGTGGCCCGAGTACATCTCCTCGACGTGCGCGTTCAGCCCGCCCGTGGCCTTCCACTGCCGGACGAACTGCGGCTGCGACCGCTTGCCGACCCGCGCCGCCACGACCACCGACACCGGCACGGTCACCAGCGCGACCAGCGCCAGCAGCGGGGAGATCCAGAACATCATGGCGAGGACGCCCAGGATCGTCAGCACCGAGTTGATCAGCTGGCCCATCGTCTGCTGCATGGTCTGGCCGATGTTGTCGATGTCGTTCGTCGCCCGGCTCAGCACCTCGCCGCGCTGCGCCCGGTCGAAGTACGACAGCGGCAGCCGCTCCAGCTTGGCCTGCACGTCCTCGCGCAGCCGGTACACCGTCCGGTTGATGATCCTGATCGACATGCGGGTCGACACGAGCATCAGCAGCCCGGCGACCGCGTACACGGCCAGCGCCAGCAGCAGCACGTTCCCGACCGCGCCGAAGTCGATGCCCCGGCCCGGGGTGAAGGCCACCCCGGAGAGCATGTCCGCGACCCCGTCCTCGCCGCTCCTCCGCAGCGCCGCGACGGCCTCCTCCTTCGTGCCGCCCGCCGGCATGCCGCGGCCGACGACCCCCGCGAAGACCAGGTCCGTCGCCCAGCCGAGGATCTTCGGCCCGACCACGCTCAGCGCCACGCTGAGCACACCGGTCGCGACCATCACCCACAGCGCGGCCCTCTCCCGGGTGAGCTGCCGCAGCAGCCGCCGGAACGACCCCTTGAAGTCCGCGGACCGGTCGCCCGGACCGCCGCCGGGCCGCATCATCCCGCCAGGACCCGCCATCAGGCCGCCTCCGCCTCGGTCAGCTGGGAGAGCACGATCTCCCGGTACGTCTCGTTGTCCGCCATCAGCTCGTGGTGCCGCCCCACGCCCACGACCCGGCCCCCGTCGAGGACCACGATCCGGTCGGCCTCCCTGATCGTCGACACCCGCTGCGCGACGATCACCACGGTCGCGTCGGCGGTCTCGCGCGCCAGCGCCGCCCGCAGCCGCGCGTCGGTGCTGTAGTCCAGCGCCGAGAACGAGTCGTCGAAGAGGTAGATCTCCGGACGCTGCACCAGCGTCCGTGCGATCGCCAGCCGCTGCCGCTGCCCGCCGGAGACGTTCGTCCCGCCCTGCGAGACCGGCGCGTCGAGCCCGCCCTCCAGCCCCCGTACGAAGTCGGCCGCCTGCGCCGTCTCCAGGGCCCGCCACAGCTCCTCGTCGGTCGCGTCGGGTCGCCCGTAGCGGAGGTTCGTCGCGACCGTCCCCGAGAACAGGTACGGCCGCTGCGGGACGAGCCCCACCGTACGGGCGATCAGCGCCGGGTCCAGCTCGCGCACGTCGACGCCGTTGACCAGCACCCGGCCGCCCGTCACGTCGAACAGCCGCGGCACGAGCCCCAGCAGCGTGGACTTGCCGCTGCCCGTCGACCCGATGACCGCCGTGACCTCGCCCGGCCCGGCCTCCAGGTCGATCCCGTGCAGCACCGGCTCCTCGGCGCCCGGGTAGCGGAAGTCCGCGCCGCGGATCTCCAGCCGGCCCCCGCGGGGCAGCTCCCGCACCGGCGACGCGGGCGGCAGCACACTGGTCTCCGTGCGCAGCACCTCCTCGATGCGCTCGGCGCACACCTCGGCCCGCGGCACCATCATGAACATGAAGGTGGCCATCATCACGGCCATCACGATCTGCATCAGGTACGCCAGGAACGCCGTCAGCGCGCCGATCTGCATCGCGCCGTCGTCGATCCGGTGCGCGCCGAACCAGACCACGGCGACGCTGGAGAAGTTCACCACCGTCATCACGGTCGGGAACATCAGCGCCATCAGCCGCCCCGCCGCCATCGACACGTCGGTCAGCTCGGTGTTCGCGCCCTTGAAGCGCTCCCGCTCGTACGCGTCCCGCACGAACGCCCGGATGACGCGGTTGCCGGTGATCTGCTCGCGCAGCACCCGGTTCACCGTGTCGAGCCGCTCCTGCATCGTGCGGAACAACGGCCGCATCCGCATCACGATCAGTGACACGGCGATCCCCAGCACCGGCACCACGGCCAGCAGCACCGCCGACAGCGGCACGTCCAGCCCGAGCGCCAGCACGACCCCGCCCACGCACATGATCGGCGCCGACACCATCAGCGTGAACGCCATCAGCACCAGCATCTGCACCTGCTGGACGTCGTTGGTGGTCCGGGTGATCAGCGACGGCGCCCCGAAGTGCCCCAGCTCCCGCGCCGAGAACGACTGGACCCGGTCGAAGACGGCCGCCCGCACGTCCCGGCCCAGCGCCGAGGCCGTCCGCGCCCCGTAGTAGACAGCGCCGATGTTGCCCGCCACCTGCACCACGGACACGGCGATCATCAGCGCGCCGTGCCGCAGGATGTAACCGGTGTCACCGGTCACGACACCCCGGTCGATGATGTCGGCGTTGAGCGTCGGCAGGTAGAGGGAGGCACCCGTCTGCAGGAGTTGGAGCGCCACCAGGAAGGCTATGGGCCGTTTGTACGGCACCAGATGGATGCGGAGTAGTTGTCTGAGCACGGATGCAACTATCGCTCCCGGGCCCCGATCGTTACGACCGGGTTTCCGCGCCGTCCGCTACGGGCCGAACGCCCCCGGGTGCAACTGGTCCCGCGTCGCCCCGTACTGCTGGCGCACCGCCTGCCCCACCGCGAGTTCCTCACCCGGCTCGAACACCTGCGCCGCCGCACCCCGCCACGCCGGCGGCGCCTGCGGGGTCAGCGTCCCGTGCGCCACCCCCAGCGCCCACGCCGCCTGCCGTGCGGCCCCCAGCGCCGCGTAGTCCGCCGGCTGCGGTACGACGACCTGCGCGCCGAAGATCGCGGGCGCCACCGCCTGCACCGCCGGCAGCTCCGCCGCGGGCCCCAGCAGGAACACCCGGCGCACCGCCGCGCCGCGCCGCCGCAGCACGTCCACCGCGTCGGCCAGCGCGCACAGCATGCCCTCGAACGCCGCCCGGGCCAGGTGCTCCGGCTTCATCGACTCGCGCCGCAGCCCGCTCAGCGTGCCCGCCGTGTGCGGCAGCGGGGGCGTCCGCTCGCCCTCCAGGTAGGGGAGCAGCACCAGCCCGGACGCGCCGGGCGTCGACTTCAGGGCCAGCGCCGACAGCTCCTCCAGGCTCTCCGCGCCCAGCATCTCCGCCGTGCCGCGCAGCGCCCGGACCGCGTTCGACGTGTACACCACCGGCAGGTGCGTCCCCGCCGCGTCGGCGAACGCCGTGATCATGCCCTGCGGATCGGTCAGCGCCTCGTGGTGCACCGCCATCACGGACCCCGACGCCCCCAGCGACACGACGGCGTCACCGATGCCGAGACCCAGTCCCAGCGCGGCGGCCATCGTCTCCCCGGTGCCCGCCGAGATCAGCAGCCCCTCCGGGGTCACACCGGCGGCCTCCGCCGGGCCCAGGACCTCCGGCAGCGCCGCCCGGTGGCCCAGCGCCAGCTCGACGAGGTCCGGCCGGTACGCGCCCGCCGCCGCCGACCAGTAGCCCGTCCCCGACGCGCCGCCGCGGTCCGTGGTGCGCCGTGCCGGCCGGCCCAGCAACTGCCACACCAGCCAGTCCTGCGGCTGGAGCACGGCCGCCACCCGGCGCGCCGCCTCCGGCTCGGTCCGCGCCAGCCAGCGCAGCTTGGCGACGGGCTGCGCCGACTGCGGCACGCAGCCCACGGCCTCCGCCCACGCCTGCCGGCCGCCCAGCGCCTCGACCAGGTCCGCGGCGGCGACCTGCGCCCGCTTGTCGTTGCCGACCAGCGCGGGGCGCACGGTGGCGCCCTGCTGGTCGAGCGGGACGAGGCCGTGCTGCTGGGCGCACACGCCGATGGCCTGCACGCCCTCCAGCAGTCCGCCCGTGGCGGCCTCGCCCAGCGAGAGGAGCCACGCCTGCGGATCGACGTCCGTGGCCTTCGGCTCGACGGGGTGGGCGGCGTACCCCTGGCGCAGGACGGCGCCCGTGTCCGTGTCGCAGACGACGATGCGCGTGAAACCCGACGAACTGTCCAACCCGGCGACTATCCCCATGAAGGAGATTCTGCCGTACTCCACCCGGTGTCCGGCCGGCCGGAAGCGGCGGCGCCCGGCGGGCGTCAGGTGTTCGTCGTGCCCCAGTCGTCCTCGGTGCCCTGGCCGCGCTCCCGCAGCGAGCGCACCCGCTCGGCGACCGACTCCGGCATCCGGTCCCCGACCTTCTCGCTCACCACGTGGTACGCCCGCCCGGCGACCTGCCGGCCGGTCTGCGCGGCCGATTCCGCGGCGTTGCGCACGGCGGGGTTGGCGGAGAGCTGCCGCGCCGACTTCCGCAGATGCTCGTACCGTTCGCGCCCGGCCCGGGCCCCCAGGACGTACCCGACGGCCGCTCCAACGACGAACGTGAGCTTGTACCGCATGGCTGTCACCCTTCTCCGTAGGCGTCGGTGCCGGCCGCCTGCCCGCAGGGGCGGAGGTCACACCCGGGCCCGGGGCGGTACCGATTGGCGGAGCACCCCCCGGCTTGCGCTAATGTATGTGTCGCAGCGAGCGAGCGCCGCCCGGGAGACCCCAGGTGGGTACGATCGGTGCAACGCAGCAATCCCCTGTAGCTCAATTGGCAGAGCAGCCGGCTGTTAACCGGCAGGTTACTGGTTCGAGTCCAGTCGGGGGAGCGCGGTCCCCTGTAGCTCAATTGGCAGAGCATTCGGCTGTTAACCGGAGGGTTGCTGGTTCGAGTCCAGCCGGGGGAGCAGTGGTGAGAGAGGGTCCTACGGGGCCCTCTTTCCCGTTTTCCGATCTTCTCCGACCGGTCCGGAACCATCCGGCGCCGATGATCGTCCTCCAGGGCGTGCGTTGCCGACCATCCGGAGCAGGAGATCGTATGAGCGGCTATGCTGCGGCAGACGGCGCGCACAAATGTGCGCGACGCGCCGCACGGGGCGGTAGCTCAGCCGGTTAGAGCAGCGGACTCATAATCCGTCGGCCGTGGGTTCGAGTCCCACCCGCCCCACCAGCGCGGTCACCTGGCAGGAACGTTCTGACCAGCGGTTCCGCTGGTCCCGCCGGTTGTCGGAGCGATCGCGACGGCCTCACCCGATCCCTCCCTCCCAGAGTGGGGACGGATCGGGGGCGTGGGAACCGCGACACGCGCCGGATCAGCCGGACGGCGCGGTTTCCCCCTCGTTCGGTCCAACGGAAGCGGCACGCCGCCGACCGGACCGGTGCCCCCGCCCTTCCCCGGTGCGGGCGGAAGCGGCCGGTCCCGCCGTCCGGACCCTCCGGTCCGCCACCCGCTCGGCCGGCGTCGCGGAGCCGGCCGCACCGCCTCTCCGGTGTCCCCTCCCCGCGCAGGACGCCCCCACCGTGGCCACGCGAGCCCGGGCGCCCCCGTCGAACCGACCCCTTCCCGCGCGGCACACCCCCGCCGGCCGAGCGGGTCATGCCGTGGGAACGCGGCCGTCGGGGCGGGACTCCTCCGCCGGGGCCGGGCCCGGGGCGCGGTCCGGGTGGGCGCGGGAGGGCGCTCCTTCCGCGGGGTGGCCACCGCGGACGGTCCGCGGCGGGTGCGCCGTGCGCGCCGGGCCCGGGACGAAGGCCCGCTCCCACGGGGACGCGACGATCACCGCGACGGTCACCGCGGCGATCGGACCGGGCGGCTCCGGGGCCGTGGGCCCGCCCTGCGCGTCGTCGTCCGCCCATGCCCTCCCGGCACGTGCCGAACGCGGGGCCCGCGGTGCAAGAGATGATCACCCATGATCAAGACATTTATCACCCCGCGGGGAAGACCGCCTTTTCTGCGCGGGCTCCGTACCGGCGCCGGAGGGTTCCGGCCGGTCGTCCCCGGGCCGGCGCGCCCATCGCCCCGGGCGCCCGGCCCGATCCCGCCCTCAGGTCGGGGCGGGGCGGTGGGGCCCCGGGTTCGCCCGGTCGGCCACCGCCCGTTCGGCGCAGCGCCTCCCCGGGCCCGACGGGCAGGGAGGCGGGCCGTGCCCGGGCGCGCCGGAGCGCCGCCGGTGGCCCGGCGCGCCCGTCAGGTGACCACCACCTCCGCGCTGAGGGCCGGCTGCCGGTGCAGCCGGGACAGTGCCTCCTGGACGCGGCTGACCGGCTCGTCGAGGCGCAGTCGCGTCCGCGCGTACGCATGGACGAGGCGCCCCAGCGCGTAGACGCCCGGCCCCACGTGCTCGACCAGCCCGGCCGCGACGAGTTCGGCGAGCAGCCCCCGGGCCTCCTCCGGGCCCGTGCCGACCAGGCGGGCGGCGGCGTGCACGTCGGCGTGCGCGGCGGGCTGCAGGGTGAGCAGCCGCAGGAGGCGGCGCGCCTCGCGGGAGACCCGGCGTTCGGACGCCGCGAAGGACCGGCCCATGCCGCCGCGCAGGACCAGCGAGGCGACGACGTGCTCGTGGTAGTCGGCGAGCGGCCAGTCGGGGTGGGAGGCGATGTGGCGCCCCACGAGGACCAGGCCCTGCGGGAGGTGGCCGACCGCCTCGCCGACCAGCTTCGCGGCGAGCGGGTCCGCGTCGATCCGGGCGGCACCCGCGACGGCCCGCAGGATGCGCAGCGAGTCGGCCGGGGCGCACGGCGGGACCCGGACGCGGCCACCGATGCCCAGCCCGGACAGGCGGCGCCGCGTGGTGACCAGCGTGTGGCCCGCGCGGGGCCCCGGCAGCAGCGGCCGCACCTGCGCGGCGTCGTGGGCGTCCTCCAGGATCAGCAGCGCGCCCGTGCCGGCCAGCAGGCGGCGCAGCAGCACCGAGCGGCCGTCCGCGGACGCCGGTACGCGGGCCATGGGCGTGCCCAGGACGCGCAGCAGGTGCCCGAGCGCGGTGAAGGGGCTCGCCGGGGGCGCCTGCGGGTGCGTGCCGTGCAGGTCGACGACGAGGACGGGGCCGCCCGTGCGGTGGGTGGCGCCGAGGCGGCGGCCCAGCGCGTGCGCCAGGGTGCTCTTCCCGACCCCCGCGGGGCCCTCCAGGACGACCGTGCGGCCACTGCCGGGGAGGTCGAGGAGGCGGAGCGCCTCTTCCACGACGGCGTCGCGCACGAGCGGCCCGTCGGGCGGTGGCGGGATCCTGTCGGTGACCCGGACCCCGGGGCCGGTCGCGGCCTCGCCCAGGGCGTTGTGCAGGGCGCGGCTCCAGGCCGCCACCACCTCGTGGTCGTCCGTCGCGAGTGCCCGCACGACCGCCAGCAGAAGATCGGAATTCGGGCGGCGGCGGCCCGTTTGAAAACAGTTCCCCACAGTTGAGCGGGCCGGCAACTCGCTTCTCGGCCGACCCGCGCGACGCCAGTCCCGGTGAACACGGCGTGTTATCTCGGTGATGGAAGGATTGCCGGCTCTCATCTTCAGTGCGCGCAGCTGAATGACGAACTCGTCCAGCGTGCGTATTCCGTCGAGTTCCGACGTGTGAGGCACGCGGCCCGCCCCCTCCCAGATGTGTCAAGGCCGGTGGGTCATGCGCTGGTGCGCGTCACCGTACCGTACGGTCGGCCGCCGGCGTCAACAGCGATCCCGCATGATGAGAAGGCTCTTGAGCGGTCCGGTGGTCGTCGGCCGACGGGAGGTTCGTCGGTTGGGAAGGGGGTCTGGTTCCCAGGTGACGGAGGTTTTTCCAGAGCCTTTGTGCACGGCGCGCCGGGGGGCCGGTAATTCGGCCGCCGCTGTTCCGCGGGCGTCCCCACCGCGCCTAGTATCGCGATACCGGGGAATTGTCCGGCCGTGGGACGACGAGGACGAGGAGGGGGAGAGATGGCGAGTTCCCGATGGGCTCCGCCCCGGCATCTGATCGGTTTCGTCGCGCTGCTCGCGCTGCTGTTCTTCTGGGCGTATTACGTCGGCGTGCTCGCCGGAACGGTCGCGCCCGGCCTCCGCCCTGGTGGGGTGGAGACCGGGGTCGAGCAGGGGGACCGACCGGCCCGCGAGCTGGAGGGCGGGCACGGCCACGGCATCTGAGCCGGGCGGTCAGCGCTCCGCGACCGCCTCCGGCGCCGTGCCGCCGGTGCCGTCCGCCTCCGCCCCGTCCCGCGCCCCGCGCAGCGCCCTGGGCAGCCACACGGCGATGATCACGGTGGACACGAGGGCGATGACCGCCGAGCCGACGACCACCGGGTCGTACGACTGGAGCGTGTCGTAGCTGATGCCGCCGCCCTCGCTCGCGACGAACGCGCCGATCTGGTGGATGAACCACATCAGGCCCAGCGCCAGGCCCTTCGCCCGCGCGTCCAGCGAGTTGATCAGGTACATGGAGCTGGCGACCACGGTGCCCAGGTACGTGATGCCGAACAGCAGGCCGAAGACGTTCGCGGCCAGCGCGGTCGGCGCCGCCATCAGCACCACCAGCGACAGCGAGCGCACCAGGTAGCTGCCGGCCAGGACCTTCAGGCCGTGCCCCCGGTCGCAGTAGTAGCCGGCGACGAGCGCGCCCACGATCTCGGCCGCGCCGAGCAGCGCCACGGTCGTACTGGCCACCGTGCCGCCCAGGCCGATGTGGTCCAGGTGCGCCACCAGGTGGACGTCGACGAAGGCCATGGTGACGCCGCAGCCGAAGAAGGCGAGGCTGACGGTCCAGAACACCCGGGACCCCAGCACCTCCGAGAGCATGCCCGCGCTCGACTTCCGCTGCGGGGCCGCGCCGCCCTTTGCCGCGCCGCCGGTCTCCTTCGGCAGGACGAACAGCGCGACCACGGTGATGACGAGCAGGACCACGCCCAGCCAGCGGAACACCGTCCGCCAGACGGTCCCCTCGTCGATCTGGATCCACAGCGGCAGCAGCGCCACGAAGCCGACCGCCGTGCCGTTCATGAGGATCGCGTAGGTGACGCCCCGCCGCTCGGGCGGGAACATCTCGTCGACCAGCACGCCCAGCGGCACGTACGAGATCGCCGTGTACGAGACGGCGAGGCCCACCCCGTACACCAGCGTGAACACCGCGAACGACTGGGTGAAGCCGCCCGCCAGGAAGAGGACGCCGCCCAGGACGAGCCCGCCGGCCAGCGACTTGCGCGCCCCGAACCGGTCCGCGACGTACCCCATGACCGGCGACGCGATCGCGTACGTCAGCATGAACGCGGACGGCGCGATGGCGAACGTGCCGCGCGACACGTCGAAGTCCTCCGTCATGGAGACGTAGAACGCCGTGAGCGTGTTCTTGATCGACGAGGAGAGCAGCGCGATGACGAAGCCCAGGGCGACGGCCACCCACAGCAGGGTCCGCCCGTGCCGGGACGCCCCGGAGCCGGTGGACTCGGGCGGACCCGGCGCTTCGGGGGTGCGCGTACTCGTCTCTTCCTCGAAGGGCGGCATCTCTCTCCCTGCCTGTGTCGTGGCCGGCGCGTCCCGGGCTGTCGGTGAGTAAGTGAATGTACGCGTCCGGTCGACGGGTACCCCGGTCATTCCGGCCACCGGACGGTCACCTGACGAACGGTCAGCCCGCGGACGGCGCGCCGGTCCGCTCGCGGACGCGGTCGGCCACGGCCGCCGCCAGCTCCCGCACCTGGTGCCGCATGTAGTGGCCCCGGTACGACCGGCCGTCCACGCGCGCGTAGTCGTCGAGCACGCCGTACGAGGTGAACCCGAACCGCGACCACACGCGGTGCGCCTTCGAGTCCTCCCGGACGTCGATGACGAACGTCTCCACGCCCACCTCCTCCGCCTTCGCGCAGACCCGCTCGACGAGCTGGTACACGGCCGACGTGCCGCGCACCCGCGGCTCCAGGTACGCCTTCATCACCTCGGCGAGGTGGCGGCAGTTCGGCATGGAGTTGGTCTTCATGACGCACATGGCCGCCACCCCCTCCTCGTCCTCGCCGATCAGCAGGTGCCCGCCGCCGCCGGAGACCAACTGCGCGACCCCGTTGACGAACCCCTCCTGCTGCGCCTGCGTGGGCGTCTCGGCGTAGCCCAGGATGCCGTCGTCCGCGGCGCTCGCCGCCAGCATCCTGGCGAGGTCCTTCTCATAGGCCCGTACGTCGTGGGGCCAGTGCCATGTCAACACGGTGGTCAGCACTCCGCTCTCTCGAATCGTCCAGGGCCCGCAGCCAGTTGGCGAAGAAGGCCCGCGAGTCCGCCAGCCAGCCGCCGTCGATGCCCTCGGCGGCGGCCCGGTCGGGGAAGCTCTTGATCAACTCCGGGTCGCGCTGGTCCCGGAGCTTCTCGGCGAACGTGAGGAGCGTGTCCTCCGCGTCCGCCGTCAGGTAGCCCTGCGGCAGGTCCGGCACGTGGTCGGCCTCGCCGGCGGCGTACCGGCGCAGGTCGCGCCGGTACTCGCTCAGCAGGGTCTCCCGCAGGTACTCGGGGTGCCCCTGGCTGAAGACGTGCCGCAGCCCGTCCTCGCCGGTCGCCAGGGACCACGCGCCGTCCCCGGTCTCCAGGGCGACGGTGACGCCCACCCGCCGCAGCTCCTGCGCCGGCATGGTGTTCCACCGCGAGTGCGGCACGAGCACCGTGTCCGGCAGGCCGGCGGTGAGCGGGCCGCGGGCGTGCACGCGGTGGCGGTAGACGCCCTGCAGCTTGCGCGGCAGGCGGCTGCGGCTCAGTCCGTGCAGCAGGTGCAGCGCCGCGTGCGCCGACTGGCAGGAGTACACCGTCGAGGTGACCCGGTCCGCCGTGTCCTTGAGGATCCGGTCCACCACCGCCAGGGCCGGCTCGGCCTCGACGGCGCGGTAGCGCGGCTCCCCTCCGGTGACGATCAGCCCGTCCAGGGACGGCAGCCCGTCCCAGTCGATCCCGCAGTCCGCCGTCGGGCGGGTCATGTCCGCGCCGTACGCCGTGATGTCCACGGCGGTGCCGAGCCGGTCCGCCGCGGCCTCCACCGCGGACGCGAACATGTACCGCGCCCAGCTCTCCGGAGCCGGTGAGAAGAGGTCGACGATCCCGATCCGCAGAGCCCCGCGGCGGGCGCCGTCCGGTGTGTCGGTCATGCTTGCCCCGTTCGGCTTCGCGTTCATGTCATAACGCCCGGGCGTCGACGGCGCGCAGCGCCTGGTCCAGGTCGGCCATCAGGTCGGAGGCGTCCTCCAGGCCGACCGAGACCCTCAGCAGGTTGGGGGAGATCCCGGCGCGCTCCTTCTCGTACAGCGACATCCGGCCGTGCGTCGTGGACGCGGGGTGCGTGATCATCGACTTCGTGTCGCCGATGTTGGTGGTCACGGAGATGAGCGACAGGCTGTCGATCACGTTCCAGGCGTCCCGCTGGTCGCCGCGCACGGTGAAGCTGAGCAGCCCGCCGGGGCCGGACTGCTGCGAGTCGACCAGCTCCCGCTGCGGGTGCTTCTCCAGGCCGGTGTAGTACACCTCCTCCACCGCCGGGTGCTGGTCCAGCCACTCGGCGAGGAGCGTCGCGTTGCGCGAGTGCTCCCGCATCCGGATGGGGAGCGTCTCCAGCGACTTCAGGAACACCCACGAGTTGAAGGCGCTCGGGCTGGGGCCGGCGGTCCGCAGCACGTCGGTCACCGGCTTGAGGAGGTCCTCCCGCCCCGCGACGACGCCGCCCCCGCACCGCCCCTGGCCGTCGATGTACTTGGCCGCGGAGTGGATGACGAGGTCGGCGCCGAGCGCGATCGGGTTCTGCAGGACCGGGGTGCACAGGGTGTTGTCGACGACCAGCACGACACCCCGCTCGGCCGCGAGGGCCGACAGGGCGCGCAGGTCGGCGACGTGCATCATCGGGTTGGTCGGGGACTCCAGCACGAACATGGCGGTCTCGTCCCGGACGGCCTCGCGCCACTGGCCGATGTCCCGGACGTCCGCGATGGAGACGGACACCCCGAACTTCTCCATGTAGGTGCGGAAGAACCGGGGCGTCGTGCCGAACATCCCGTCGCCGAGGACCACGTGGTCGCCGGCCGAGAGGAGCCCGAGCGCCACGGCGGTGTACGCCGCCATCCCGGAGCCGACCGCGACCGCCGCCTCCGCGCCCTCCATGGCGGCGATCCGCTGCTCGAAGGCGGCCGTGGTCGGGTTGTTGAACCGGACGTACACGTTCCCGGGCCGACGGCCGGCGAACTTCTCGGCGGCGTCCTCGGCGTCCGCGAACACGTAGCTCGCCGTCAGGGCGAGCCCCTCGCTGTGGAGATCCGACAGATCCTGGTACTGCCCCGCGCGCACGGCGTGCGTGGCCAGGGAGTACGGCCTGGGCGGCTGATTCACGGGCACTCCTGCTCCTCCGTCGTCCGCGGTCAGAGCCGGCCGGCCTTGTACTCCTGGTAGATGCCCTCGTACATGTTGTAGAAGAGGTCGCACGTGTGGGAGACCGCGTACAGCGCCTCCTCCTGCATCTTCTCCGTGGTGCAGATGTCGGAGACCAGGTCCAGGCCGTGCCGGACGTGGTGGACGTCCTCCGCCTGGTGCACGGAGAAGAACAGCAGGTCCTCGTCCTTCAGGCCGTACACGCGCTTGAAGATGCTGTCGCGGGCCTCGGCGCCGCGGGTCTCCAGGTTCTGCCCCTCGCTGGCGATCATCACCGCGGCGGCACCGATGTGGTACGTCTCCGGGTTCTTGCACGCCTTCATGCGGTAGTCGATCAGCTCCTGCGTGTTCGGCAGGGCCGTCTCGGCGTCGCGGGTGGCGTCGTCGACGCCGATGGCGCGGATGAAGTCCTGCATCAGCTCGACGTGGTTCTTCGTCTTGGAGATGCGGCCGGTCTCCTCCTCGTAGAGGTTGAACAGCAGGCGCCGCTTGTGCTTGCCCTCCTTCGGGCAGAAGTAGAACAGCGTCTCGATGTAGTCCAGGAAGTGCTTCGTGAGCTGGTACCCCTGGAGCGCCACCTTCTGCAGGGTGTGCAGGTCCCGCTTCTCCGCGTCGAAGAGGATGTCGAACATCGGGTGGTTCAGCGTCAGCTTGTCGTGGAGCGTCCGCTCCAGCTGGTCGCGGAACTCGTCACGATCGGTCAGCATGTCCGGACTCCTTGGTCGTTGACTCGGGCCGCTCCCCAGCATCAGGGCCGGGGAGCGGCCGGTCCGACTTCGTGGACGATCCTGGACGCGCTCGTCTACGACCGTTCGAGGGCGGCGAGCAGCACGCACGCGGCGAGGCCCTCCATCGCCGTCTCCAGCTCGTCGAGACCCGGGTAGGTCGGGGCGATCCGGATGTTCCGGTCGCGGGGGTCCTTCCCGTACGGGAAGGTGGCGCCCGCCGGGGTCAGCCGGATGCCCGCCTCCGCCGCCAGCTCCACCGTGCGTCGCGCGCAGCCGTCCGGCACGTCGAGGCTGACGAAGTAACCGCCCCGGGGCCGCGACCAGGTGGTCGCGCCGAGGCCGCCCAGCCGCTCCCGCAGCACCCGCTCGACCAGGTCGAAACGGGGCCGCAGCAGCGCCCGGTGCTCCGCCATGTGCGCCCGCAGGCCCTCCGCGTCCCGCAGGAACAGGGCGTGCCGGAGCTGGTTGAGCTTGTCCGGCCCGATGGTCCGGCGGGACAGGTGGCCGGTCAGCCACTCCACGTTGGCCCGGGAGGAACCGAAGAACGCCACGCCGGCCCCCGCGAAGGTGATCTTGGACGTGGAGCCGTAGACGAACGCGCGGTCCGGGTGGCCGTGCTCGGCGCACAGGGCGAGGATGTCCGGCGCCGCCGCCGGCTCGTCGGTCAGGTGGTGCACCGCGTACGCGTCGTCCCACAGGATCCGGAAGTCGGGCGCCGCGGCGGGGAGCGCCGCCAGCCGGCGCGCGGTCTCCTCGCCGTACACGGCGCCCGTCGGGTTGCTGTACGTGGGGACGCACCAGATGGCCCGGACGCGGGGGTCCTCGGCGGCGAGCCGCTCCACCTCGTCCATGTCGGGCCCGTCCTCGCCCATCGGCACGGGGATCATCTCGATGCCGAGCTTCTCGCAGAGCGCGAAGTGCCGGTCGTAGCCGGGCACGGGGCACAGCACGGCCGTCCGCTCCGCGCCCCACGGCCGCGCGGAGCCCGGCACGCCGAACAGCACGGCGTGCACCAGCGTGTCGTGCATGAGGGCCAGGCTGGAGTTGCCGATCGCCAGCAACTGGTCGACGGGCACCCGCAGGACCTCGGCGAAGATCGCACGCAGCTCGGGCAGCCCGTGCAGGCCCCCGTAGTTGCGGTGGTCCGCGCCCGCGCCGGCGGGCCCGAGGGCGGCCGCGCCGATGTCCAGCAGGCCCGTCGACAGGTCGAGCTGGGCCGGGGACGGCTTGCCGCGCGTCAGGTCGAGCGCGAGGCCCCGCCCCTTCAGCGCGGCGTAGTCGGCGCGGATCCCCTCGGCCAGGTCGGCGAGGCGGGCGGCGCCGGCGGTGCCGGGGGCGCTGTTCGTGCCGGTGGTGCTGGTGGTACCGGTGGTGCGCAGTGTCATGGTGTCACCCGTGTTCGGGGTCGAGGATGTGGGCGAGCGCCCGGCGGACGCTCGGCTCGGGCCCGGAGGCGAAGCACAGCGGCTGCCCGTCCCGGGAGAGCCAGTCGAAGAGACGCGGTTCTCCGTCGTCCGGTTCGAGCAGCACCGGCGCGGAGTCCGGGGCCTGGACGAGGGTCTCCGCCACGGAACCGAAGGTGACGGGCCCCTCCGCGGGCACCCGGGCCACCACGTGCTGCGAGAGCTGCCCGCCGCCCCGGACGCCCAGGGTCAGCAGGGCGGGCACCTCCGGCCGGTCCCGCTTCTCGTGGACGGTCAGCCGCACGGTGTGCGGCCCGCCCGCCAGCCCCGGGGCGTTCCGGTCGGCCCGCGCGATCGCCGTGTAGCGGGCGGCCGAGGCGCGCCCCACCGCCAGGGCGAACGCGACGGCGTCCTCCAGCACCTCCGGCCGGTCGCCGAACACCTCCAGCCAGCGCGCCTGAAGGGCGGGCGACACCGCGCAGGACACCGCGGCCCGGGTCAGCAGCGGCGTGCGGTCCTGCGGCGACTCCCGCAGCCACCGGGCGACGTGCGGCGCCATCGGTACCCCGTGCGGCGCCTCGCCGGAGGCGGCCAGCGGCAGGACCCGCGGCCAGTCGACGTTGAACAGCATGACCGGCATCTGCGCGTCGACGTCCGCGTCGGTCAGCGCGGCGAGCTGTTCGCGCACCCGCTCCTCGTGCGCCTCCCGCGCGGCCGGGTCGGACCGCTTGGCCGCCGCGAAGTCCTGGAAGTCCACGGCACCGGGCGAGCCCAGGGCGTCGGCGATGCGGCCCCGCTGCGCGTCGTACTCCAGCAGCAGCTCCGGCTCGGCGAACAGCGCCGCGGCGAACCGGTTGCCGCCCGAGTACACCGTCATGCCGATCCGCTCGTCCCCGGCCAGCTCCCGGGCGGCCAGGACGAGGGCGACCAGCCGGCCCACCGCGTACACCTCGGCGAGGTCCGCCCACCGGCCGGCCGTCTTCAGCCCGCCGACGTCCCGCTTGGACTGCCCCCAGGCCAGCTCGAACCGCGGCGGCGCGTCGGCGGACAGGGCGCCGGCTATGCGGCGCTGGAGCGCCCGGGTGTCCAGGCGCCCGGCGTTGGCGCTGATCTGGTGGTTGCGGAACAGCTCCGCGACGAGGGCGGCGCGCCGGAGCGCCGGGTCGTCCAGCCCGTCGTACAGGGTCTCCCCGGACAGCACTTCGAGCGTGCCGCGGGAGCGTCGGACCAGGGCCTTGGCCTGCCGCTCGACGCCCTCGCGCCAGCGGGGCAGCAGCTCGTCGCGGAGCTGACGCGCCGTCAGTAAGCCGATGGGCTCGGGGGAGGACGGGAAGAGCGGGACCGCGTCGGGACTCTCCTTGAGCAGCGCGGGCAGTCCGCTGCCGCTGACGATGCGGTCCGGCTGGTAGGTCGGGGTGGTGGTCGCGGTCGTCATATCTCCATGGCCTCCAGCAGTCGGGAGAAGGTGCCGTCGAGCAAGGGTGCCGGATCGTCCACGTACGCGATGGGCTGCTGCGTCCGCTCCAGCCGGGCCAGCGGCAGGTAGGGGAGCTCGTGGCTGCCGCGTCCGGCCGCGCCGTGGAGGAGTACGGGCGTCTCCCCGGCGGCCTCGCGTTCGATGCGGTAGCGGAACGTGGGGCGGGCCCGGCCGTCCCGCAGAGCGTAGCCGCCCGTGGAGTGCTGGGCCGTCATGTTGGCGTCACGGGAGGCCGCGGTGGTGAAGTGCAGCTCGCCGGGCTTGCCGTGGATGGTGAGCTTCACCGCGCGCGGGGCGGTCTCCTTGATCAGGTTCAGGTCCCGGTCGGTCAGCGAGATCGCCACGTACCGGCAGGCCGCCCCCCACGCCTCCTCCCGCAGCGCGCGGTGCAGGTCCGGGTCGGCGGCGGTCCGCCCGTAGGGGGTCGCCGGGAGCTGCCCGCCGACGCCCGTCCCGGTCAGCGGGCGGCCCAGGTGGGCGACGTAGAGCGCGTACGCGTCCTGGTGCGCGTCGGAGTAGCACGGCCCGTCCGGCAGGCCCCCGTGGCCGGAGCCGAGCGCGGTGTAGCGCACGGACGTCGCGATGGACCAGAACGTGTGGGCCAGTTGCTCCCCGGTGCCGTCCGTGCCGGCCAGCCGCTCCAGGCTCTCGCGGGGCGTCACCGGGGAGAACAGCCGCCCGTAGCGGTCGACCAGGTCGGCGGAGCGCCGCAGGTAGTACTCCTCGCGGGTGCGCAGGTCCCCCGCGCCCAACCCGCGGGCGACCCACTCCTCGTAGTCGGCGACGTGGAGGACGCCGTCCGCGCCCAGTTCGCCCACCCACCGGCGCAGCGTGTCCTGGTAGGCGTCGACGACCGGATCGGGCGTGCGGCAGGCCCTGTTGTACTTGCGGCCGTCCGCGAGGACGGTGAAGCGGCAGCCGGTGGGGGAGAGGGCGGCCACCGTGTGCGCGAGCGCCGCGCAGCGGGCCAGCGAGTGCAGCTCGGCCGTGTCCGGGCTGACGCCCCGGTTCTTGACGGGCGAGAACGGCTTGCGCGAGAAGATCGGGAAGACCAGCTCCACCGGCTCGCCGTGGCGCAGGGCCTCCGCCACGCGGTCGCGCAGCTCCGCCCGCCCCATGTGCTCCCGCTGCGTGCGGAACCACTTCCCGTCCGACAGCGCCTCCGCCACGGCCTCGGCGGAACCGACGCGCCGCACCCCGTACTCGGACATCCGCTTGCGGGCCCGGGCCAGCGCCGTGTCCAGGCGGGCCGACGCCGTGCGGCTGACCGCGGCGCGCAGCGCCGGCATGACCGCGGCCAGCCACGCCTCCGCGTCGACGGTCACCGCGCGCGTGGCGTGCCGGCGGGCGGCGTAGAGCTGGAACGGGCGGGCGCGGACGGCGCGGATGAGCCGGTGCCCGTCGGATATCTGGCTTCGCCGCTGTTCGGCGGAGAGGTCCCGCAGCGCCCGTTCCCTGCGGCTCGTCACGAACCCCGAGGCGGACGGTTCGGTGGTGACGGTGGTCATGACTGTGCCTCACTTCCTCGTGTACGTGGTGGGGGACGACGCCCCGGGGGAGGCGGACGCGGCATCGGCGGGGGGCTCGCGCAGGAAGCGGACGACGACCGCGGCGGTGCCGCCGACGACGGTGAGCGCCAGCCAGGCGGCACCGAACCCGGCGTGGTCGACGAGCAGGCCGAAGAGCATCGGGCCGGTGGCGCCCCCGAGGGAGACGCCCATCTGCGTGACCGCCGTCGCGCGTGCCGCCCGGCCCGGGAAGGCCGCGCCCGCCACGTAGTGCAGCAGCCCCGCCCACCCCCAGCCGCCGCCGAACGCGAGCAGGCCGCCCAGCGTCGTCACCCACGGCCCGCCGCCCACGGCCAGCAGCAGCGTGCCGAGGGCGCCGGCGAGGTAGAGCTGCCACAGCAGCGAGCGCGGCGCGTACCGGCCCCGGTCCACGACCACCCCGGCCACGAGGCGGACCACGATGTTCGTCACCGAGCCGGCGGCGGCGAGCATGCTCGCCCAGGTCAGCGTCATGCCCTCGTGGACACCGGAGGCGATGAGGAACCCGCCGATCGCGTTGCCGACCATCGCCCCGCACAGCCCCGCGACGGCCAGGCCCAGCAGGTGCCCGTTCATCCGCAGCGGCGGCGCCGGGACGGCGGGCGCCCGCCGCCCGCCGGACGCCCGGTGGCGCAGCACCAGGCCCGGCAGGGCGTACGCCACGCACACGGCGGCCGACGCGACGAACACCGCCCGCCAGCCGAACGGCACGGCCACGGCGGGCACGGCCAGGCTGCCCAACAGCGTCGACGCGGGGATCGCGGCCTGCTTCAGGCCGAAGGCGAAGCCCTGGACGGACGGGGAACACCGCTTCATCAGCAGGGAGTTGGTGTGCGGCTGGGTGTATCCGTAGACGAGCCCGCCGACGGCCGTGCCCACGACGAGCCCCCCACTGCCGGCCCAGGCCGACAGGGACAGCGCCGCGGCGGTCACGAGCGCCGCCGAACCGACCGTCGTCTCCGCCGACACGGGGGTGTCGACCCGCCGGCTCAGGTACGCGCCGGACAGCGAGGACAGCCAGTACGCCGCCAGCAGCAGCCCCGTGTCGCCCGCGTCCCAGCCCAGCTCCCGGTTGACCAGCGTGCTCGTCGCCCCCACCAGGAACAGCGGCAGGGAGGTCAGTACGGTGATCAGCGCCACGCTCACGGCGGCGCCGGCTCCCGACCCGCCGTTCCCGCCCTTGTCGCCGGCCTCTCCCACGTCCGCCCCTTTCCGGAGAACTTTTCCGTCCGCCGCGCCGTCCGGCCGGAGAAAACACCGGCCCATTCCGGGTGCGGCGACGTTCCTTTTCGCGTGCCATTCGCGGCTTCCGCGGTTTCGGCCCCCATCATGACCGGCCTGCAAATGCGCCGGTCAAGTCCCGGCCCGGCGGGGGGTCGATTTCTCGTCACGCCTGTCCTGAACTGGGCAAAGGGTGAGTGACATCGGAATGGAACCGAAGAGAAAGGACCGCTGCGCGATGTCTCCGGGATGACGGGGAAAGGGTGCGGCGGCGACCGCGAAAAGACCGCTCGGGAAATGCGTACGAGTGCGGTGCGCGGGAGTTTCGCGGCGACCGCCGCGGTCAGGGGACCACCGGGTGGTGCGGCAGGTCCTCGTCGGGGAACGCCGCCGTGGGGTGCGCCGGGCCGGTGGCCGGCACCACCGCGTCCGCCTCCACCGCGCGCTCCGCGGCGAACAGCCGCACGAGGTCGTGGAGCCGGTAGCGCGGCCCGCCCGCGCCGTCCGGGCCGACGGCCACGACCAGCCGGGCGTCCACCAGTTGCTCGACCGCCGCCTCCGCGGCCTCCGCGGCCTCCCGGCCGGCGCCGAACAGCCCCGCCACCACCCGGTCCGCGACCTCCGGCACGGGCAGCAGGGCGAGGCGGCGCAGCATCCGCCGGGCGTCGGCGCCGACGGCGTCGTACGACAGGGCGATGCGGGCGCGGACCGCGACGCCGTCGTGCTCCAGCTCGTCGAGCCGCCGCCGCGCGTCGGCCAGCCGGGCGGCGACCCGGCCCAGCGTCCAGTGCGGCCTGGCCGCGAGCCTCGCCCCGACGACGCCCAGCGCGAGCGGCAGCCGCCCGCAGAACTCCACGACGCGCCGGGCCGCTTCGGGCTCCGCGGCGGGGCGCGCCTCCCCGGCGCTCCGCCGCAGCAGCTCCAGGGCCTGCTCCGGCGTCAGCAGGCCCGGCTCCACCACGAGCGAGGCGAGCGAGGACGCCACGCGCGCGCGGCTGGTGACCAGCACGGCGCAGCTACCGGTGCCGGGCAGCAGGGGCCGGATCTGCGCGGCGGACGCCGCGTCGTCGAGGACGACCAGCACCCGCTTGTCGGCGAGCAGCGCCCGGTACGCCTCGGCGCGCTGCTCCAGGCCGCTGGGGAGCGCGGAGCCCGGCGTGCCCAGCCGCCGCAGGAACCGGCCCAGGGCCTCCTCCGGCGGTACGGGCCGGGGGTGCGTGCCGCGCAGGTCGACGTAGAGCTGGCCGTTCGGGAAGGCGGGGCGGCGGAGGTGGGCGACGTGGACGGCGAGCGCGGTCTTGCCGGTCCCGGCCCCGCCCGCCACGGCCGCGACGGGGACGTGGCCGCCGGCCGCCGGGGTCAGCGCCTCGGCGAGCGCGGCGGTCTCGCGCTCGCGGCCGACGAACGCGCGCAGGTCGCCGGGGAGGAGGCACGGCCCGGCCGGCGTCTGCGCCCCGGCCGCCCGCCGCCGGTCGGCGCCGGCCGGGCCGGGCGCCGGGCACGGCGGGCCGACGGGCCGGGTGGGGGGCGGCTGCGGGCCCGGGGTCCGGGACCGCGGGGCCGGGGGCGGTGTCCGCCGGGCGAGGGACGGCAGCCGGGGCGCCCAGGAGGGGGGCCGCAGGGCCGGGCGCGGCTCCGGCGGGGCCGCGGGCGCGAAGCGGCGCGGTGCCGGCCGGGCGGGGGAAGGGGCGCACGGCGCGGGGCGCGGTCGCGGTACGCCGTCGGGTGCGGCCGGGGCCGTGCGGGCGCGGTCGCCGGTACCGCGGGGCGCCTCGCCGTCCGTGCGGCCGGGGCGCGCGTCCGCGCGGGACGCGGAGGTCCGGGGCGCGGGCGTCCGGGGCGCGGAGGGCGCGGGCGTCCGGGCCCGGGCCGCCGCCGCGCCGCCGGGTTCCGCACCGCTGGGCTCCGGCTCCGGGTCGCCGGGCTCCGGCTCCGGGTGGCTGGGTTCCGTACCGCCGGGTTCCGGGCCGCCGGGGACGGAAGGGGCCGGGGGCGGGGCGCCGCGCAGGATCTCCCGCTGGAGGCGCCGCAGTTCGGGCCCGGGTGCCGCGCCCAGCCGGTCCTCGAACAGCCGGACCGTGTCCCGGTACAGCCGCAGCGCGTCCGCCCGCCGCCCCGAGCGGTACAGGGCCGTCATGAGCTGGGCGCGCGGCCGTTCGGAGAACGGGTGCTCCTGGACGAAGGCGGCCAGCTCCGAGGTGACCCGCTCGTACCGGCCCAGCGCCAGGTGCACCTCCGCCCACCTCTCGCGCAGCGCGACCCGCTCCTCCTCCCAGGCGCGCGCCTCCGGGCGCCAGGCGCGCCGGTCCATGCCGCTGAGCAGCGGCCCGCGCCACAGGGACAGGGCGCGGTGCAGCAGCGCGGCCGCCTCCTCCAGCCGTCCGTCCGCCGCGCAGGCGTCGGCCGACGCCCGCAGCCGCCGGACGAGCGCGGTGTCGAGCTCGGCGTCACGGGCGGTCAGGACGTAACCGGGCGGCACGGTGAGGACGCGCCGCGGGTCCACGCCGGCCTGGCCGAGGCGCCGGCGCAGCAGCGACACGCAGACGGCGACCTGGTTGGCGGGGTCGGCGGGGAGCCGGTCCTCCCAGATGCCCCGGGCCAACTCGGCCACCGGCACCGTATGGTTGGCGTGGAGGAGGAGCAGGGCGAGGAGGTGCCGCAGGCGGGGCGCGGTGAGCGGGAGCAGCCGGCCGGCGACGCGGATCTCCAGCGGCCCGAGGAGCCGGAACTCCACTGCGGCGCCCGGGAGTTGCCCCATCTTCGCGTCGCCCCCTCATCGATCGTTCGCGTACCCGAACCACTGTCGACAGGTCGAACACCTCATCCGGCGACATTCGCACAACATGCCCACCTGAGCCACAGGGGATCCACGGACAGAGACGGGGCGTCGGGTCTGTCCTACTGAATGTCTATTCATCCCAACGAGTGGTGGGAATTCAGATTTTCTATCGTTTCCCAGAAGAATGGCGAGTCCCGTCACTTCGCACGAGATGCAGGAGATGCCGGTGTCCCGTCACGATTCGTCGTCCTCGCCCCCCACCCCCACCCCCGAGACCGAGACCGAGGCGTCGCACATGACGACGCTCGGGTACGCGCTGTTCGCCACGCGCTGGCTCCAGGCGCCGCTGTACTTCGGCCTGGTGGCCGCGCAGGGCGTGTACGTCTACAAGTTCTTCAACGAGCTGTGGAAGCTCGCCGAGCACGTCCTCGACGGCGAGGTGGACGAGACCCACGTCATGCTGGCGGTGCTCAAGCTGGTGGACGCGGTGATGATCGCCAACCTGCTGATCATGGTGATCGTCGGCGGGTACGAGACGTTCGTCTCGCGCATCGGCCTCCAGGGCCACCGCGACCAGCCGGAGTGGCTGTCGCACGTCAACTCCAACGTGCTGAAGGTGAAGCTGGCGACGGCGATCGTCGGGATCTCGTCGGTGCACCTGCTCCAGATGTTCGTGGACGTGCACCACACGCCGGAGCACGACCTGCTGTGGGGCACGGTGATCCACATGGCGTTCATCGTCTCGGCCCTGATCCTGGCCTACATGTCCGGCCCCATGGCGGCGCACGAGCACGGCGCCAGGGCGGACGGGAGAGGCGGCTCCCCGTTCGACCCGGCGGCCTTCCGCGCGGACGGCTCCATCCGGGAGGACGGCGGTGCGGCGGCGGAGGAGGGCGCCGGGTCGGCCCTCGTACCGCGGCAGGCCACGCCCGGGCGGACCCTGGCGGAGGTGGAGGCGGAGGCGCGGATCGAGGCGGCCGGGTTCCCGGCGCGCAAGGAGCTGGAGGCGTTCGACGCCGCGCACCTGCGCTCCTTCGACCCGCTGGTGCTCGACCGGCTGGGCCGGCTCGACTTCGTCGCCCGCCGGGAGAACGTCGTGTTCCTCGGCGGCCCCGGCACCGGCAAGACGCACCTCGCGGTCGCCCTCGGCGTGCGGGTCTGCGAGGCCGGGCAGCGGGTCCTGTTCGCCACGGCCCTGGAGTGGGGCGACCGGCTCCGCCGCGCCAAGGCCTCGGACCGGCTCACCGACGAGCTGACCGCGCTGGACGCGTACGCGCTGATCGTCGTGGACGAACTGGGCTACGTCCCGTTCGACGGAGAGTCCGCGAACCTCTTCTTCCAACTGGTCGCGCACCGCTACGAGCGGGCCTCGATGATCGTCACGAGCGACCGCCCCTTCGGGCGGTGGGCCGAGGTGTTCGGCGACGCCGGCACCGCCTCCGCGACGGTGGACCGGCTCGTCCACCACGCCGAGATCGTCACGCTGGAGGGGGAGAGCTACCGCACGCGGGGGCTGGCCGGCGCGCCGGCCGGAGGGCGGGCCGCGCTGGACGCGTGAGCCCGCCGAGCGGCGCGGGGCCCGGGGCCGGTGGGGTCCCGGGCCCCGCGCGCCGTGCTCCACGCCGCGTCGCCGCGCGCGCCGGCCGGTGGGTCACTCGACGACGATCTTCACGTCGATATTGCCGCGCGTCGCCTTGGAGTACGGGCAGTACGCGTGGGTCTTCTCCAGCAGGTCGCGGCCGGCCTCGCCCTGGAGGTGGTCCGGCAGCTCCACGCGCATCACGACCGCGAGGCCGAAGCCGCCGTCCGCGTCCTTGCCGATGCTCACCTCGGCGGTGACGGAGGCGTCCTTGACGTCGATCTTCTCCTGGCGGCCGATCGCGCCCATGGCGCTGGCGAAGCAGGCGGCGTAACCGGCGGCGAACAGCTGCTCGGGGTTGGTGCCCCGGCCGTCGCCGCCGAGGGCCTCCGGGAAGGCGAGCGGCAGGTCTATCCGGCCGTCGGAGCTGACGGCGCGGCCTTCGCGGCCGACGGCGGTGGCAACGGCGGTGTACAGGGCGTCCATGGGGGGTCCCGTCCTTCTCGGTCGTGGAGTGCGTCGCCATCATTTGTAGCAATCAATTTAATTGCGCACAACTCAATTGGGGGGCGGTAGCCTGGTGGCATGGACCACACGGACCCGCGCGGAGGCGTACGGGACGAGGAACTCCTCCGCCTCGACCACCAGATCTGCTTCTCGCTGCACGCCGCGACCCGGGCCTTCAACGGCGTCTACCGCGTCGCCCTCAAGGAGCTGGGCCTCACCTACCCCCAGTACCTGGTGATGCTGGTGCTGTGGGAGCACGGCGAACTGCCCGTGAAGCGCATCGGCGAGCACCTGCGCCTCGACTCCGGCACGCTCTCCCCGCTGCTGAAGCGGCTGGAGGCCGCCGGGTACGTGGAGCGCCGCCGCAGTCCGGAGGACGAGCGGTCCGTCACCGTGCGCCCCACCGCCTCCGGTGCGGCCCTGCGCGAACGGGCGCTCGGCGTGCCGCGCCGGATGGCGGAGGCGACCGGGATGGGCCTGGACGAGATCCGCGACCTGCGCGCCCGGCTGCGGGACCTGGCCGCCGCCCTGGACGGGGCGGCGCGGGCCCTCGACGGCGGCGCGGGCGGTGTCGGCGCGGACGGCGGAGGCGCGGGCAGTGGGGGCGCGGACGGCGGCGGCACGGGCGGCGGAAGCGCGGGCGGCGGCGCCCGGTAGGGCCCCGCCCGGCGGTCCGCACCCCCGCCGCGCCTCACACGATGCCGCGCACGACCCCCAGCTCCACCAGGTCCTGCGGCCGCAGCCGCAGTTGCTCGGCCGTGTGCGGGGCCTCCTCCGGCGGGCGCTTCAGTATCGCCGCGGCCAGCTCCGGGGCGATCACCGAGAAGTAGCTGTCGCGCGTCGCCCAGGTGTTGCCGGGCGCCGCCAGCGCCAGCGCGCCGCCCGAGCCGCCCTCCCCGACCACCAGCGTCGTCACCGGGACCCGCGCCCCGGCCACCGCCGCGAACACCTCCGCGATGGCCGCGCCCGCGCCGGCCCGCTCCGCCTCCGCGTCGTTGGCCGCGCCCGGCGTGTCCACCAGGGTCAGCACCGGCAGGCCCAGCCGGTCCGCGAGCCGGATCACCCGCGCGGCCGTGCGGTACCCGGCCGGCCGGGTCGCCGTGCCGCACTGCGCCGCGTACACGACGCCGCGCCCCTCGCGCAGCCCGACCCCGCACAACAGGCCGGGGTCCGTGCCGCCGCACCGGTCGCCGGTCAGCGGCAGCCGCTCCTCGAAGTACGCCTCCAGGTACGCCTCCGCGCGCGGTCGCGCCGCGTCGCGCGCCCGCCGCACCGCCTCCCAGCCGCTCCCCGGCAGCCCGCCGGTCCCGCCCGGCACCGACGGCGGGGGCACCGGGCCGGGCGCCGGGCGGGTCAGCGCGGTGAGCCAGCGCCCCAGGGCCGTACGGAGAGCGTCGGCCGGCACCACCGCGTCGACGTGCCCCGCCGCGAGCTGCCCCTCCGCCGTGTACGCCGCCGGGTCCGCGTCCACGGGCCGCACCCGCGACCCGGCGAACCCGATCTGCGCGCCGGGCAGCGCCAGCACGACGTCCGCGCCCGCCCCGACCGTCGCCCAGCCGCCCCCGGTCACCGGGTCCCGCAGCACGGAGACGTGCGGTACGCCCGCCTCCCGCAGCAGCACCGACTCGCGGGCCACCCGCTGCAACTGCGTCAGCGCGACCATGCCCTCCTGCATCCGGCTGCCGCCCGTCGCCACCAGGGACACCAGCGGCACGCCCCCCTCCCGCGCCAGCCGGTACGCGGCGCACAGCCGGTCGCCGGTGCGTTCGCCCAGCGACCCGCCGAGGAAGCCGAACTCGAACGCCAGCACCGCGCACCGCACCCCCGACACGACGGCCTCGCCGAACACGACGGACTCGCTCTCGCCGGTCCGCGTCCCCGCCCGGGCGCGCGCCGCGTCGTACCCGTCCCACGCCAGCGGCCCGTCCGGCGCCGTGGACGGGCCGGGCGGGGGCGGGGCGTGCTCCGTGAACGCGTCGGCCACCAGCGCGATCGCCGCGCGCGCCGTCAGCCGGGCCGCCCCCTCAGCCATGCAGGGCCCGCTTCATGACCTTGCCCATGTCGTTGCGGGGCAGCGCCTCCAGGTACCGGACGGCACGCGGTCGCTTGTGCGGGGCGAGCTGCGCAGCCACGTGGTCCGCCAGCTCACCGGCCGGCGGGGGCGCGGCCGGGTCCGCCGGCACGATCCACGCCACGACCCGCTCGCCCAGGTCCGCGTCCGGCTCGCCGGTCACGGCGGCCTCCCGTACGCCCGGGTGGGCGAGGAGCACGTTCTCGATCTCCCCGGTGCCGATCTTGAAGCCGCCGCTCTTGACGAGGTCCGTGGCCCTGCGCCCCACGAGCCGCAGCGAACCGTCCGGGTCCCGCACGGCCATGTCGCCGGTCTTGAACCAGTCCCCGTCGAACGCGGCGGCCGTGGCGTCGGGCCGGTTCAGGTAGGCGGTGAACAGGTTCGGGCCGCGCACCTGCACCTCGCCGATCGTCTCCCCGTCGTACGCGATGAGCGGCGTCCCGTCGTCCCCCACCAGCCGCAGCTCGACGCCGCGCAGGGGCGTGCCGACGGAGCCGGGCCGGTGCGGCGGCTCGGCTCCCAGGGGGTCCACCCGCACGGAGCACAGCATGAGCGTCTCCGTCATCCCGTACCGCTCGACGACCCGCCGCCCCGTCGCGGCGGTGATCCGTTCGTGGTCGGGCAGCGGCAGCGCGGCGGAACCGGAGACCAGCAGCCGGGCGCCGGCGAGCGCCCGGGCCAGTTCCTCGTCGGTGTCGAGCGCCTCCGCGAGGCGGTGGTACATGGTCGGCACGCCGAACAGCATGGTCCCGCCGTCCGCCAGCGCGCGCGCCACGCCCCCGGTGGTGAACCGCCCGAGGTGCCGGACGCTGCCGCCCCGGCGCAGCGGGCCGAGGACGCCGAGGACGAGCCCGTGGACGTGGAACAGCGGCAGGGCGTGGACCAGGACGTCGTCCGCGGTCCACGCCCAGGCGTCGGCGAGGGCGTCGAGGGACGCGGCCAGGGCGCGGCGCGGCAGGACGGCGCCCTTCGGCGGGCCGGTCGTCCCGGACGTGTAGACGACCAGGGCGGGCGCCTCGCCACCGGGTTCGGCGGGCGGCCACGTCTCCGGGGCGCCGCCTTCGCGCGCGTGGGGCGCGACGTCGACGCGCGGCAGGCCGTCGAGCGGGGCGGGGAGGTCGTCGCCGGGCGCGGCGAGCACCAGGGAGGGCGCGCTGTCGGTGACGATGTGGGTGAGTTCGCGCGTGCCGGTCCGCGGGTTGAGCGGCACGGCCGGAACGCCGGCGAGCAGCGCGGCGACCACCGCGACGGCGGTCTCGGCCGAGGGCGTCGCCCACACCGCGACCCGCCGGGCGCCGGTCAGGCGGGGCACCAGTGCCCCGGCGGCCGCGCGGAGCCCGCCGTAGGAGAGGACGCGCCCGCCGAACCGCAGGGCCGGCCGGGGGTCGTCCCGGCCGGCGGCGAGCGCCGGGAAGAGGGAGCTCACGGGTCGTCCTCCTCGCATCGCTGCACGGTTGTCCCGCCATGGTCCCAGCAGCCCGCGGCCCCACCGCGGGCGGGCCCCGCCGCGGGCGGGCCCCGCCGCGGGCCCGGCGGCGGGCTCAGCGGGTGCCCGCGAGCGGGTCGAGCGTGAGCGGTTCGACCCGGCCCTCCAGCATCTCGCCCAGCCCGAGGACCGCGCAGACGTCCGGGCGGTCCGCGATCCGCACGGGCATCCCGGTCGCGTTCCGCAGCATCTGGTCGAGGCCGGGGAGCCGCGCGCTGCCGCCGACCATCGTGATCCCGCGCTCCGCGAGGTCCGCGACCAGGTCGGGCGGGCAGTCGCGCAGCACCCTGCCGATGCCGTCGAGCACGGTGGTGAGCGGCGTGTGGATCGCCTGGCGCACGGCGGCGGTCTCCACGACGACCGAGCGCGCCAGGCCCGTGGCCACGTCCCGACCGTGGATCTCCGTGGCGGCGGGGCCCTGGGCGGTGAGGCCGTTGCCGTGCAGGGCCAGGTGGAGCGGCCGTACGGACTGGCTGGGCAGCATCAGCTGGTGCTGGTGGCGCAGGTACTGGATGACCGCGTGGTCGATGGCGTGCCCGCCGACCGGGATGCGCTCCGCGGTGACGATCGAACCCAGCGACAACACGGCCACCTGGGTCGTCGCCGCCCCGCACACCAGGATCATGGTGGCGGTCGGCTGCGCCACCGGCAGCCCGCAGCCGACCGCCGCCGCGATCAGGGTGTCGACCAGCTCGACCCGCCGGGCCCCCAGTCCCACCAGCGTCTCGACGGTCGCGCGCTGGGCGAGCGGGTCGCAGTCGTGCGGGGTGCAGGCGGCGGCGCGCAGCAGCGGCTTGCGGCGCAGTTGGCGGCGGAGCTTCTCGCCGAGGAGGCTGCGGAGCATCCGCTGCGCCATCTCGATGTCGACGACGCTGCCGCCCGACGCGGGGTGGACCACCCGGATGTAGCCGGGGGTGCGTCCGGTCATCTGCTCGGCGAACGCGCCGACCGCGATCAGCGCGCCGGTGCGGGTGTTCACGGCGGCCACGCTCGGCTCGTCCACCACGAGCCCCGCCCCCTTCACGAAGACGCGGGTCCTGGCGGCCCCGAGGTCGACGGCGACGTGGCAGCGGCGCAGCTGCTCAAGACTGACGGTCACGGCGGATCCTCCCGGGAGCGGTGTATGCCTGCATCGTCCGGCCGCCCGGCGTGCCGCGCGCGCTGGGCTGAGCCGGTCGGGCGTACGGACCTGACGGAGGGTCAGGGCGGGGGGAGGGGCCGGGCCGCCGGTCCCGCGCGCCGGGCGGGTCGGGAGGCCGCGCGGGCCATGCGGACCATGCGGGCCGGACGGGTGGGGCGGGCCGTGCGGGCCGGGCGGGCGCACCGGGGGAGGGGGACGCGGTCGGGCGGGGGCGCGGGCGCCACGGGCGCGTAGGCGAGCGTTCGCCCCGGGGGGCGAGGGCGCCACCGGGGAGCGGCCGGGGGCGGCGCACCGGGCGGGCCTCGACGGCGGGGGTGCGCGCCGAGCGGGTCCGGTGGGCTCCGGGCCCCGGGGCGGGGTCTCCCGCGGGGCCGTCGAAGGAGGCCGTGCGGCGCGTCCACGAGGCCACCGGGCACGGGACCGACAAGATCCACGAGGGGCCGATCGGGATCCGTGCGCGCGTACGGAGGCACCCGCGCACACGGAGGCGCGCACCGGCGCACCCGTACGCATCCCTCCGTATCCGTACGCGTCCGGCGGGGCCGGGCCGTCGTACGCGCGCGGACGGGGGCTTTCGCACAAGATCCTCACGCGACCTCCCAGGTGAGGTACCCGTGTGGCGCATACTCTGCGGGCGCCATGGATTACTGCCACGAGTGCCGGCGGCACCTCAACGGGGCCCTGGCCTGTGCCGGGTGCGGCCGGCCCGCCGAGGAGCTGCGACACGGCGACCCCGAAGCGTCCGCGGCGGACCGTGTCTTCGAGCTGGCCCGGGACGAGGAGGCGCCCCCCGCGGCGCCCCGCCGCGCCCAGGCGCCCGCCCGCCCTGGGGCGCGCCGCGCCGCGCGGGCGGCCCGGGCGGCGAACGGCCGCCGCGCGCGCCGGCGGCGGGGACGCGCCGCGCTGCTCGCGGCGACCGGGCTCGTCCTGGCGGCGGGCGCCCTGAGCCTGGCCGAGCTGGCGGTGGAGAACGGCGGCGGGGAGCCGGCGACCTCCGTACGGCAGGAGGACGTGGCCCTGCCGGCGCCGCTGCCCGACCCCTCGCACAGCGGGGGCGGCGCGGCGGACCCCGGGGCGGTGGAGGCGGCGCCCTCCGCGTCGAACCCCCCGGGCGGCTCTTCCGCGCCCGCCGGGGACGGCCCCGGCGACGCCTCCGGTACGCCCGGGGCCGCGGCCCCCGCTTCCGGCGGTGACGGGCCGGGGCCCGGAACCGGCTCCGGCGACTCCGGCTCGGGCTCGGACGGGGACGGCAAGGGCTACAAGGGCGAGCCGGAGGATCCGGCGGGGCGGGAGGCGACCCCGTCCGCCCCGGCGTCGTCCACGGCCGCGCCCCCGACCGGCGGCGCCCCGGACGCGCGGCCCACCGCGACCGGCGGCGCGCCCGACCCGGAGCCGACGCCGACGCCGGAGCCCGAGCCGTCGGAGGAGTGCACGCGCTGGCTCTGGTGGTGCGTCTAGCCGGTCACGGCCGGCCGGTCACGGTGCCACCGGCTCGCCCAGCATGCGGCGGAGGAGGTCCCGCAGCAGGGTCCGCTCCGCCACGGAGAGGCCGGCCAGCGGCTCCCGGGCGAACTCCAGGGACTCCCGCAGTCGGCGCGCGGTCGCCCGGCCCTCGTCCGTCGGGACGGCCAGCTTGACGCGGCGGTCGGCCGGGTCCGGCCGCCGCTCGACGAGGCCGCGCGCCTCCAGGCGGTCGACGATCCCCGTCACGTTGGACGGCTCGCACCGCAGCGACACGGCTATGCGCCGCATCGGCAGCGGCTCCAGGGCGAGCAGACCCAGGACGCGCGCCTGCGCGCCGGTCAGCGAGTGCTGCGCGGCGGCGAGCTCGTACTCCTCGTGGTAGCGGGCCACGACCGTGCCGATGAGATCCACGACCTCGAGGGTGAGCGGGTCCGTGCGTGTACTGGCCATGCCCACCAGCGTACCCACTTACTTGACAACCTGAAATATCTAGGAGCATGGTTGTTTCAGGTCATGAAACATCTCTTGGAGGTACGCAGCATGTCCGCACTCCCGACGTCCGGCCGTGAATGGCACCTCGTCTCCCGCCCGAACGGCTGGCCCGCCCCGGAGGACTTCGCGCTCCGCGAGGCGCCCGTCGCCGCGCCCGGCGAGGGTCGCGTCCTCGTCCGCAACCTCTACTTCTCGGTCGACCCGTACATGCGCGGCCGGATGAACGACGTGAAGTCGTACGTCCCGCCGTTCCAGCTCGACCAGCCCATGGAGGGCGGCGCGGTCGGCGAGGTCGTGGCTTCCAACGCCGAGGGCTTCGCGGTCGGCGACCACGTGCTGCACGGCCTGGGCTGGCGGGAGTACGCCGAGGTGGAGGCCAAGCGCGCCGCCAAGGTCGACGCCTCCCTCGCGCCCCTCACGGCCTACCTGGGCGTGCTCGGCATGACGGGCCTGACCGCCTACGCGGGCCTCTTCGAGACGGCCTCCTTCAAGGAGGGCGACGCCGTGTTCGTCTCCGGCGCGGCCGGCGCCGTCGGCAGCCAGGTCGGCCAGATGGCCCGCCTGAAGGGCGCCTCCCGCGTCATCGGCTCGGCCGGCTCCGACGAGAAGGTCAAGCTGCTGGTGGAGGAGTACGGCTTCGACGCCGCCTTCAACTACAAGAACGGCCCGGTGGCCCAGCAGCTGAAGGCCGCCGCCCCCGACGGCATCGACGTCTACTTCGACAACGTCGGCGGCGAGCACCTGGAGGCCGCGATCTCCTCGCTCAACGTCCACGGCCGCGTCACCATCTGCGGCATGATCGCCCAGTACAACAGCACGGAGCCCACCCCCGCCCCGCGCAACCTGGCGCTGGTCATCGGCAAGCGGCTGCGCCTCCAGGGCATGCTGGTCGGCGACCACTCCGCCCTCCAGCCCCGCTTCGTCGAGGAGGTCTCCGGCTGGCTGCGCTCGGGCGCCCTGAAGTACAACGAGACGATCGTCGAGGGCATGGAGAACGGCGTGGACGCCTTCCTCGGCCTGCTGCGCGGTGACAACACCGGCAAGATGATCGTTTCGCTCACCCGCTAGGCTCCCTCCAGGCCGTCGCGATCGTGGGCGCGAGTCGCGGCGCATCACAGGAGGAACCTCTACATGTCCATCCAGCAGTCCGACGTCCTGTACACCGCGACCGCCACCGCCGAGAACGGGCGGGACGGCCGCGTGGCCACGGATGACGGGGCGCTCGACGTGGTCGTCAACCCGCCCAAGGCGATGGGCGGCTCCGGCGCGGGCACCAACCCGGAGCAGCTCTTCGCCGCCGGCTACAGCGCCTGCTTCCAGGGCGCGCTCGGCGTGGTCGCCCGGCAGGAGAACGTCGACGTGTCCGGTTCGACGGTCACGGCGGAGGTCGGCATAGGGAAGAACGACGACGGCTTCGGGATCATCGTGAAGATCTCCGCGACGATCCCGAACGTCGACGCCGCCACGGCCCGGGACCTGGTCGAGAAGGCCCACCAGGTCTGCCCGTACTCCAAGGCGACCCGCGGCAACATCACGGTCGAACTGGCCGTCTGACGCCCGTGAGGCACCGGCCCGGCCCCTTCGCGGGGGCCGGGCGAAGGCACCCGCCCGCAGGGCGGGAGGGGCCGCGTCCCGCACCGGGACGCGGCCCCTCGCCGTACGGCCGCCGGGCGCAGCGCCGCCGGCCCGCCGCGTCGATGGGCCGGGCCGCGCCACCGGCCGCCGGGTGCCGCGCCGCCGGTGGAGGTGTCAGCGGGTGGCCGCCCGGTGGACCGCCGCCACCAGGCGGTCGTTCTCCGGCGCCGCCCCGCCCGGGAAGGCGTACCGCCGCCGCGCGTACCCGTACGCCAGACCCGCCCGGGGATCGGCGAAGGCCTGCGAGCCGCCCGCCCCGCTGTGCCCGAACGACCCGGCGCCCAGCCACGGATAGGGTTGCGTCGGGTCCTGGAAGCCCAGCACGAACGACTTGTGCGCGCGGGCCACCACGTCGAAGCCGTGCGAGTGGATCTGCCCGACCTCCGCGAGCATGTCCTCCTTCAGCAGCGGCGGCTGCCCGTCCAGCGCGCCGATCGCCGCCGCGTACAGCCCCGCCAGCCCGCGCGCCGACGCCACGCCGCCCACCGACGCCGGCCCCTTGGCGCGGACCAGCCGGGAGTTCGGCAGCGACTCCAGGTCCGTCGGCTCCTCGCCGTGCCGGTTGCAGGCGATCACCGCCAGCGTGTGCGGCCCGTCCGGCGCGGCCTCCAGCACCGCCCTCTGCTCCGGTGTCGGGTCCATCGGCAGCAGGGACCGGAACCGCGGCTCGTGCTCCTCCGGCAGCCCCAGGAAGAAGTCCAGCCCGTACGGCTCGCGGATCCGCGACGCGTACACCTCGTGCAGCGTCAGCCCCGTCGCCCGGAACACCACCTCACCGGTCAACGCCCCGATGTTCAGCGTGTGGTACCCGAACGCGGCGCCCGGCCGCCAGTACGGCCGCTGGCCCGCGACCCGCTCCGCGATCACCCGGTCGTCCGCCAGCTCCGCGAGCGTCAGCCCCGCCTCGGCGCCCACGACACCGGCCTGGTGCGCCATCAACTGCCGCAGCGTGACCTCACCCTTGCCGCCCGCCGCGAACTCCGGCCAGTAGTGCGCCACCGCCCGGTCCAGGTCGAGCACGCCCTCCTGGACGAGCAGCGCCACCACCAGGTGCGCGGCGCCCTTGGTGGAGGAGAACACCCCGAAGAGCGTGTCGCCGTCCGTGTCCGGCCCCGCCCACAGGTCGACGACCTTCCGCCCCCGCACGTAGGCGGTCAACTGCCCGGCGTAGTCCGGTCGTTCCTCCGCGACCACGGCCGCGAAGGCGTCCCGCACCTCCTCGTACCCCTCGGCTACGACACCCCGCACGGCGTTCGACATGTCAGACACTCGTGTTCCCTCCCGAAACGATGCTGGCCAGAGACTAACCACCTCGCCCGATAGGGTGACTCCATGGGTGATCTCGGAAAGGGTTTCGGCTTCCTCCTACAGGGACAGCGGTGGGTCGGCCGGCACGGCCGCTGGTTCGGGATCGGGCTGCTGCCCGGCCTCGTGACGCTCGTCCTGTACGCCGGCGCGCTGATCGGCCTCGCCTACGGCGCCGACGACCTGACCGCGTGGGCGACCCCGTTCGCCGACGACTGGTCGTCGCCCTGGCAGGGCCTGTTCCGGGGCTTCCTCACCGCCCTGGTCTTCGCCCTCGGACTGTTCCTCGCGGTGATCACCTTCACGGCGGTGACCCTGCTGGTCGGACAGCCCTTCTACGAGTCGCTCTCCGAGGAGGTCGACCGCTCCGAGGGCGGCCGCGTCCCGGAGTCCGGGCTGCCGTTCTGGCGCGAGCTGTGGATCTCCGCCCGCGACAGCGTGCGCATCGTCCTGCGCGTCGTCCTCTACGGCGTCCTGCTGTTCGCCCTCGGGTTCATCCCGGTGGTCGGCCAGACCGTCGTCCCCGTCCTCGGCTTCTGCGTCTCCGGCTACTTCCTCACCGAGGAGCTGACCGCCGTCGCGCTCCAGCGCCGCCGCCTCGACCTGAAGGAGCGGCTGCGGCTGCTGCGCGGCCGCCGCATGATGGCCCTCGGCTTCGGCGTGCCGCTGACCCTGGCGTACCTGGTGCCGTTCGTCGCCGTCTTCCTCATGCCGGGGGCCGTCGCGGGCGCCACCCTGATGGCCCGCGAACTGGTCCCGGAGCCCGAGGACGAGCCGAGCCCCGGGCCCGCCGCCGGACCCGCCCCCGCCCCGTACGGGCTCCACAAGGACCGGCCCGGGCCCCACTAGCCGACGTCGGCGCGCACCAGCCCCGGCGCGACCGGGTCCGCCTCGGCCAGCAGCCCGCCGTCCGGGCCCCACACCGCGCTGCGCCCGCAGCCGGTCCAGGGCCCGGCGGCACCCACGTGGTTCGCGAGGACCACGTACAGCCCGTTCCGCCGGGCGACGTCCGGATACACCGTCGCCCGCTCGTGCACGCCGTCGCCCGTCCCGTACAGCGTGCTCGCCAGGTACACCCGGCAGCCGTCCGCCGCCGCCCGCTCGCCCGGTCCGGCGAAGTGGCTGTCGAAGCAGGTGGCCAGCGCGAAGCGACGGCCGTCGAGGGCGAACCGCCCGTCGCCGGTGCCCGCCGCGAACACCTCCCGCTCCGCCTCGTACAGGTGCTGCTTGTCGTAGCGCGTGAGCGTCGCCCCGTCCGGGCCGATCACGTACGAGGTGAGGTACGGCCGCCGCCCGCCCGGCTCCCGGCCCGGCGCCGGCCCGTTGACGACGGCCGCCGCGCCGGCCGCGCGGCACGCCTCCCGCACCGGGTCGAGGCGCGGGTCGTCGGCGGTCACCCACAGGCCCGGGTCGGCGGCGATGAGCTCCGGTTCGTAGCCCGTGAGGGCCAGCTCCGCGAAGACGACCACCCGCGCCCCGCCCGCCGCGCGGACCATCCCCGCCATCGTCCGGACATTGGCGCCCACGTCCCCGGGGACGGCGCCGAACTGACCCGCTGCAACGATCATGCGGTGATTCTCCCCGGCCGCGGTCGTACGTTCCCCGGCGGGTACGGCCGGGTGCCCGTGGGCGGGTACGGCCGGGCGACCGGGGCGACCGCCGTCACCGCCCCCGGCGCGCCTCCCCGGCCGCGACCGCGACGATCGCGCGGACCTGCGCCGTGATCGCCGCCCGGTTCCGCAGCAGCTCCGGGTCTTCGACCGCGTCCGCGTTGCCCGCCCCGAACCGCAGCACCGGCGTGTGCACGTGACCGCCCGGCAGCCCTGCCAGGCCCAGCCGGTCACGCAGCAGCGTGGCCCGGTACGCGATCTCGTTCGACAGGTAGTCGCCGCCCCCGCCCGCGCGGGCCGCCGAGCCCGGCGTCGGCCCGTCCGCCCGGACCACCGGCTCGCTCCCGCCCGCCGGAACCTCGGTCACCTGCGTGTTGTCGTAGACCGGGAACGGTCCCGTGCCGGCTGCCGTGATCGCCGCGTACGGCAGGCTCGTCACCGTCCACTGCGGCCGCGCCGCCGGGTCGCCGACCGGGACGGGGCCGGTCGCGGAGACGTTCTCGTTGTCCGGGAAGCCGCCCCGCCAGGCACCGTTGAACCGCTCCACGTCGAAACGGCCCACCCGCCCCTGACTCACCGTCGCGAACAGGTCCACGCGCGGCAGGTGCGGCCGCAGCGCCCGCTCCACCACGCCGTCCGCGAAGTCCCGCCACCGCACCGGGAAGACCGCCGCCTCCACCCGCGCCCACCCGCCGTCCGGCGTGCGCACCAGCGTCCCGTCCAGGGCGAGGGCCGCCGCCCCCGACGGGTTGCCGATCCGGATGTCCCGGTCCAGCGTGAACGGGTCGAACCCGGTCATCAGCACGCGCCTCACGCCCCGCCCGCGCGGGAAGCGGATGGCGTCCTGGCCGCGCGAGGCCGACTCCAGCCGGTCCAGCAGCCGCGCCCGCGCCTCCTGCGGAAGCCCGAACGGGGGGTCCCACGCGCGCAGTTCGCGCGTCATGCCGAGCCGCGCCCAGTACAGCGGCCGGTCGTCGTCCCGCGCCAGGTCGCCGCCCGCGGGCCCCCGGCCCTGCGCCCGGTCCACGGCCCGCCGCCACAGCGCCGCGCCGTGCCGTACGACGACCCGCTCGGCCCGCGCGTACGACCCCGCGCCGCGCAGCGCGGCGGCGAACCGCGGCGCCTCGCCGTCGAACCCGGAGCGCCGCAGGATCTCCCGCGGCACGTCCCGGTCGAGACGGGCCTCCTCGACGGCAGGCCCCTCCACGGCGGCCGTCCGGGCGGGGGGCCCCTCCACGGGGGCCGTCCCGGCGGGGGCACCTGCCGCGGTGGCCGTTCCGGAGGCGGAGGCGGAGGCGGGGGCGGAGGCGGTGTCGAGGGAGAGGGCGGTGAGGAGGGCCGCGAGGGCCGGACCGAGGGCGGTGGCGCGCATCCGTGACACGGGAGTCCTTCCGTCGGGTGCCGGCAGTATCCCGGCCCTCTCGCGACTCCCGCCACCAGGCGTCTACTTCGCCTCCTCCACCCCCAGCAGCCCCAGGAAGTCCCGGAACGCCGCCGCCATGTCCACCGCCCCGGGGTCCAGCAGCCACTGGTACTGCAACCCGTCCAGCACCGCCGTCAGCAGCGGCGCGGCCCGCTCCGGGGTGAGCCCGCCGGGCAGCCGCTCACCGAACTCGGCCCGCAGCAGCCCCGCCATGTCCGCCCGTACGCGCGCGTAGCGGCGGGTGAAGAAGTCCCGCGCCGGGTGGCCGTCCGTGACGCTCTCCCCGAGCAGCGCCGAGAACGTCTGCACGACACCGGGCCGCATCGCGTTGTAGTCGACGAGCGTCGCCAGCAGGTCCAACCGCCAGTCCGCCCGCCCGGCCGCGCCGCCGCCCGTGTCCCACCGGTCGCGCTCCTCCAGCACCGCCACGAGCAGGGCGGCCTTGCTGGGGAAGTGGTGCAGCAACCCCTGCTGGGTGAGGCCCGCCCGCTCGGCGACCGCCGCGAGCGACGCGCCCCGGTAGCCGCGCGCGGCGATCACCTCGAACGCCGCGCGCAGGATGTCCGCGCGCCGCTCCGCGCTCCTGGGTCTGGCAGCCGTCATGTGCCCCTGCTTTCCCGGCTCGTTCCTCCCCCGGTCCGGCCCCGCCCGACCGGACCCCGTGCCCCCGGCGTCCACGCGCCCCTCCGGCCCCGTCCGGGTGTCCGGGTGTCCGGGTGTCCGGGTGTCTGGGCATCCGAGTGCCTGGGTGCCTGAGGGTCCGCATGTCCGCGACAGGACCGTACGGCATCCGGCCGTCCGGGAAATTACGAAGAGGTAACAACGCCTACCGTCCGTCAGGCACCGGTTCACCATGGACGCCACCCGGCGACAGGAGGGACGACCATGACGGCCGACGAAGCGGTGGAGGCGGCGCTCGGCGCCCTCGACCTGGACACCAAGGCCCGGCTCCTGGCCGGGCAGGACATGTGGACCCTCCCGGCCGTCCCCGCGATCGGCCTCGCGTCCCTCGTCATGTCCGACGGCCCCGTCGGCGTCCGGGGCGTCCGCTGGACCGCCGACGACCCGTCCGTCACCCTGCCCTCCCCGACCGCGCTCGCCGCCTGCTGGGACCCGGACCTCGCCCGCCGCGCCGGCCGCCTCCTCGCCCAGGAGGCCCGCCGCAAGGGCGTCCACGTCCTGCTCGCCCCCACCGTGAACCTCCACCGCTCACCGCTGGGCGGCCGCCACTTCGAGGGGTACAGCGAGGACCCGTACCTCACGGGCGAGATCGGCACCGGCTACGTGCGCGGCGTCCAGGAGGGCGGCGTCGCCGCCACCGTCAAGCACTTCGTCGCCAACGACGCCGAGACCGACCGCTTCACCGTCGACAACGCCGTTCCGCCCCGCGCCCTGCGCGAGCTGTACCTCGCCCCGTTCGAGACGATCGTCACCCGCGCCCGCCCCTGGGCCGTCATGGCCGCGTACAACCAGGTCAACAGCGTCACGATGACCGAACACCGGTACCTCCAGAGCGAGGTGCTGCGCGAGGAGTGGGGCTTCGACGGGGTCACCGTCTCCGACTGGTTCGCCGCCCGCTCCACCGCCGGGGCGCTCCTCGGCGGCCTCGACGTCGCCATGCCGGGCCCGCGGACCGTGTACGGCGAGGCCCTCGCCGCCGCCGTACGGGCCGGGGAGCTCGACGAGGCGCTGGTCGACCGCGCCGTACGCCGCGTGCTGCGCCTCGCCGCCCGCGTCGGCGCCCTGGCCGGCGCCGCACCGGCCGTCCCGGAGCCGCCGGAGCCCGTCGACGGGGAGGCACTGGCCCGGGAGGTCGCCCACCGCTCCTTCGTCCTCGTCCGCAACGCGGACGGCGTCCTGCCCCTCGACCCCGCCCGCACCCGCCGCGTCGCCCTCGTCGGCTCCGCCGCCCGAGACGCCCGCGTCCTCGGCGGCGGCTCCGCCCAGGTCTTCCCCGCCCGCACCGTCTCCCCGCTGGACGGCCTCACCGCCGCCCTGCCCGAGGGCACCGCCCTCACCTACGCCCCCGGCGCCGACCTCTCCGACGAACCGGAACCCGCGGGCCCCGGCTTCACCCTGCGCGCCGTCTGCCGCGACGCCTCCGGCGCCGTGCTCGCCGAGACCCCGCTGCCCTCCGGCCAGATCCAGTGGGTCGGCGCCGACCTGCCCGCCGGGGTCACCCACGAGGCGCTGCACAGCGTCGAGGTCACCGGCACGTTCACCCCCCGCGAGAGCGGCGGCCACGGCTTCGGCACGCGCGGGCTCGGCGCGTTCACGCTCACCGTCGCCGGGCGCGTGCTGTACGACGGGGTGCGGGAGGCGGCCACGGAGGGCGACCCGTTCGAGGTGTTCGCGGGCGCCCCCGTCGAACACGGCACGGCGCACCTCACCGAGGGCGTGCCCGTCGAGGTGTCCCTCCGCCACACCGTCGACCACGGCCGTCCCGCGCCGCTGCCCGCCGTCGTCTTCTCGCTGCTGCACCGCCCGCCCCGCCGCGACCCCGACGAGCTGATCGCCGAGGCCGCCCGCGCCGCCCGCGCCGCCGACACCGCGATCGTCGTCGTCGCCACCACCGAACGCGTCGAGTCCGAGGGCTTCGACCGCGCCGACCTGCGGCTTCCGGGCCGTCAGGACGACCTCGTACGCGCCGTCGCCGCCGCCAACCCCCGCACGGTCGTCGTCGTCAACGCCGGAGCGCCCGTCGAGATGCCCTGGCGCGACGAGGTGGCCGCCGTGCTCCTCACCTGGTTCCCCGGCCAGGAGGGCGGCGCCGCCCTCGCCGACGTCCTCCTCGGCGCCGAGGAGCCCGGCGGGCGCCTGCCCACCACCTGGCCGGCCGCCCTCGCCGACGCACCGGTCACCGACGTCACCCCCGTCGGCGGAGAACTGCGCTACGACGAGGGCCTGTTCATCGGCTACCGCGCCTGGGACCGGGCCGCGGGCCCCGCGCCCGCGTACCCCTTCGGCCACGGCCTCGGCTACACCACCTGGGAGTACGAGTCCCTGGACGTCACCCCCACCACGGCCCGGGTCCGGGTCCGCAACACGGGGGCCCGCCCCGGCCGCGAGGTCGTCCAGCTGTACGCCGCCCCCCGCGCCGACCTGGTCGAACGCCCCGCCCGCTGGCTGGTCGGCTTCGCGCAGGTGCAGGCCGGTCCCGGCGCGGCCACGGAGGCGGAGATCCGGCTGGCGCCCCGCCTCTTCGACATCTGGGACGAGGACGCCGGCGCCTGGACCACCGTCCCCGGCCCGTACGAGATCCGCGCCGGCCGCTCCCTCACCGACATCCGACTCGCCGTCACCCTGGAGCTCGACTGACGCCCCGTCGGACGGGCCGGTCAGCGCAGGCCGAAGCCGTACCGCGTCTCCGACGCGAACACCTCGCCCGGCCGGAGCACCGTGCTCGGGAACTCCGGCCGGTTCGGGGAGTCCGGGAAGTGCTGCGTCTCCAGCGCGACCCCGTCCAGGTGGTCCGGCGCGTACACCTGGAGCCCCGGCTCCGTCGTCCACACCGTCACCACGCGGCCCGTCGCCGGCGCGTACAGCTCGGCGACCGGCTCCGTGCCGCCGGGCGCGTCCAGGACGAAGTTGTGGTCGATGCCCGTGCCCGCCGGCCGCGGGGTGCGGAAGTCCAGCCGCGTGCCGGCCACCGGGGCCAGCTCGCCGGTCGGCACGCCCGTCCCGTCCAGCGGGGTGAACCGGTCGGCGGCGATCCGCAGTTCGGGCGCGCCGCCGAGGTTCCAGTACGTGTGGTTGGTGAGGTTCACCACCGTCGGGGCGTCCGTCACCGCCTCGTACGCGATCCGCAGCGCCCCCTGTCCGTCGAGGGTGTACGTCGCGGAGACCTCCAGCCGGCCCGGGAACCCCTCCTCGCCGTCCGGGCTCACCCGCGACAGCCGTACGCCGCCGTCCACCTCCCGCGCCCGCCACACGCGCTTGTCGAAGCCCCGCTCACCGCCGTGCAGACTGTTCGGCCCGCCGTTGCGCGCCAGCCGGTGGGTCCGGCCGTCCAGCGGGAACACCCCGTCCCTGATCCGGTTCGCGTACCGCCCGACGAGCGCGCCGAAGTAGGGCTCCGGCCGCTCCTCGTACCCGGCCACGCGGTCGAAGCCCAGCACGATGTCGGCGACCGCCCCGTCCCGGTCCGGACGCTCCACGGACTGCACGATCCCGCCGTACGTCAGGATCCGCGCACGGGTCCCGGCCCGCTCCAGCGTCCAGCGGTGCACCACCGTGCCGTCGGAGAGCCGGCCCCACTCCTCAACCCCTGTGATCATGCCCCGGAGCCTACGCGGGGGGCCGCGCGGCGGTGACGGTGCGGTAGGCGATCTCCGCCAGCCGCCCCTGCCCGTCCCGGCTCGGGTGGAACGCGTCCCAGGGGCTCAGCTGCGTCCCGTCGAAGACGTACGCGAAGACGGCGCCCCCGTCGTGCCGGCACCGCTCGTCGCGGGCGCACACCTCCCGCAGCACCTCGTTGTACGCGACGACCCGCTCCCTGACCCGCTCGCGGCGCTCCTGCGCCGCCGGGCCCAGGTCGTGGGCGTCGGCCAGCATCGACGCGCAGACCCCCAGCCGCCACACCCGCTGGCCGACCGGGTGGTCCCGGCCCGTCGACCACAGCCGTTGCAGGTCCGGGACGCTCGCCACGTACACCTGCGCCCGGGGCGCCGCGCGCCGCAGCCGGGCCATCGCCGCCTCGAACGACGCCCGGAAGTCCGCGACCGGCGTCATCAGGTCGGCGGAGGGCCGGCAGGCGTCGTTCGCCCCGACCATCACCGTCACCAGGCCCGGGTCCTTCCGCGCCGCCAGCGCCATCTGCTCGGGCAGCTCGGCGACGCGCGCGCCCGACCGGGCCAGGTTCCAACTGCGGGCCGCGAGCGCGGGCGCGCCGAGCAGCCGCAGCGCCAGGCTGTTCACCCGGGTGTCCGAACCGGTGGCCCACGACGCCTCCGGACAGTCCGTCAGCAGCCCGCAGGCGTCGAAGCCGCGCGTGATGGAGTCGCCGACCGCGGCGACGGAGGCCGGCCGCGGGTTCCACGGGGGCGTGGGGGAGGGGCTGGGTCGCACCGGGGCGGGACGCCGCACCGTGTCGGCGGCGTTGCGGCTTTCGGGGGAAGCGACACACCCGGACAGGGTCGCGCCGCAGATCAGCGCCGCCACCGCGGCGAGAGCGGCACCGCGGCGGACGCGTCCGACAGCGGCCGCGCGCGCGGGGAACGCGGGGGCCGGGGCGGAGGCGGCCTCCTGGCGGGTGAAAGCTTCGTGTCGACGGACCACGGGACCGACCGTACGTCATCCCAAGCGCCCCGGCGCACGGTAGCTTTTCCCCGTCGAACCAGAGGCGCCTGGCCGACCGGCTCCGGTAAATTACATCACGTCACAAGCTGTCCCTTTTGCGGAGTTTCGCTCCCGATGCTGTTTACTGAGGCCGCTGGGAAAAGGCGAACCTCGTCCCACACTGGAGGTCCCGGTGACGACACGTGGAGTCCTGTACGTCCACTCCGCGCCGCGCGCGCTGTGCCCGCACGTCGAATGGGCGGTCGCGGGGGTGCTCGGCACGAGGGTCCAGCTCGACTGGATCCGGCAACCGGCCTCACCGGGCACGTGGAGAGCCGAGTTCTCCTGGCAGGGCGAACCGGGCACCGCGTCCAAGCTGGCCTCCGCCCTGCGCGGCTGGCAGATGCTGCGCTTCGAGGTGACCGCCGAACCCTGCTCCACCGCCGAGGGGGAGCGCTACAGCGCCACCCCCGACCTGGGCATCTTCCACGCGGTCATCGGCATCCACGGCGACATCATGATCCCCGAGGACCGGCTGCGCGCCGCCCTCGTCCGTTCCGCACAGGGCGAGACACGGCTGGAGGCGGAGGTCGCCAAGCTCCTCGGCAAGCCCTGGGACGACGAACTGGAGCCCTTCCGGTACGCCGGCGAGGGCGCCCCGGTCCGCTGGCTCCACCAGGTCGTCTGAACCCCGCGAGGCCGTCCTGCCCCGGGCCCCTGGTCCCGGGCCCCTGATCCCGGTCTCCCGGTCCGGCTTCCTGGCCCCGGGCCCTGACCCCGGCCCCCGATTCCGGCCTCCTTGCCCTTTCCGGGCCGGGTTTTCCGGCCCCGGCCCCCCGGCCCCGGCCCCCCGGGCCCGGTCTTCCGTCCTTCCCGGCCCGGGCCTCCCGCCCTTCCCGGGCCGGCCTGTCCCGGCGCCCGGTTTTCCGTCCGTCCCGGCCCGGGCCTCCCGCCCTCTCCGGCCCCGGCCTCCCGCCCTTCCCGCGCCCGCCTGTCCCGGCGCCCGGCCTCCCGTCCGTCCCGGCCCGGGCTTTCCCGTCCCGACCTCCCACCCTTCCCGGCCCCGGGCTCCCGGCCCCGGTCTTCTGCCCCTCCCGATCCGGTCCATGGGCCCGGGCCTCCCGCCCTTCCCGGCCCCGGGCACGCGAGAGGCCCCCGCCCGGACGGGCGGGGGCCTCTCGCGTCGTACGGGGAGCGCGTCAGACCGTGCGGAAGGCGAGGACCACGTTGTGGCCGCCGAAGCCGAACGAGTTGTTGATCGCCGCGATCGTGCCCTCCGGCAGCGGACGGGCCTCGTCGCGCACGATGTCCGCGTCGACCTCCTCGTCCAGGTCGTCGACGTTGATGGTCGGCGGGGCCGTGCGGTGGTACAGCGCCAGGACCGTCGCGACGGTCTCGACACCGCCGGCGCCGCCCAGCAGGTGACCCGTCATCGACTTGGTCGCGGAGATCGCGACGTGGTCGAGGTCCTCGCCGAGGACCTTGCGCAGCGCCTTCACCTCGGCGACGTCGCCCTGCGGCGTCGACGTGGCGTGCGCGTTGAGGTGCACGACCTCCGACGGCTTGAGGTCCGTGCCGTCCAGCAGGTTCTGCAGGGCGGCGGCGATGCCGCGGCCGGTCGGCTCGGGCTGCGCGATGTGGTGGCTGTCGGCGGACAGGCCCTGGCCCAGCGCCTCGCAGTACACGCGGGCGCCGCGCGCCGCGGCGTGCTCCGCGGACTCCAGGACGATCACACCCGCGCCCTCGCCCAGCACGAAGCCGTCACGGGCCTTGTCGTACGGGCGGGAGGCCTTCTCGGGCTCGTCGTTGCTCTTGGACATCGCCATCATGTTGGCGAACGCCGCGACGGGCAGCGGGTGGATGGCCGCCTCGGTGCCGCCCGCCACGACCACGTCGGCGCGGCCGGTGCGGATCATCTCGATGGCGTAGCCGATCGCCTCGGCGCCCGACGCGCACGCCGACACCGGGGTGTGCACGCCCGCCTGGGCGTTCACCTCCAGGCCGACGTTGGCGGAGGGGCTGTTCGGCATGAGCATGGGCACCGTGTGCGGCGAGACCCGCCGGGCGCCCTTCTCCTTCAGTACGTCGTACTGGTCGAGCAGGGTCGTCACGCCGCCGATGCCGGAGGCGATGACGGAACCGAGCCGCTCCGGGCTGATCTGCGCGTCCTCACCGGCGGGGCCGGAGAAACCGGCGTCCGCCCACGCCTCGCGCGCGGCGATCACCGCGAACTGCGCGGAGCGGTCCAGCTTGCGGGCCAGCGGCCGCGGCAGGACCTCCAGCGGGTCGACGGCCACGCGGGCCGCGATCCGGACGGGCAGGTCGGCGAAGCGCTCGCCTTCGAGGGGCCTGACACCGGAGCGCCCGGCCACCAGCCCCTCCCAGGTCGAGGCGGAGTCGCCACCCAACGGTGTGGTTGCGCCGATACCGGTGACGACCACGGTGCGATTGGTCGAGCTCACAGGAATTCTTTCTCCACGTGTAGAGGTATGCGTGAATCCGGCGCCACCGCTGGGTGGCGAACCGATCAGGCCTGGTGCTTGAGGATGTACTCGGCGGCGTCGCGGACCGTCTTGAGGCCCTTGACGTCGTCGTCCGGGATCTTCACCGAGAAGCGCTCCTCGGCGGCGACGACGACCTCGACCATGGACAGGGAGTCCACGTCCAGGTCGTCCGTGAAGGACTTGTCCAGCTCGACGTCCTCGGTGGGGATGCCGGCGATCTCGTTGACGATCTCGGCGAGACCCTCGACGATCTCTTCCAGGGTGGCGGCCATGTTGGCGCTCCTTCAGTGTGTAGCTCTGTGCTTGTCAGAGGATGGGACGGCGTTCCGCCCGGTACGGAGACCGGAACAGTTGCCTAGGGGAGGGTAACGACCGTCGCGGCGTAGACGAGTCCCGCCCCGAAGCCGATGACGAGCGCGGTGTCACCGCTCTTCGCCTGCCCGGTCGCCAGGAGCCGCTCCATCGCGAGCGGGATCGAGGCGGCCGAGGTGTTGCCGGTGGTCACCACGTCGCGGGCCACCGTGACGTGCTCCGGCAGTTTCAGCGTCTTCACCATCGAGTCGATGATCCGCATGTTGGCCTGGTGCGGGATGAAGACGTCCAGGTCGGCCGCGGTGATGCCGGCCGCGTCGAGCGCCTGCTGGGCGACCTTGGCCATCTCGAAGACGGCCCAGCGGAACACCGCCTGGCCCTCCTGCGTGATGGCGGGGAACCGCTCCACCGTGCCGTCGCGGTAGTCCGTCCACGGCACGGTCTGCTTGATGGTCTCCGACTTGTCGCCCTCGGAGCCCCAGACGGTGGGGCCGATCGCCGGCTCCTCGGACGGGCCCACCACGACCGCGCCCGCGCCGTCGCCGAACAGGAAGGCCGTGGCCCGGTCCTCCAGGTCGGTCAGGTCGCTGAGCCGTTCCACGCCGATCACGAGGACGTACTCGGCGGAGCCCTCGACGACCATGCCCTTCGCGAGCGTCAGCGCGTAGCCGAAGCCCGCGCAGCCCGCCGAGATGTCGAACGCGGCCGGCTTGCTCGGGGTGATCCTGTCGGCGATCTCGGTGGCGACGGCCGGGGTCTGCTTGAAGTGCGACACGGTGGAGACGATGACGCCACCGATCTGCTCGGGGCTCACCCCGGCGTCCGCGAGGGCCTTGCCCGCCGCCTCGACCGACATCGCGGTCACGGTCTCCTCGGGCGAGGCCCAGTGGCGGGTCGCGATGCCGGAGCGCGAGCGGATCCACTCGTCCGACGAGTCGATCTTCTCGAGGATCACCTCGTTCGGCACGACCCGGGTCGGGCGGTAGCCGCCGACACCCAGGATGCGCGCGTACGGGGCCCCCTTGCTGGGCTTGATCTTCGCCATGCTCTACGGCTCCTTGCTCCGGTTCAGGAGGCGGCGCCGGCGTGCTCGGCGATGAGCGCGCGTGCCGCGTCGAGGTCGTCGGGGGTCTTGAGCGCGAGCGTCCTGACACCGGGGAGCGCCCGCTTGGCGATACCGGTCAGCGTGCCGCCCGGGCACACCTCGATCAGCGCGGTCGCGCCGAGCCGCTGGAACGTCTCCATGCACAGGTCCCAGCGGACCGGGTTCGCGACCTGGCCCACGAGCCGGGTGACGACGTCGGCACCCGTGGCGACGGTCTGCCCGTCCTTGTTGGACACGTAGGCGACCTTCGGGTCGGCCGGGGCGAGGCCCCGGGCGACCTCCTCCAGCGCGGCCACGGCGGGTGCCATGTGGTGCGTGTGGAACGCGCCGGCGACCTTGAGCGGCACCACGCGGCGGACGCCCTCGGGCTTGTCCTCCTCCAGCGCGGCCAGCTGCTCCATGGTGCCGGCGGCGACGATCTGACCGGCGCCGTTGACGTTCGCCGGGGTCAGGCCGAGCTTCTTCAGGTGCTCCACGGTGACCTCGGGGTCGCCGCCGAGCAGTGCCGACATGCCGGTGCGGGTCACGGCCGCGGCCTCGGCCATCGCCAGGCCGCGGGTCCGTACGAGACGCAGCGCCGCCGTGTCGTCGAGGACGCCCGCGAACGCCGCGGCGGTGATCTCACCGACGCTGTGGCCCGCGACGGCGTCCGGGACGACCTCGCCGAGCGCGGTGGCGGAGAGCAGGCCCGCGGCCACCAGCAGCGGCTGGGCGACCGCCGTGTCGCGGATCTCCTCCGCGTCGGCCTTCGTGCCGTAGTGGACCAGGTCCAGCCCGATGGCGTCCGACCACGCACCGACACGGTCGGCGGCGCCCGGAAGATCGAGCCAGGGAGTCAGGAAGCCGGGCGTCTGAGCGCCTTGGCCGGGAGCGACGAGTACGAGCACCCTCACACTCTCTCTTGTGGACGGTCCCGGACGCCCGTGGGGACTAGGACGAAGAACCGTCGGGTGAATTGTTGATCCCCCACAAAAACCCTAGGGCTGTGCCTCGCTGTCGGCCAGACGCCCCAGGATCAGCGCGATCCGCAGCGTGAACGCCGACCGTACATCGGACGGCGACCAACCCGTGACGTCGGTCACACGTCGGAGCCGGTAGCGCACGGTGTTGGGGTGCACGAACAGCATCCGGGCGGCCCCTTCGAGGCTACTCGCCTGCTCCAGGTACACGCTCAGAGTCTCCAGAAGAGCCGAGCCGGCCTCCTCCAGCGGTCTGTAGATCTCCTCCACCAGCTGCTCGCGCGCGGACGGGTCCGACGCGATCGCGCGCTCCGGCAGCAGATCGTCCGCGAGGACCGGTCGGGGGGCGTCCTGCCAGGCGGAGCACGCCTTCAGTCCGGCCGCCGCCACCTGCGCGGACCGGGTCGCCGCCTGCAGGTCCGGCACCACCGGGCCGGCCACGACGGGCCCGGCCGCGTACGGGCCGATCAGCGCCTTCGCCACGGCCAGCGGGTTGTCGCTGCCGCCCGCGATCACGACGAGGCGGTCGCCGAGCACACCGGTGAGGACCTGCAGCTTGGCGTGACGGGCCGCGCGCCGGATCGCCTCGACGGTCAGCTCGCTGTCGCCGTCCGGGGCGGTGCCGAGGATCACGCACACGTGCTCCGGCGAGTTCCAGCCGAGGGCGGAGGCCCTGCTGACCGCGCCCTCGTCGGCTTCGCCGGACAGCACCGCGTTTACGACGAGGGACTCCAGCCGGGCGTCCCACGCGCCGCGAGCCTCGGCGGCCTGCGCGTACACCTGCGCCGTCGCGAAGGCGATCTCCCGCGCGTAGACGAGCAGCGCCTCGCGGAGCACGGACTCGTCACCGGGGGCGGCGACCTCCTCGATCGCCGACTCCATGACCTCGATGGTCGTGCGGACCATCTCGACGGTCTGGCGCAGCGTGATCGCCCGGGTCAGCTCGCGCGGCGCCGTGCCGAACACGTCGGTGGAGATCGCCTGCGGGGCCTCGGGGTGCCGGAACCACTCGGTGAACGCGGCGATGCCGGCCTGCGCGACCAGGCCGATCCAGGACCGGTTCTCCGGAGGCATCGCCCGGTACCACGGCAGCGTCTCGTCCATGCGGGCGATGGCGCTGGCGGCGAGCCGCCCGGAAGACTGTTCGAGTCGTTTGAGGGTCGCTGCGTGCGGGTGGGCGTCGTTCACTGCGGGATCAGGCACGGGACAAGACTGCCTTATCGGGACGGCGGCCCGTCCAGCCGGTCTACCGTTGGATCCGTGATCTCCATACACAGGGCCGGGGACCGCTATCCGGGCGGCGACCCGGACGCCGGGATCGAGACCCGGCACGCCTTCTCGTTCGGCCCGCACTACGACCCGGACAACCTCCGCTTCGGCGCGCTCATCGCCTGCAACGAGGAGCGGCTCGCACCGGGCGCCGGCTTCGACGAACACCCGCACAGCCACACCGAGATCGTCACCTGGGTCGTCGAGGGCGAGCTGACGCACCGCGACTCGGCCAGACACGCGACCCTGGTCCGCCCCGGAGACGTCCAGCACCTGAGCTCCGCGGGCGGCGTCCGGCACGTGGAGCGCAACGACGGGGCGGCACCGCTGGTCTTCGTGCAGATGTGGCTCGCCCCGCTGGAGCCCGGCGGCGACCCGTCGTACGGGATCGTCCGCGACCTCGCCGGCACGGCCCCGTACGCGGTGCCCGCCGCGGGCGCGACGCTCCACGTGCGCCGCCCGGACGCGGGGGAGCGCGCCGCCGTCCCGGACGGGGACCACGTGTACGTGCACGTGGTGCGCGGCGACGTCCGGCTGACCGGCGACGGCGAGGCGCGGGAGCTGTCGGCGGGCGACGCGGCCCGGATCACCGGCGCGCGGGGCGTGGAGCTGGCCGCCGCCACGGCCGCCGAGGTGCTGATCTGGGAGATGACCCGGCCGGCACCGGCCCCCTAGGAGCTCCCGCCCCGGCGCAGTTCGGCGAGGACCGCGTCGGTGAACGGCGGCCACGCCTCGATCGCCCACGGCCCGAAGGCCCGGTCCGTCAGCGCCACGCACGCCGCCCCGGCGTCCGGGTCGACCCACAGGAACGTGCCCGACTGCCCGAAGTGCCCGAACGTCCGCGGCGACGACGAACCGCCCGTCCAGTGCGGCGACTTGCCGTCCCGGATCTCGAAGCCCAGCCCCCAGTCGTTGGGCCGCTGGTGCCCGTACCCGGGCAGGATTCCGGTCAGGCCCGGGTGGACGACCGTCATCGCCTCCAGCACCGTCCGCGCGTCCAGCAGTCGGGGGGCCTGCACCTCCGCGGCGAACCGCACGAGGTCGTCGACCGTCGACACCCCGTCCTTCGCGGGCGAGCCCTCCAGCGTCGTCGCCGTCATCCCGAGCGGTTCCAGCACCGCCTGGCGCAGGTACTCCGCGAACGGGATGTCGGTGGCCTTCGCCACGTGGTCCGCCAACACCTCGAAGCCGGTGTTCGAGTAGATCCGCCGCGTACCGGGCGCCGCCGTCACCCGGTGCTCGTCGAAGGCGAGGCCCGACGTGTGCGCGAGCAGGTGCCGCACGGTCGACCCCTCCGGCCCGGCCGGCTCGTCCAGCTCGACGGCGCCCTCTTCGTAGGCGACGAGCACGGCGTACGCGGCCAGCGGCTTCGTCACCGAAGCGAGCGGGAACCGCCGCGCCGTGGGCCCGCGGGTGCCCGCGAGGGTGCCGTCCGCGCGGACGACTGCGGCGGCAGCGGTCGGCACGGGCCAGTTCTCGATCATCGCCAGGCTCTGCATGCGGACGAGGGTACTTGCTCGCCGTGGCGCTTGCTTCGAGTGCGCTCGAAGGTCCTAGCGTGGGGGCATGACGGTGATCGAGAGCACTCCGGCGGCCACCCGGACCATCGACGTCTGCGCTGCCCCACCGCCCCGCCACCCCCGCCCCGACGGACAGGACCACTACACGATCAGCGAGGTCGCCGCCTGGACCGGCCTCACCGCCCACACCCTCCGCTGGTACGAACGCATCGGTCTGATGCCCCACGTCGACCGGTCCGCCACCGGCCAGCGCCGCTTCACCAACCGGGACCTGGACTGGCTGTCCCTGGTCGGCAAACTGCGGCTGACCGGCATGTCCGTCGCGGCGATGGTCCGCTACGCCGAACTGGTCCGCGAGGGCGACCACACCTTCGACGAGCGGCGCGCCCTCCTGGAGGCCACCCGCCGCGACGTCCTGGCCCGCATCACCGAACTCCACGAGACCCTCGCCGTACTCGACTACAAGATCGACTTTTATGCGGGCGCCCGACCGGCGTCGGAAAGGACTGCACGATGACCTCCGAACAGACGATCCCCCAGGTGCGGCTCGGTGCGACGGGCCCCGTGGTCGGCGTCCAGGGATTGGGCGCCATGGGCATGAGCGAGTTCTACGGCGACACCGACGAGGCCGCCGCCCGTGACACCCTCGAAGCCGCCCTCGAAGCCGGCGTCACCCTCATCGACACCGCCGACATCTACGGGCGCGGCGCCAACGAGGAATTCCTCGCCCCCTTCGTCGCCGCCCACCGCGACCAGATCACCCTGGCCACCAAGTTCTCCATCATCCGCACCGACGATCCCTCCTACCGGGCCGTTCGCAACGACCCCGCCTACATCAAGTCCGCCGTCGAGGACAGCCTGCGCCGCCTCGGCGTCGACGTCATCGACCTCTACTACATGCACCGCCGCGACCCGGCCGTGCCGCTCGCCGAATCCGTCGGCGCCATGGCCGACCTCGTACGGGAGGGCAAGGTCAAGCACCTGGGCCTCAGCGAGGTCACCGGGCAGGAACTGCGTGAGGCCCACGCCGTCCACCCCATCGCCGCCCTGCAGTCCGAGTGGTCGCTGTTCTCCCGCGACGTGGAGCAGAGCGCCGTCCCCGCGGCCGTCGAACTGGGCGTCGCGCTCGTCCCGTACTCCCCGCTCGGCCGCGGTTTCCTCACCGGTGCGTTCACCGACGCCTCCAAGGACCTCTCGGAAGGGGACTTCCGCCGCTCCCAGCCGCGGTTCTCCGGGGACAACGCCCGCCGCAACGCCGCACTCCTCGAACCCGTCCGCTCCCTCGCCGCCGCCCACGACGCCACCCTCGCCCAGATCGCCCTGGCCTGGGTGCAGCAGCGCGCGGCCGTGCACGGCCTGCCCGTCGTCCCCATCCCCGGCACCCGCAAGCGCAGCCGCCTCCTGGAGAACGTCGCCGCCACCCGCATCGTCCTCACCGAATCCGAACTCGACCTCCTCGAACCCATCGCCACCCAGGTGGCCGGCAGCCGCTACTCCGACATGTCCCTCACCTCCGCCGCCCGCGAGGACTAGCCACCCGCACCCTCCCCTCAGGCCAGGCCCAGGGCGAAGGCCGTGAAACCGGCCGCCAGGATGCCCGCCGCCGCGCGACGCGTCCTGGTGGCCTTCGTCCATGGCGACTCGAAGCCCCGCGCGTACCGGGCTATGAGCACCAGCAGCACCGCGAACACCGGCAGCCACGCCACCCGCGCCGCTATCCAGCCGAGCGTGTCCGGCGCCGTGGTCAGACCGGGAACCGCACCGGCCGTCAGGGACGCGGGCACGGCCGCCGCGAGCATCGCCGTCTGGTGCCAGCACAGGACGGTCATCGCCGACAGGTTGACCACCACGACCGGCGCCCACAGGGCGGGCCGCCGCAGCAGGGCCCCGAGCCGGTCCCGCAGCAGTATCGCGGCACCGCTCTGGGCGGCTGCCAGCGCGAGGACGAGCAATGACGGCGGGTGCGAGTTGGTACGCGCCGCACCGGGCACACCGACCATCGACGCCGGGTAGTGGAACACCGCGAGCAGCGTCGTGAAGAGGACCACACCGCCCATGAGCAGCACCCACGCCTCCCGCCGGCCGATCCGGCGTTCACCCCACGACACCCCGAGCTGGTAGGCGAACAGCCAGCCCGGCAGCACATTGAGCAGACCCAACCACGACGGCACGGCCTCGGCGTACGGGCCGTACCGCAGCAGGTCGACGACGGCGACGGAACCGAGCAGCGGCACCGCGGCCCACGCGCCCATGGCCCGCGCGGCCCGCACGCACGAGGGAGTGAGCGCGGTGATCACCGTGTACACGCCCACGAACCACAGCGGCTGTATCACCAGTGTCGCCCCGGTCCGCAGGGTGTCGCCGGGTACGCCCACCGCGGAGCCGGCCGCTATCAGCGCGGCCCACACGGCGGTCACCCCCAGGACGGGCCGGCCGAGCCGGGCGATCCGGCCGCGCAGCCACTCCCCGGTGCCGCCCGGCCGGCGCCGGTAGGAGAGCACGGACGCGTAACCGCCGACGAGGAAGAAGATGCCGAGCATCTGCAGGACCCAGCTGGCGGGCGCGAGGAACCCGAACGTCGACAACGGACTCGCGTTGTGGATCGCCCCCTCACCGTCCAGGGTGAACCCGCCGAGCAGCCAGTGCCCGGTCGGCACGGCCAGCAGGGCCAGCGCCCGCAGACCGTCAACGGCCCGGTCGCGGTGGGCCGGAGTGCGCTGTTCGATGCGGTCGACGAACCTCATGCGGCTTCCCCCCGGGCGATCGCGGCGAACGCGCGGAGCGAGGCGGTGCCGGGTGCGAAGTAACCGCTGTGGCCCCGCGCGTCCCCGGCGGGCACCCGACGGGCGCCGAACTCCTCGGACGCCGGGTCCGTACCGTGCCCCAGGCCCAGGAACGCCACGTTGGGCACCCGGGATATCCAGTCCGTCGGGTCCTTGGCGACCCACACGCGCGCGGCCGTACCCAGCTCCGCGACGTTCGCCGCGCGCATCCCGGGGGAGCCGAAGACCACCACGTCCTTGGCCTTCATCTCGGCGGCGGCCAACCCGCACACCACGGATCCGTAGCTGTGGCAGAACAGCGACGGGGCGGCGGCGCCCGCCGCGGCGAGCCCCTCGGTGAGGCGGACCAGCCGCTTGGCCCCCGCCTCGGCGAGGCCGCCGGTCGCGGCGTCGAGGCCGACCCCGACCGGCGTGGTGTAGCCGGCCCAGGCGATCACCGCCGTACGCCCACCCGCCGCCACCCGCAGCTGCCGGGCCATGCCGGCCGGCGCGCCGTACGGGTCGCGCGCCCGGTCGTACGACCCTGCGTCGATGTCGGACCCCGGTACCACGACCGCGACCCGGCGGCTGCGCTCCAGGTCCCCGAAGACCTCCGCGACCAGACCGCGGCCGCGCGGGTCGAAAGCGAGGAGGCGACGGCCGGCGAGGTGCGCGTACCGCGCGTCACGGCTCGCGGAGAGGGCGTTGGCCTCGTACCGCAGGGCCACCGGAACCCCGTCCAGGTTCCCCACCACACCCGGGTGCCGTCGGACCAGCAGGCGCTGCTGCCGCCCGTCGAGGCTCCGGAAGAACGCGGCCACCTCGGTCGGCGCGGTCCGTGCGGGATCCGGCAGGGGCCGCCCCAGCGAGGTGTCGGCCAGCCAGGCGGAGCTCCCCGGAGGCGGACCGGCCATGGCCTGCTGGGCGCTTCCCGACGCCCATCCGGCGGTCCCGGTGACGACGGTCGTCGCCAGTGCGGCGGCCACCAGGGTCCTCTTGTAGCGGCGCATGACGCCCCCCTCTTCTGCCTCGTGCGGTGTGACGAGGAGGAAGGTAGGAAGACGACACCCGGGTGATCGTCACCCTGCGGAGCCAACTGTTGGGTGATACCGGGGTAGGGGGTGTCCTACGCCGACGCCGCAGACCGGTGCGGTGAGAGGGACCCGGACGGTCAGGCCGCCTCGCCGGGCGTGACGAGCCCGGACTCGTAGGCGAACACCACCGCCTGCGCCCGGTCCCGCAGGCCGAGTTTGGCGAGGACGCGCCCGATGTGCGTCTTCACCGTCTGCTCCGCGAGGACGAGGTGCGCGGCGATCTCCTGGTTGGACAGCCCTCGCGCGACCAGCTCCAGGACCTCCGTCTCGCGCGGCGTCAGCCCGTTCAGCCGTACGGAGCGCTCCTTGCGCGGCGCGGGCCGCTGGGCGGCGAAGTCCTCGATCAGCCGCCGCGTCACCGACGGGGCGAGCAGCGCCTCGCCCCCCGCCACCACCCGAACGGCGGCGATCAGGTCGGCCGGTGGGGCGTCCTTGAGGAGGAAGCCGGACGCCCCGGCGCGTAGCGCCTCGTACACGTAATCGTCCACGTCGAACGTCGTCAGCATGAGGACCTTCGGCCGGTGCGTCACCCCGGGCGGCGGATTCAGCAGCTCGCGTGCCGCCGCGAGCCCGTCCATCTCCGGCATGCGCACGTCCATCAGCACCACGTCCGGATGCGTGGACCTGCCCACCTCGACACCGGCCCGCCCGTCCGGCGCCTCACCCACGACGTCGATGTCGGGCTGCGCCGACAACAGGGCGGCGAACCCCGCCCGCACCATGGCCTGGTCGTCGACGATGATCACGCGGATGGTCACGAGGGTCCCTTCTGACGGGTCAGGGAAGCGGTGCGATCAGCGGCAGCCGTGCCGCCACGCGGAAGCCGCCGTCCGGCAGCGGTCCGGTGTCGAGCATCCCGCCGGTCAACCGTACGCGCTCCCGCATCCCGACCAGACCGTGTCCCGTACCGGACGCCTCCAGGGGCGAAGTCGGCTCTGCCGGTGAGCCGTTGACCACGAGGACGATCAGCCATTCCTGGTTGGGCGACCTCGATATGGACACCCGCGTCCTGGCACCCGGGGCGTGCCGCACCGCATTGGCCAGCGCCTCCTGCACGATCCGGTACGCCGACAGGTCCACGGCCTGGGGCACGGGACCCAGGTCCGCCGCCAACGACAGCTCCACCGGCAACCCCGCCCGTATCGTCGCCTCGACGAGCTGCTGCACCCGGGCGATACCCGGCTGCGGCGCCCGCTCGCCCTCCGTGTTCTCACTGCGCAGCACCGCCAGGAGCCGCCGCATCTCGGTCAGGGACTCCCGCGCGGACGCCGCTATGGACGAGAACTCCTCGCGCGCGGCGTCCGGAAGCCCCTCGATCCGGTAGGGCGCCGAATCCGCCTGCACGGTGATCACCGACATATGGTGGGCGACCACGTCGTGCAGCTCGCGGGCGATGCGGGCCCGTTCCTCCAGCAGCGTCCGCCGGGACCGCTCGGCCTCGTTGATGGTCTCCTGTTCCACGAGCCGCCGCTGGGCGTCGCCGCGCTCCCGGAGCATGCCGGTTATCAGCAGCACGACACCGCTCAGCACGAACAGCACCAGGTGGATGCCGCCGCCCCCGTGCGCCTCGCCGAACAGCTCGAACGCGAACCCGGCGGCGCCGGTCACCAGCCACACGCTCACCAGGGCCCGCCGCTGCTCACGCAGCCCCACGGTGAGCATCAGCCCCAGATAACCGACCACGACCATCGGGGTCCACGGCCACGGTCGGCCCTCCATGACCTCCGTGTTCATGGTCACCAGGGCGCCGAGCACGTCGGCGGCGAAGACCACCCACCACGCCTGAAGCGGCCGTGTCACAGCCATGAGCAGCGGCGCCGTCTGCGCCGTGGCGAGCAGGCCGGCGATGCCGCCGTTCACGCCGTAGTCGTTGACGAGCACCACGACCGTGATCGGCAGCAGCGACGCGACGAGTGCCAGCGCCAGCGCGTACGGTGTGAGCCGCACCCATCGCGTCGAGGCATGCCCGAGCAGCGGCGCCCCCGGTTCCGTGGGGGTCGACAGAGCCGCGCCGACCGCGCGCACCGCCTCCCGTACGAAGCGTCGTGCGCGGTCGGCGGGCGTGCCACCGGCGCCGGACGCGGGGGTGGCCGAGGGCCTCGGCGGGAAGGGAAACGGATCCACCGCCGGGCGGCCGGGCGGATCCTTCGCCGGGAAGGGGGGTGGGGGAAGGCTGCTCATGGTCTCGCCAGCGTAGGCACGCGCCGTCGCACGGGCGTCATACCAGGGAGCCAGTTCCCCGCCTCATACCCCGGTATGAGGCCCCCGCCGCCCCGCCGCCCCGCCGCCCCGCCGCCCCGCCGCTACAGCTCGGCGAGCAGTTCGGCCTTCTTCGCCGTGAACTCCTCGTCCGTCACCAGACCCGCCTGGTGCAGATCCCCCAGGTGTCTGATCCGGTCCGCTATGTCCGCCGGATCGCGCCGGCCGGCTCCCGCGGGGACCGGCACCGGCACCGCGCGGTCCGTGTCCCGCACCGCTTGGAGCACCGCGGCCGCGAACGGCAGCGACTCGTGAACCGCGCCGTAGCCGAGGCCGAACACGACCGCCGCCGGGTCCTGATCCGGCTGGACCGGCGCCGTGCCGACACCGCGCCGCACCAGCCGCAGACAGCCGTCGAGCACGTCGGGCGACCGCCATTCCACCCCGCTGAGGTCGCTCACCGCGAAGGACTGGTCACCGGCCTTCCACTTGGCGGTCGACGCACCCGTCCAGAACCAGCGGAAGGAAATGTTCCGGCCATCGAAGGACGCCTTGCCGTCGTACGCCTTGAACTGCAGCGGCGGCTCGGGGGCGGTCACCAGGAACCGCTCGGCGGGCTCCCCGCGCTCCGGCCCGAGACACGCCCGCAGTTCGTCCGCGCGGGACTCGGCGCGTGCCTCCCGGTCGGCGGGCAGCACCAGCCGGTAGGGGTCGCAGCCCTCCTTCAACTGGCCGTCAGCCACGGCCATCAGCGGGTCGGCGCCCACCCGCGGCACGGCGTGCAGCACCACCGTGCCCCGCTTGCCCGGGGAGAGCGTCACCGATGCCAGCGCCTCGTGCGGAATACGTCTTTCGCGCAGCGTCTGGAACAGCTTCGGCGCGCGGATCCCCCGTTCGAAGCGGATGAGCACGGCGTCGGTTTCGAACTCCCAGGTGGCATGAATTCCGGCCAGCACATCACCCATACGCCTCATCGTATGCGGCGTGCGTCCGCGCGTCGCCCCCTGGAAGACGAGTGGAAATGGACTGCCCTGCCCGACTTCTACGCGGGTCAGACCGATGCGGCGCCGTAAATTCCGCTACGGCAGGCGTCCGTGGCATCGGCGCAGCGCACGCCCGCGTACGCTCCGACCCCTATCTCCGCGAAGTTCCGCAGACTGTCCGTGCCCGGAACGAAGTACCCGGCGTGCCCCGCGGCGCCGTCCGCCGACAGCAGTCGCGCCCCGAACTCGGGTGCCACCGGGTCGGCGCCGTGCCCCAGTCCGCCGACGTCCAGGTACGGCACGTCGGCGATCCAGTCGTCGGCGTCCCGCATGGCCCACACCCGCGCCCGCGTACCGAGCGCCGCCGCGCTCTCCGCCCGCATGCCGGGGCTGCCGGCCACGGCGATGTCGGTGACCCGCCGGGGCAGCCGGCGCGCGGCGAGCCCGCAGACCACGGAGCCGTAGCTGTGGCAGAACAGGGAGACGTGCGACGTGCCGGGCAGCGCCCGGACCAGGGAGACCAGCCGTACGGAGCCTTCGGAGGCGAGCCGCCCGGTCACCGCGTCCATCCCTACACCGGTCGGCGCGGTGTAGTCGGCCCAGGCGATGACCGCGGTCCGCACGTCCGGCGCCGCCTCGCGCTCGGCGGCGTACAGGGACTCCGCCATCCCGTACGGGGCCGTGTACCGGCGGGCCGTCTTCTGGAAGGTGAGCAGATGCGTGTCGACGCCCGGCACGACCACCGAGATCCGCTCGGCACGCCCGAGGTCGCCGAACACCTCCGCCACCCGGCCCTGCCCCGACGGGTCGAACGCGAGGATCTGGCGCCCACCGGACATGAGCGAGGAGAAACGGTGCGTCCGCCGGAGGGCCTCGCGGTGGCCCTCGGCGGAGAGCCGCCGGTCGGCGACGCGGACGCGTTCGGCGGCGAGCGCCCGGCGGAGCGCGTGCCGGTTGGCGCGGTACCGCAGGGCCACCGGAACCCCGTCGAGGTTGCCGACGACGAGCGGGTGCTCCTCGGCGAGCCGCGTGCGCTGCCTCGGCCTGAGTGAGGCGAAGAACGCGGCCACGGCCGTCGGCGGTGACGCGGGGTCGGGAAGCGCGCGGCCGCCGATCCGGTCGGCACGCCACGACGCCGTCGCCGCGTCCCACGAGTCCAGTGGCACGGCACGCGCGCGATGCGGGCCGGTCCAGCCCGTCGTGGCGAGGAGAACGAGGATCACCGCGAGGGCCAGCAGGGTCCGCCAGACGGTGAGGGAGGAGGGGGCGATGAAGGGAGTCACTACGAGACACCCTAGGAGAGACCGGACGACCTCCGGGTGAGCTGTGACGTAGATCATGGTTTGTTGCGCGAATCCGGGGAAGAGGCCGCACCCCGTACGGCGGAGTCACCCCGTGTGCTTCCTCCGGAGGGCCGTGGTCACGCCCTGTTCGCGTTTCCGGCGCGTCGGTGGGCCTCAAAGGGGGCGGTTTTCCGCCAGTCCGTGGTGAGCGTCGGGGCGAGGTGGGCCGAGGCGGCTCGCGGTCAGGGCCCGCAGGGCGTCGAAGGGGCCCTCTTGGGCGGGGTGGGCATGCAGGGGCGTCGACGGGGTGCTGTTCCGCCATCCGCTGCGCGGTGAAGGCGGCCTCCTCCGTGCTCGCGAAGGAGCGGGAGAAGGTGCGCTGCGGGATCTCGACGGCGTCGGCATCTCGTCGACCGTCGTCTCCTCGTACTTCTTGGCCGTGAAGAACTCCCACGAGGCGCGCAGCAGGGTGGCGCGGGTGCGCCGTTCCTTCCGCTCGCGCAGGCCCGCGGCGGGGCCCGACGCGGCCGACCACCCAGCCGTCACGTCATGTCCCCGTTTCCCGCCCTTCACCAACTCGGCCTCGATGTGAGCCAGATGACAGTTGTCAGCCTATGAAATGCTTTGTTTATTGTCAGTTGCTGTCACTAGCCTCGCGGTATGACTGGTCAGACCACCGTTCACAAGGCGTCACAGAGTCCCGAACCCGTGCCCGCACCGGCCAAGGGACTGCGGGGCCACCCGTGGCTCACGCTGTTCAGCGTCGCCGTCGGTGTGATGGTGGTCGCGCTCGACGGCACGATCGTCGCCATCGCCAACCCCGCGATCCAGCGGGACCTGAACGCCTCCCTCTCCGACGTCCAGTGGATCACCAACGGTTATCTGCTCGCCCTGGCCGTCGCGCTCATCACGGCGGGCAAGCTCGGCGACCGCTTCGGCCACCGCCAGACGTTCCTCATAGGCATCGCCGGGTTCGCGGCCTCCTCCGCCGCGATCGGCCTGTCCGACTCCATCGCCCTGGTCATCGCCTTCCGCGTGCTCCAGGGGCTCTTCGGCGCGCTGCTGATGCCGGCCGCGCTCGGTCTGCTCCGCGCCACCTTCCCCGCCGAGAAGCTCAACATGGCCATCGGCATCTGGGGCATGGTCATCGGCGCCTCGACCGCGGGCGGCCCGATCGTCGGCGGTCTGCTCGTTGAGCACGTCAGCTGGCAGTCCGTGTTCTTCATCAACGTGCCGGTCGGTGCGCTCGCCCTCGTCCTGGGCTTGGTGATCCTGAAGGACCACCGGGCGCAGAACGCGCCGCGCTCCTTCGACCTCCTGGGCATCGTCCTGCTGTCCGCCGCCATGGCCTCCCTGATCTGGGGCATCATCAAGGCCGGTGAGAGCTGGGGCTGGGGCAGCGGCAGGACGTGGGGCTTCCTGCTCGGCGCCGTCGTCCTCTTCGGCCTCTTCGCCGCCTGGCAGCAGAAGGTCCGCGAGCCGCTCGTCCCGCTGGGCATGTTCCGCTCCGTCCCGCTCTCGGCGGGTGTCGTCCTCATGGTCCTCATGGCCTTCGCCTTCATGGGCGGCCTGTTCTTCGTGACGTTCTACCTCCAGGGCGTCAGGGGCCTCAGCCCCGTCGACAGCGGTCTGCGCCTGTTGCCGCTCACGGCCATGATGATCGTCTCCTCGCCGCTCGCCGGCGCGCTGATCACCAAGTTCGGTCCGCGCATCCCGCTGGTCGGCGGCATGCTCTGCACCGCCGGTGCGATGTTCGGCATGCTCACCCTCACGCCGGAGACCGGCACGCCGGCCACGTCGCTCTGGTTCGCCCTGCTCGGCCTGGGGCTCGCTCCCGTCATGGTGGGTGCGACGGAGGTCATCGTCGGCAACGCCCCGCTGGAGCTGTCGGGTGTGGCCGGTGGTCTGCAGCAGGCCGCCATGCAGGTCGGCGGCGCGCTGGGTACGGCGGTGCTCGGTGCCGTGATGTCCTCCAAGGTCGACTCCGAGTTCTCGGACAACTGGAAGGACGCCGGCATCCCGGTCCCGCCCGCGCCCGAGCTGGAGCAGGCGGCGGAGTTCGGTGCCGTCCCCCAGGAGCTCGCCAAGGCTCCCGGAATGACGCCGGACGTCCTGAGCGCGATCACCAAGGTCATCCACGACACGTTCATGTCCGGCATGGGCCTCGCCTTCACCGTCGCCGGTGTCGTGGCGGTCGCCGCGGCCCTCGTCGCGACGCTCACCAAGCGCGGGGCCAACGCGGAGGCCGGCGGGGGCGGCGTTCACATCTGACCCGGCGGCACCGCCGCCGAAACACGGGGTCGAGGGCCCCGGCGCGTCCTGGCGCCGGGGCCCTCGACATGCCCTCGCGGTCTCACCCGAAGCTCCTTCCATCACCCGTCCGGGTGGATCGAGCCGATAACTCTTCCCTTCGCCAGTCACACAGCGTCAGGCTTGGGTCAGACATCGATACGGAGTGTCACCAATCGGGGGTTGATCCATATGCGTACGTCCTCACGGCCCTTCTTTGCCGCCGCCGCACTCGGGATGACCGCGGTCACCATCGCCGCACTGACCACCTGCGCCGCACCCGCTGACGCCGCGCCGCCCGTACTCGGCCCGTGCGACAGCGGACAGCTGTGCCTGTGGGAGAAGGAGACCTTCAAGGGCAAGCGGCAGACGCACGAGCTGGCGACCACGGACGTCGACAGCTGCGTCGCACTCCCCGCCGGCACCGCGGCGGCGGCGCTCGCCAACCGCACGGGGCGACCCGTCACCACCTACCAGTCCGCCACCTGCGGGGAGACCGGGGAGTTCGAGACGTATCCCGGCAGCGGTACGTGGGTGCCGCGCTCGCCCTACCAGGTGCGGGCGATCAAGATCTGGGAGAACTGACGTCGGGCCCCGTGTCCTGCCCGGGCACGGGGCTCCCCTGGGGACCCGTCGCGGCGACGGGCGGCCCGGACGGCCCGGGCGGGATGCCCGTCGTCACAACCGCCGACGGGTCGCCCGAGAGCCGGGCGACCTCCGCCCGCAGTTCCCGTACCTCCCGCGTCAGAGCCTCAAGGACCGCCGTCCGGCGCCGTTCCTCGGCGTCGTCCCGCTCGAAGCGGGCGACGAACCACGCGGCGATGTTCGCCGTCACCACACCCAACAGCGCGATGCCCGCCAGCATCAGGCCCACCGCCAGCAGCCGGCCCAGCCCGGTCTTCGGCGCGTGGTCGCCGTAGCCCACGGTCGTCATCGTCGTGAACGACCACCACACCGCGTCACCCAGCGTCTTGATGTTCCCGTCCGGCGCGTCCCGCTCCACCTGGAGCACGGCCAGCGATCCGAACATCATCAGCCCCACCACGGAGCCCGCCACATACGTCGTCAGGCGCACCTGCGACGCCATCCGGGCCCGATTCCCCACCAGCAGCAGCGTCGACACCAGCCGCAGCAGCCGCAGCGGCTGGATCAGCGGAAGCAGCACCGCCAGGAGGTCCAGCCAGTGAGCGCGTACGAAGAACCACCGCGACGGGGCCAGGTACAGCCGTACGGCGTAGTCTGCGGCGAACGCCGCCCACACCACCCACTCCACGCCCATGCACAGCGCGTGCGCCCACGGTTGTGCGTCGGGGGCGACGACCGGCACCGCGTACGCGACGCCGAACGCCACAGCCAGGACCAGCAGCGGGTTCTGCGTGCGCCCCTCCCACCGGACCTGCGCCGTCGGTTCCTTCATGCCGCGCATCGTAAGGGGCGTGAGGGGGGACCGGAGGCCCGGGCGCCGGAGCGCCCGGACCCCCCGTGGTGCGCCTTACGCGTCGCCACCCGCCGGGCCCGGATCGGCCGCCGCCACGTCCAGCAGCTGGTAGCGGTCCACCGCCTGCTTCAGCGCGGAGCGGTCCACCTTGCCCAGCCGCGCCAGCTCCGTCAGCACGCCCAGCACGATCGACTGCGCGTCGATGTGGAAGTACCGGCGGGCGGCACCGCGCGTGTCCGCGAAGCCGAAGCCGTCCGCGCCGAGCGAGGTGTACGGGCCCGGCACCCAGCGCGAGATCTGGTCCGGGACCGCCCGCATCCAGTCGGAGACGGCCACGAAGGGGCCCTCGGCGCCCGACAGCTTCCGCGTCACGTACGGAACGCGGGGCTCCTCCTCCGGGTGCAGCAGGTTGTACTTCTCGGCCTCCACCGCGTCGCGGCGCAGCTCGTTCCAGGACGTCGCCGACCACACGTCCGCGCGGACGTTCCACTCCTCGGCCAGGATGCGCTGCGCCTCGACGGCCCAGGGGACGGCCACGCCGGACGCCATGATCTGCGCCGGGATGGAGCCGGCCTCGCCGGCGCGGAACCGGTAGACGCCCCTGACGATGCCCTCCGCGTCGACGTCCGCCGGCTCCGCCGGGTGCTGGATCGGCTCGTTGTAGACGGTCAGGTAGTAGAAGACGTCCTCGCCGTGCGGGTGCTCCTCCGAGGAGCCGTACATCCGCCGCAGCCCGTCCTTGACGATGTACGCGATCTCGTACCCGAAGGCCGGGTCGTAGGCGACGCACGCCGGGTTGGTCGAGGCCAGCAGCTGGGAGTGGCCGTCCGCGTGCTGGAGGCCCTCACCGGTCAGCGTCGTACGACCGGCGGTCGCGCCCAGCACGAATCCGCGCGCCAGCTGGTCGGCCATCTGCCAGAACTGGTCACCGGTCCGCTGGAAACCGAACATCGAGTAGAAGACGTACACCGGGATGAGCGGTTCGCCGTGCGTGGCGTACGCCGACCCGGCGGCGATCAGCGACGCCGTGCAGCCGGCCTCGGAGATGCCGTCGTGCAGCATCTGGCCGGTCGGCGACTCCTTGTAGGCGAGCAGCAGCTCCCGGTCCACCGACTCGTACTGCTGGCCCAGCGGGTTGTAGATCTTGGCGCTCGGGAAGAACGAGTCCATGCCGAACGTGCGGTACTCGTCGGGCGCGATCAGGACGAACCGCTTGCCGATCTCCTTGTCCCGCATCAGGTCCTTCAGCAGCCGCACGAACGCCATCGTCGTCGCGATCGACTGCTGCCCGGACCCCTTCCTCACCGCCGCGTACGTCTTGTCGTCCGGCAGGGTCAGCGGCTTCGACCGCACGACCCGCGTCGGGACGTACCCGCCCAGCGCCTTGCGGCGGTCGTGCATGTACTGGATCTCCTCCGACTCCCGGCCCGGGTGGTAGTACGGCGGAAGGCCGGACTCCAGCTCGCTGTCGGGGATCGGCAGGTGCAGCCGGTCGCGGAACCGCTTCAGGTCGTCGACGGTCAGCTTCTTCATCTGGTGGGTCGCGTTGCGGCCCTCGAAGTTCGGGCCGAGCGTCCAGCCCTTGACCGTCTGGGCCAGGATCACCGTCGGCTGACCCCTGTGGGCCTTGGCCGCCGCGTACGCCGCGTAGATCTTCCGGTGGTCGTGGCCGCCGCGCCCCAGGTGGAGCAGCTGCTGGTCGGTCATGCCCTCGACCATCGCGCGCAGCCGGTGGTCGTCGCCGAAGAAGTGCTCCCTGATGTACGCCCCGGACTCCGTGGCGTACGTCTGGAACTGCCCGTCCGGCGTCGTGTTCATCCTGTTGACCAGGATCCCGTCCCGGTCCTGGGCCAGCAGCGGGTCCCAGGAGCGGTCCCAGATCAGCTTGATCACGTTCCAGCCGGCGCCGCGGAAGACCGACTCCAGCTCCTGGATGATCTTGCCGTTGCCCCGGACCGGGCCGTCGAGGCGCTGGAGGTTGCAGTTGACGACGAAGGTCAGGTTGTCGAGGCCCTCGCGCGCGGCCAGGGTGAGCTGCCCGAGCGACTCGGGCTCGTCCATCTCGCCGTCGCCGAGGAACGCCCACACGTGCGACCGCGACGTGTCCGCGATGCCGCGTGCCTCCATGTAGCGGTTCATCCGCGCCTGGTAGATCGCGCCCAGCGGGCCCAGGCCCATGGAGACCGTCGGGAACTCCCAGAAGTCCGGCATCAGCCGGGGGTGCGGATACGACGACAGGCCGTTCGGGTACTTCGACTTCTCCTGGCGGAAGCCGTCCAGCTGCGCCTCGCTCAACCGGTCCAGCAGGAAGGCGCGGGCGTAGATGCCGGGGGAGGCGTGGCCCTGGAAGAAGATCTGGTCGCCTCCGTCCCCCTCGTCCTTGCCCCGGAAGAAGTGGTTGAAGCCCACGTCGTACAGGGAGGCGGAGGAGGCGAAGGTGGCGATGTGCCCGCCGACGCCGATACCCGGACGCTGCGCGCGCGAGACCATGACGGCCGCGTTCCAGCGCGTCGCGTTCAGGATCTTGCGCTCGATCTCCTCGTTGCCGGGGAAGAAGGGCTCGTCCTTGGTGGCGATGGTGTTGACGTAGTCCGTGCTGCGCATCTCGGGCACGGCCACGCGCTTCTCGCGGGCCCGCTCGATCAGGCGGAGCATCAGGTAACGGGCCCGCTCCCGCCCCCGCTCGTCGACGGCGGCGTCGAGGGAGTCGAGCCATTCCTGGGTCTCTTCCGGATCGAAGTCCGGGACCTGGCTGGGAAGGCCGCCAATGATGATCGGATTGCGATCGGATCCGGAAGCCACGCTGTTCCTTCGCTGTTCGATGTGTCTACGGGTGATGACATGCGGGATGGAGTGTCGGCTTTGCGGTCGCGTCGCCACCATCGTCTACCCCGTGGGCGCCCGCGTCATCTCTACCGCTCGGTAACCCGTCTTCGCCGGTCCCGGCTCCCGTACCCGGGGCGGCGGTGCGGCGCCCCGGTGGGGACGTGGCGTATACAACCCCCTAAAGTGGGTCAAGAGGTGTGGTGTGTGTCACGAGCGAGGGAGGGCGGGTACCCGGAGTTGCGGCAGGACGGCCCCAAAAGTCACCGTTTCGGCGGTCTACGTCGTCGGGTACTTGCGCGATCCGTCCAGCACGTGTGGACTACGCCCAATGCCACGCGTACGCGCGCGGCCGAAGCACTTTCCCATCCATGATCAGGAGGCAAGCCGTGAGCGCGACCGCGGACCACGCGGAGGAGCGGACCAACCCAGCCGCAAGGCTGGGGTTCGAGCCCGGACAGGTGGTCCAGGAGATCGGCTACGACGACGACGTCGAGCAGGAGCTCCGTGAGGATATCGAGGCTGTCATCGGCCAGGACCTCGTAGACGAGGACTACGACGACGTCGCCGACGTCGTGCTGCTGTGGTTCCGCGACGAGGACGGCGACCTCACGGACGCGCTGGTCGACGCCATCGGCCTGATCGAGGAGGGCGGCCAGATCTGGCTGATGACGCCCAAGACCGGGCGTGACGGCTACATCGAGCCCAGCGACATCAACGAGGCCGCCCAGACCGCCGGCCTCTCCCAGACCCGGAGCATCAACGCGGGCAAGGACTGGGTCGGCAGCCGCCTGGTCAGCCCCAAGGCGGGCAAGCCGAAGCGCTGACCGCAGGCTCCCGCAGCCAGGGGCCCCCGCCGAGCACGTCGGCGGGGGCTCGTTGCGTAGGGTGGGTCCCCAGCGATCCGCCCACCGAAGGGATGCTTTTGCCATGGCGATCGAGGTCGGCACGAAGGCCCCGGACTTCGAACTGAAGGACAACCACGGGCGCACCGTGCGGCTCGGTGACTTCCGCGGCGAGAAGAACGTCGTGCTGCTCTTCTACCCGTTCGCGTTCACCGGCGTCTGCACCGGCGAGCTGTGCGCGCTCCGCGACCAGCTGCCGCGCTTCGTCAACGAGGACACGCAGCTGCTGGCCGTCTCCAACGACTCCATCCACACCCTGCGCGTCTTCGCCGAGCAGGAGGGCCTGGAGTACCCGCTGCTGTCGGACTTCTGGCCCCACGGCGAGGTCTCCCGCGCCTACGGCGTCTTCGACGAGGAGAAGGGCTGCGCGGTCCGCGGCACCTTCATCATCGACAAGGAGGGCGTCGTGCGCTGGACGGTCGTCAACGGCCTCCCCGACGCCCGCGACCTGAACGAGTACGTCAAGGCCCTCGACGCCCTCTGATGCCCGTGGGCGTGGGGCCTGATGCCCGCGGGGCGCGGGACTGCCACCGTGGCGAGTGGGGCCCCGCGCCCGCGCGAAAGCGCGTGCGCGTACCCGAAACCCCTGTTTCATCGGCCCAAGAGCGTGCTCGAGGCGGGAACCGCTCACTAGGATCCAGTCGTTGATCCGATGCCAACGCACGACGGGGGCGCTGCCCCTGGAAACCTATGGAGGGACTCGTGGGAGTCAGCCTCAGCAAGGGCGGCAACGTCTCGCTGACCAAGGCCGCGCCCAACCTGACCGCGGTCACGGTCGGTCTCGGCTGGGACGTCCGCACCACCACCGGTACGGACTTCGACCTGGACGCGAGCGCTCTGCTGCTGAACGCCCAGGGCAAGGTCGCCACCGACGGCAACTTCGTCTTCTTCAACAACCTGAAGAGTCCGGACGGTTCGGTCGAGCACACCGGCGACAACCTCACGGGTGAGGGCGAGGGCGACGACGAGCAGATCAAGGTCAACCTCGCGACGGTCCCGGCCGACGTCGACAAGATCGTCTTCCCGGTCTCGATCTACGACGCCGAGACCCGCCAGCAGTCCTTCGGCCAGGTGCGCAACGCGTTCATCCGCGTCGTGAACCAGGCCAACAACGAGGAGCTCGCCCGCTACGACCTGAGCGAGGACGCCTCGACGGAGACGGCGATGGTCTTCGGCGAGCTGTACCGCCACGGCGCGGAGTGGAAGTTCCGCGCCATCGGCCAGGGCTACGCCTCCGGCCTGCGCGGCATCGCGCAGGACTTCGGCGTGAACGTCTGAGCCGTACCGCAGCTCCGTCCGGCGTCGCACCCACCCGGTGCGGCGCCGGACGCGCCCTTTCCACACCGCTCGGCGCACGGGCGCCGCGCGGCACACGGACGCACGCCACGCAGTACGCCACCGGGGAGGATCATCGTCATGGGCGTCACGCTCGCCAAGGGAGGAAACGTCTCCCTTTCCAAGGTCGCACCCAATCTGACCCAGGTGCTGGTCGGACTCGGCTGGGACGCGCGCTCCACCACCGGAGCGCCCTTCGACCTCGACGCCAGCGCGCTGCTCTGCCAGTCCGGCAGGGTCCTCGGCGACGAGTGGTTCATCTTCTACAACAACCTCACCAGCCCCGACGGCTCCGTCCAGCACACCGGTGACAACCTCACCGGCGAGGGCGACGGCGACGACGAGTCCCTCATCGTCGACCTCGGCAAGGTGCCCGCTCACTGCGACAAGATCATCTTCCCGGTCTCGATCCACGAGGCCGACCAGCGCGGCCAGACGTTCGGCCAGGTCAGCAATGCTTTCATCCGCGTCGTGAACCAGGCCGACGGTCAGGAGCTGGCCCGCTACGACCTGAGCGAGGACGCCTCGACGGAGACGGCGATGATCTTCGGCGAGCTGTACCGCTACGGCGGCGAATGGAAGTTCCGGGCCGTGGGTCAGGGGTACGCGTCGGGTCTCCGAGGCATCGCTCTAGACTTCGGGGTCAATGTTTCCTAAAGCTCGTCCCAGGGTTCGTTCAAGACCCGGCGCAGTCGGCGTGGAGGGGACCCTCCCGCAGGTTTCGCCCGGGGGGACCCCCAACACGATTGGGTAGTCAGTGGTTCTGAAAACCTTCGGCTGGTCGTTCGCCGTCACGGCGCTCGGCCTCGCTTTCGCCGCCTGGCAGTGGGGGTGGGAGGCGTTCGGGATCGTACTGATCCTGTCGATCCTCGAGATCTCCCTCTCCTTCGACAACGCGGTCGTCAACGCCGGAATCCTCAAGAAGATGAACGCCTTCTGGCAGAAGATCTTCCTGACGATCGGCATCCTGATCGCGGTGTTCGGCATGCGACTGGTCTTCCCGGTCGTCATCGTCGCGATCAGTGCCAAGGTCGGTCCGATCGAGGCCGTGCAGCTGGCGCTCGACCAGCCGGAGCAGTACAAGAACCTGGTCACCGACGCGCACGCGGCCATCGCCGCCTTCGGTGGCATGTTCCTGTTGATGATCTTCCTGGACTTCATCTTCGAGGAGCGCGAGCACAAGTGGCTGGCCTGGCTGGAGCGTCCGCTCGCCAAGCTCGGCAAGGTCGACATGCTGTCGGTCTGCATCGCGCTCATCGTCCTCCTCATCAGCGCGGTCACCTTCGCCACCGAGGCGCACACCAGCGGCGGTCACGTCGACAAGTCCGCCACGGTACTGCTCTCCGGCGTCGCCGGCCTGATCACCTACCTGGTCGTCGGCGGCCTCTCCGGCTACTTCGAGAACAAGCTCGAAGAGGAGGAGGAGCGGGAGCACGAGGAGGAGGAGAAGGCCAAGCGGGAGGGCAAGCAGGTCTCCGCGGTCGGCCTCGCCGGCAAGGCCGCGTTCTTCCTCTTCCTGTACCTCGAGGTCCTCGACGCCTCGTTCTCCTTCGACGGCGTCATCGGCGCCTTCGCCATCACCAACCACATCTTCTGGATGGCGCTCGGCCTCGGCATCGGCGCCATGTACGTCCGGTCGCTCACCGTCTACCTGGTCCGCCAGGGCACGCTGGACGACTACGTCTACCTGGAGCACGGCGCGCACTACGCCATCGGCGCCCTCGCCGTGATCCTCCTGATCACCATCCAGCACGAGATCAGCGAGCTCATCACCGGCTTCATCGGCGTGTTCCTCATCGCCGCCTCCTTCCTCTCCTCGGTCCGCCGCAACAAGCGCATCGAGGCGGCCGAAGGCGGTGCGGGGGGCCCCGGCGAGAAGGCCGGGGTCTCCTCCGGGGTGTGACGACCACCGCGTGAGACCGGGGTGTGACCGCTCCGGCAATGCGGAACGCTTCTGAGCGGGGCGGGCGGGAGCGCCCCGCCGCCCCCCCCCGGAG
>NZ_JAWCTQ010000032.1:0-83327 GCF_032423885.1 Streptomyces tamarix | reverse complement strand
CGGGGGGTCCCCCGGCCCCCCCCCCCGCCCCGGCCCCCCGCTCCCGGCCCCGCTCCAGTCCCGCCGGCACGCCGGTGGCCGAGCGCCACCGGGTGTCGGCGTGTCCGCGCGCCCGCGTGTTCCGCCGAGGCCCACGCGCCCGCGTGACCCGCCGAAAGCCGCGCGCCCGGCGCCCGTGACCATGTCGCACGCCCCGTGTTCCGCGCCCCTGCGCCGCCGTCTTTCGCGTACCCGTGCCGCGTCCTCGCGGGGTGCGCATGCCGGCGCCGGGCGGGGGCACTCGGGCGCCATGGTGACGACGGAGACGGGCGCCGTGCGGGTCTCGGCGCGGGACGCGGCACGGATCGCCGCCGTGGTGGTGGCCCCCACGCTCGCCGCCGGGGTGATCGTACGGCGACGCGGCGGCATGGCCCTGGCGGAGCGGTACGCGGCCGACCGGCGGGCGATCGGGCTGCTCGGCGAGTTGCGGCGGCGGTACGGGCCCGGTCCCCTGCGCGCGGACGTGGCCGGACGGCACTTCGCGCTGGTGCTGCGCGCCGACGACGCCGTACGCGTCCTGGAGGGCACCCCCGACCCGTACTCGCCGGCCACCCGCGAGAAGCGGGCCGCCCTGGAGCAGTTCCAGCCGCACGGGGTGCTGATCTCCCGGGGCGCGGAGAGGGCCGGGCGGCGGGCCCTCAACGAGTCCGTCCTGGAGACCGGCAACCAGTTGCACAGCCTCGCGCCCGGGCTGGTGCGCACCGTGCGCGAGGAGACCGGGCAACTGTTGCGGACGGTGGCCTCCGGCCCGGGCGAACTGGCGTGGGACGACTTCGCAGCCGCGTGGGACCGCACCGTGCGGCGGGTCGTCCTGGGCGACGGCGCGCGGGACGACACCGCGCTCACCGCCATGCTGGGCCGCCTCCGCGCGGCCGCCAACTGGTCGGTCGCCGCCCCGCGCCGCACCGGCCTGCGGGAGCGCTTCGAGCAGCGGCTGCGCGCCCACGTGGGTCGCGCCGAGGCGGGCAGCCTCGCCGCGGCGCTCGCCGCGACCCCCGCCGCACCGGGCCTCGACCCGGCCGGGCAGGTGCCGCACTGGCTGTTCGCGTTCGACGCGGCGGGCATCGCCGCGTTCCGGGCCCTCGCCCTGCTGGCCACCCACACGGCGCAGGACGCGCAGGTGCGCAACGAGGTGGCCGTCACCGACCTGACCGAGCCGCACCTGATGCCGTACACGCGCGCGTGCGTCCTGGAGTCGGTGCGGCTGTGGCCGACGACGCCCTTCCTGCTGCGCGAGGCGGTGCGGGACACCGACTGGGGCGGCGGCACGCTGCCCGCGGGGACCGAGTTCCTGGTCTACGCGCCGCTGTTCCACCGGGACGGGGTGCTGCCCTACGCGGACCGGTTCGCGCCCGAGATATGGCTCGACGGGACCGCGCAGGACACCGCCGGGCTGTTCCCCTTCAGCGCGGGGCCCGGCGCCTGCCCGGGCGAGGACCTGGTGCTGTTCCTGACGTCGTCGCTGCTCGCAGCGCTCGTGGAGCGGCACGCGTACCTGCCGGACCGGCCCGGGCGGCTGCGCCCCGACCGGCCGTTGCCACGCACCCTGGACCACTTCGGGCTGCGGTTCGCGGTCCTCCCGCACCGCTGAACCGGGGCGGCTCCGGCCCGTTCCGGGGTTCGGATGCGGGCGAGGCGAATGTGACATGATGCGATGGATCCGACACGCGCCGTGAACGGAAGGGTTGTCATGGCCTCTGGCACCGGCAAGTGGGAGCGCGTGCCCCCCGCTCCGCGCCCCGGTCTCCCCGCGTCGGCCGCGGCCCGTCCCGGGGCCGCCGACGCGTCCCCGGTCTTCGCGGCGCTCGCCCGGGAGTGGCGGTCGGAGGGCCGTGTGGTCCCGGGCGCGCGGGACCACGAGTGGGAGCTGCTCATGGGGCGCCCGGCGTGGCCCGGGCGCTGAGCGCCCGCCACCCGGACGCACCCCGGCCCTGGGCCCGCCCGGCCCCGATCTCCGGCTGAACCCGGTCCCCCGCTGGACCCGGCACCCGGCCGCCCGCGCGTCGGCGGTTGCCCGGGTGCCGGCGGTCGTTCGCGCGTCGGCGGCCGGCGCGCGGGTGGTCAGCCCCGCGCGCGTACGCCGGCGCCGGCCGGGCGGCTCCCGGCCCGGTCCCCCGGCTCCTCCGCCGGCCCCCGCGCCCCCCGGAGCCGCCGCTCGACGCCCCGGACGAGCCGCTCGGCGGTGTAGGCGGCGCCGTACACGAAGCGCATGGCCGGCCCGTACGCCGGGGCGGTCAGGAGTCCCGCCAGGAACAGCCCGGGGTGGGACGACTCGAAGTGGCCGCTCACCTGCGGGGCGCCGCTCGTGCCGACGGTGCGCAGGGCGTCCCGCACGTCCTCCGGCAGCACCTCCACCCGGTCCAGGCGGGGCGCGAAGCCGGTCGCGGCGATGACGTGGTCGGTCTCCACCTCCGCCGTCGGTGCGCCGGGCCGGGAGCCGTCGGCGAGGACGAGCCGGACCCGGTCGCCGCGGGGTCCGGCCGGCGCGGCGGCCACGACGGCCTTCCCGAGCCGCACGTCGGTCACGGCCTCGAAGCGGTGCCGCAGCCACCAGGCGCCGGCAGGGCCCAGGGCGGTGCCGAAGAGGTGCTCGCGGGTCGTGTCGGGCAGGTGCCGGAAGAGGCCGGGCACACGCGCGTACAGCACGTTCCGCCACCCGCTGCCCAGGCCGGTGTGCGGGGCGAGGGCGGCCTCCCGCAGGCCCCGGCGAAGCGGCGGCGGGACGGTGTTCCACACGAGGCGGCGGGAGCGGGCCACCACGCGCGCGCGGGCGCCGAGTTCGGTGAGGAGCACGGCGGTCTCCAGGGCGGCCTGGCCGGCCCCGAGGACGGTCACGTCCCGGCCCGCGAAGGCGGCGAGGTCGGCGTGGTCGCTGCTGTGGGTCACCCGGTGCGGCCTCAGCGGGCGCAGCCCGGCCGGTACGTCGGCGAACGGCACGACGCCCAGCGCGAGCGCCACCGTGCGGGCGCCCGTCTCCTCGCCGTCCTCGGTCGTCACGGCGAACCCGCCGTCCGGGCGGGGGCGCACGGCGGTGACGGCGCGCGGGTCGACGGCGGGGGCGGCCCGCCGGGCGAACCACTCGCCGTACTCGGCGAAGAACCCGACCGGCAGCGGCACGCCGTGCTCCGCCCGCACCCCACGGGTCGCGGCGTACGCGGCGAGGCGGTACGCGCCGGCCGGGTCCGACAGGTCCGACGCCCAGGGCTCCGACTTCAGGAGCATCCCGGGCGGCATGTCCCGCCAGGAGCGCATCACCCGGCCGTGGACGCGCACGTCGAGGCCGCGCGCGGCCGCGTGGGCGGCCACCGACAGCCCGTACGGGCCGGCGCCCACGATCACCAGGTCGTCGTCGTGCATCGCTCGCACCGCTTTCGTCATCGTCGGGAGGAGGGGTCGGAGGGGGCCGGGCGGGGGGCCTCGGTGCGGGCCGACGGCTGGGCCGGGATCGGGGCGCGGGGGCCCGCCCCGCCGCGCCAGGCCCGGCGCGGCGCCGTCCAGGCGTGGCGGGCCAGGTGGGCCGCCCAGGCGCGGGCCATGGCGAACGCGGGCGCCGGGTCGTCCGCCGCGTACCAGGCCGTCTCCAGGCCGCCCGACGGGCCGGGCGCGCGGGTGCGGGGCCGGGGGGAGGCGAGGACCGACAGGGCGGCGTAGTTCTCGACGGCGAACCGGCGCCCGTACGAGCGGACGAGGTCCGGCACCGGGCGCCCGGTCAGGTCCAGGTGCAGGGCGCGGACGACGTCCAGGCCCCAGGGGTCGGAGAACAGCCGGAACTGGGCGCCGGGCCGGGGGTTGAAGTCCAGCAGGTGGTACGCGCCGGTGTCCGGGTCCCGGCGGAAGTCGAGGTCGGCGACGCCCCGGTAGCCGAGCGCGGCCACCAGGCCGCGGGCCAGGCGCTCGACGGCCGGGTTCGGCGCCCACGTCCCCACGGCGGTCAGTCCGGCGCCGTCCGGCCAGGAGCGGACCTTCCGGCCGGTCCCGGCGACGCGGCACGCCCCGGCGCCGTCGCAGTACGCGTGGAAGAACCAGTCGCCGTCCCGGCTGGCGGGCAGGTACCGCTGCAGCAGGAGGGTGCTGCCGGCCTCCGCCCCGCGCGCGTGGAGGTCCCGCACCTGGCGGGCGGAGCGGACGAGGACGGTGCTGCGCAGTCCGGCGCCCGGGGGCAGCAACCACGGGCGGCTCCACTTGGCCACGACGGGCAGTCCGAGGAACGCGGCCATGGCGGCGGCCTCGTCGGCGTCGGCGGGGGCGAGGGTGCGCGGGTGCGGAACGCCGAGGCGGCGGCAGGTCGCGGCGAGCGCCGCCTTGTCGGCGACGAGCGCGGCGAGCCCCGGCGGCTGTTCGGGCACCAGGAACCTGCGGACCGGGCCGCCCGGCTCGCGGCGCAGCCCGTCCAGCGCGACGGCGGTCGCGTCGTCCAGGGGCAGGAGGACGGCGGGCGCGCCGGCGAGCGCGTCGGCGATCCGGGCGAGGGTGCGGCGGACGCCCGCGGGGCCGTCGCCGGCGGGGTGGAGGTGGCACCGCCGTACGTACCGGGAGCGCGCCGCGGGCTCCGCCGGGGAGCCGGTCACGAGGTGGACGGGGACGCCCGCGCGGCCCAGGGAGCGGACGGCGCCGAGCGTGCCGTGGTGGAACGGGTTCCGGTCGAGCCGCACCACTACGGCGGCGACCCGGGTGTCGAAGAGCGGCACGGCACGTCCTCGTCTCGATGCCCCGATCGGGCGATGAAATCCACTGATGGTCTAGGGAAGGGCCGGGTCGGGTTCCCGGCCGGCCCTCACGGAATACGTTCGGTGCAGATGGCCCGGTGACGGAGTGATGAACGGCGTGACACGGCGCGGCGGCCGGCGGAGGAGTGGCGATGACCATCCGGAACGGAAAAAGGACGAAAGCCTGGATCGGGGTGTGCGCGGCCGGCCTGCTGGTCTCGGGTTCCGTCATGACGGCCCAGGCCGCGCGGGCCGACGAATTCCGTTCGGGTCCTGATCCGGTGGCGACCGGCGAGACGGCGCTGGGTGCCTACCTCCACTACGGCCCCGCCGGAATCCAACGCATGGAGGAGCTCCAAACGTGGCTGGGCGGCACCGAGCTGCGGGTCGGCCACACCTACCTGCCGGGCGACCGCTGGTCCAACATCGCCGGGCAGGTGGGCTTCCTGGAGGACTGGGCGCAGTGGCGGCGGGCGCGCGCGGACCGGATGTTCGTCCTCAACGTGCCGATGGTGGAGCTCAACGAGGGCCGGCTGCCGGACTTCCTGGTCAGGCGGACGTTGCGGGCGGGCGCCGAGGGCCTGTTCGACCAGCACTTCCGCGCGCTCGCGGAGCGGCTGGTGGGGCTGGGGGTGCCGGACACGATCATCGTCCTCGGCTGGGAGATGAACGGATCGACGTACGGCCACCGGTGCGGGCCGGACCCGGAGGCGTGGAAGGAGTACTGGAAGCGCATCGTCACCACCATGCGTGAGGTGCCCGGCCAGGAATTCCGGTTCGACTTCGCACCCAATCGGGGCCGGGACGCCATTCCATGGACCGAGTGCTATCCGGGCGACGACGTCGTGGACATCGTGGGAATGGATTCCTACGACCAGCCACCGGGCCGGACATTCGACGAACAGGCGAACGAACCGTACGGGCTGCGCGATCACGTGGAATTCGCCGCCGCCCACGGAAAGCCTATCTCCTATCCCGAGTGGGGCCTGTTCCGAAACGGCGACAATCCCGAGTACATGCGGCGGATGCTCGAATGGATGAAGGTGCACAAACCGCTGTACCACTCGATCAGCGACTACTGCCCGCACGGCGTGTGGCAGTGCCAGGGCAATCCGAGGTCGTCGGAGGTGTTCCGGTCGGCGCTGTCGGGACTGGCCCCGGCAGCGGCGGGGCCGGCGCGCACGGGGACGGCACCGGCGGAGCCGGCACCGGTGGATCCGGCGCGCACGGGGACGGCACCGGTGGAGCCTGCACCGGTGGAGCCTGCACCGGTGGACCGGTCCGCCGATCCGGTCGCGCCCGGGGGGCCGCCCCAGCCGCCCGGGTCCCCGCTCCCCGGGTCCCCGCTCCCCCCGCCCGTCCCTCCCGCCTCCGTCCCTCCCGCCTCCGCGCCTCCCTCCGGCAGGACGGACGGGGCGGAGTGCGCCGAGCCCGTGGACCTGGGCTCCCGGATCAGGAAGTGGCTCGGCGCCGGCCCGTGCGCCCGGCGGGAGCGGTGAGACCCCTTCCGGTTCTGAGTCCGTGCCACAGCCGGCGCGCCCAGGGCCGGTCGCGGAGCCGGTCCGCCGCCCAGCACCGCCCGCCCGCGTGCGCCGCCCGCAGCCACAGCAGGGGCGCCGCACGGCGGCGCGCCAGCAGCAGCCGCTGGTTGCGGACGGCGGAGGGGCGCCAGTGGTGCTTGTACGGCTCGTCGCCACGCAGCAGGCTCAGCGTGCCGCAGCCCGCCTCCCCGGCGAGCCGGACGCCGTTGCGCAGCAGCAGCGTCGCCACGTCCACCTTGAGGGAGCGCAGCACCGGGTCGACGCCGTACAGGTAGCCGCCGGACAACCGGGGCGAGAGCAGGGTCAGATCGGCCGCCACCACGTCGCCGCCGACGAGGAACTCCGTCACGCGCGCGTGCCCGCTCTCCGCCATCGCCCGCACGGCGCGGCCGAGGTGCTCGGCGAACCGCTCCGTGAGGTGCTCCTCCGTCACGTCGCGCCCGGCCCACTGGCGGCGGTGCAGGTCGAGCAGGTGGCGCAGCGCGCGGGGCGCCTCCTCGGCGGGGACGGGCCGCGCCTCGACGCCTTCCCGCTCGATCCGGCGGAGCTTCGCCCGGGCCCGCTGGGCCCGCGCGGACGGCAGCCGGCGGACGAGTTCGTCGACGGGTCGCGGCGGCAGTTCCAGGCACACGGAGTCCGGCAGGCGGGTGCGCGGGCCCGGCCAGCAGGCGAGGAGCCGCTCGGCGGCGGCGCCGGGGCGGACCTCCCTCAGGTCGACCACGGTGCCCGCGGCGAGACCGGCGAGCGCCGTCGCCAGCACGGGGACGGCCCCGGGGTGGCCCTCGTCGACGAGCACGTCGCCGTAGTCGGTGAGGGCGCCGCCCAGGAACGCCAGGGTGGGCACGCGCGCGCGGGTGCGCCACAGGGGGGCGGCGGCGACGAGCCGCCCGTCGCCGGCCCGGCGCACGAGGACGACGCGCAACCGGCCGGGGCTGCCGTACGAGAGCCACCAGGAGTGCAGCCAGGCGTGCGTCTGGAACGGGGTGGCCGTGGAGCACCGCCCGTACAGGTCCGCCCACTCGGCGGCGAGGGCGGCGAAGTGCCGGTCGTCCCGGCAGACGGTGGCGGTGAGGTCCCCGGCCGGGCGCGCGCCGGCCGCCGGGGCGCGGGTGCCGACCGCGCTCATACGGCCCCCGTCTGCGACGCGTCGCCGACAGCGGGCCCCGGCACTGCGGCTCCCCGTCCCGTGGCGGCGGGCGCCCGCTCCGCGCCCCCGTCCGCCGCCCCGGCGTCCCGCTGCGGGCGGACCAGCAGGGACAGGCCGCCCAGGAGGCCGCCGCCGGCGCCACCCACCAGGGCCGCCAGCGGGGCCGACGGCGAGACGGGGCGCGTCGGGGTCGTCGCGCGCGAGAACTGGACGACCTTCACCCGGGTGCTCTCCTCCGCGTGCGCGCCCTTCTGCACCAGCGCCCGCGCCACCCCGTCCGCCATGGCGGCGGCCGTCGCGGGGTCCTCGGAGCGGGCCGTGATGGAGATCATCGGCGCGTCGGGCGAGGTCGCGGCCGACACGCTCGCCCGGAGCGTCGCGGGCGACACCCGCGCCCACACGGCGGCGTCCCCGGCGAGGGCGAGGTCCGTGGCGACCCGCCCGTACGCCTGTGCCAGGCCCATCGCCCCGGCCGGATCGGACCGTTCCCCGGGGACGACCACGACGTAGCCGGTGGCCGCGTACTCGGGCGTGCTCAGCAGCCCGTACGCGCCGCCGGCGACGGCGCCGGCCAGTACCGCGGCCGGCACGGTCCAGGCGCGGCCCGGGCGCTTGGCCCGGGCGGCCCGGCGGGCGAGCCCGGCGAGCAGGCGCCGTACGGGAAGGGTTCGCGGGGTCATCGGTCACTCGCTTCTCGGTAGAGGGTCCGGTACAGGGTCGTCAGTTGTCGCGCGCTGCGCGCGATGTCGTAGCGGTGCGCCGCCGGGGGCACCGGGCAGCGTCCGGGGCGCGCCGCGTGGGCGGCGCGGGTCTCGCGCACCGCCGCGGCCACGTCCGCGACGGTGCCGCCGATCCGCCGGGCGGCGGGCGCCTCCTCCGGCGGCAGGTCGTCGAGGGCGGGGCAGGCCACGTACCGGACGGGCAGCCCGGCGGCCAGCGCCTCGACGACGGCGAGCCCGAACGCCTCGTCGGCGGACGGGGACACGAACACGTCCATCGCGGAGAGCAGCGCCGGCAGGTCGCGGGTCACGGCCCCCGCCCACACCACCCGGTCGTCCACGCCGCTCGCGGCCGCCAGCCGCTCCAGCCGCTCCCGCTGCGGGCCCTCGCCGACGAGGAGGAGCCGTACGTCATGCGGCAGTTCCGCGACGGCGCCGACCAGCGTGTCGAACCGCTTGCCGGGCACCAGCCGGCCGACGCCGCCCACCACGTACGCGTCGGCGGGGAGGCCGAGCCGACGGCGGGTGGCGCGGCGGGCCGCCTCGTCGTGGGCGAGGCCCGCCGCGTCGATGCCGTTCGGGACGACGTGGACGCGGTGCGGCCGTACGCCCCAGTCGGCCAGGCGGCGGGCGACGGTGTCGGAGACGGCGACGGTGGCGCTGCCCAGCCGTTCCGTCGCCAGGTACAGGGCACGGGCCCCGGTGCCCAGGGGGCGGCCCTCGATCTGGACGGCGCCCAGGGAGTGCTCCGTCGCGACGACGTGCCGCACACCGGCGAGGCGGGCGGCGATCCTGCCGTACACGCAGGCCCGGTACAGGTGGGTGTGGACGATGTCGTAGCGACCGCGCCGGATGAGCCGGGTGAGGCGGGGCAGGGCGGTCAGGTCGCGGTTGCCGCGCATGCCGAGGTGGGTGACGGGGACGCCGTCCGCGCGCAGGGCGGCGGCGACGGGGCCGGGGTCGGTGAGGGTGACGACGGCGCTGTGGACCGGCAGGTGGCGCAGCAGGAGCCGCAGTTGCTGCTCGGCGCCGCCGATGCCGAGGCCGGTGATGACGTGCAGGACCCTCATGACGCGCGGGCCCCGGCGGTCGGCGGGCCGGCGGGGGCGCGGCGGCGCAGCGCGTGCAGGCGCCGCTTGGCGTGCAGCCGCAGGGCCGTGTCGCGCTGCCCGACGTGGACGCGGGGCAGGGCGTGGACCCCGCTCAGGGCGCCCGGGTCGATGGCGCAGGCGTACGCGTAGCCGGCGTCCCGCACGGCGTCCGCCACGCGCGCGTCGACGTGCCCGTACGGGTAGCAGAACCCGGCGGGCGGCTCGCCGGTCAGCGTGTGCAGCAGGTCGCGGCTGCCGCGCAGTTCGTCGTGGAGCGTCGCGTCGTCGGCGGGCGGCAGGGAGACGTGCCGCAGGCCGTGGGAGGCGACCTCCATGCCGGCGTCGGCGCAGCGGCGGAGCCCTTCGGCGGTGAGGAGGGGCTTGCGGGGACCGAGCGGGTCCCAGGCGTTGTCGCCGCCGAGCCTGCCGGGCAGGGCGAAGACGGTGGCGGTGCAGCCGTGGCGGCGCAGCAGCGGGACGGCGTGGTGGAGGAAGTCGGCGTACCCGTCGTCGAACGTCAGCCCGACCAGTCCGGCGGCGCTCCCGCGCGCGCGGGCGGCGAGGAGGTCGCGCACGGCGACGCCGCGCAGCCCCCGCGCGCGGAGCCAGCGCAGTTGGGCGTCGAGCCGGTCGGGGGTGACGGTGACGCGGTACGGGTCATCCCTGTCGGTGTCGACGGAGTGGTACATCGCGATCCAGGGGGACGGCGGGGTGCGTCGGAGCATGGCGGTGCCTTCGCGGGAGGGGACGGCGGCGCGGGAGGGGGCGGTGGCGCGGGAGGGCGCGGCGCGTCGCCACGCGCGCGAGGTGGGGCACGCAGGGTGCCCGCAGCGCGTGCGCGGCGAGGACGAAGACGACGAGGACGGCGGTGCCCGCGAGGGCCGCGCCGAGGAGGGGATCGGCGGTCCACGAGGCGCACAGCCGGCCGGCGACGGTCGCCGCGGCGGCTGCGGCGGCGAGCCGGGCGAGGCCGACGACGACGGCCCGAGCGGACAGCGGGACCTGCTGGCGGCCCGTACCGGCGAGGAGCAGGGCGGCCGTGAGGGTGATGCCGGCGGCGTTGGCGAGGGCGATCCCGGAGGTGCCCCAGCGGCCCGCCCACAGGGCGCCCAGGGCGGCGTTCGCGGCGACGCCGAGGCCCATCGCGGCGGCGGGGAACCACAGCGGGCGGGACGCGGAGAAGTAGCACCGGCCGAGCGCGCTGACCAGGGCGTGGCCGAGCAGCCCCAGCGCGTACACGCGCATGACGGAGGCCGTCGCCGCGGTGTCGGCGGCGTCGAACGCGCCGCGCTGGAAGAGGAGCCCGACGATCTGCGGGGCGGCGGCGACGACGGTCGCCGCGCCGACGAGGACGACGGCCCCGGCGAGCAGCAGGTCCCGTTCGGCGCGGTGCCGCGCGGCCTCCCGGTCGCCCGCGGCGACGGCCCGGGCGATGACGGGGAAGCTGACGGTGCACAGCATCAGCGACAGCACCATCGGGAGCTGGGCGACCTTCTGGGCGTAGTTGAGGTGCGAGATCGCCCCGGCGGGCAGCGGCGCGGCGAGGAACCGCTCGACGAGGACCTGCGACTGGCGGCCCACGGCGAAGACGATGACCGGCGCGACGAGCGCGAGGACCACCCCCGTGGCCGCCGCGGACCCGTCCCGGTCCGGTGCGCCGGTGGCGCGCTTCCGGAGCCGCCGCACCAGGGAGGGCGCCTGGACCAGCGCCATCAGCGCGCCGCCCGCCGCGACCCCGGTGGCCGCCGCGCGGACGCCCCAGGCGGGGCCGAGCAGGACGACCGCCGTGACGATGCCCGTGTTGTACGCGACGTAGATCGCGGCCGGGGCGAGGTACCGCCCGTGCGCGCGCAGCGCGGCGCTGAAGTACCCGGCGAGCGCGAACGACAGGACGCAGGTGGCGGTGAGCCGGGTGCAGTCCACCGCGAGCCGCTGTTCCGGCAGGCCCGGCGCGAGCAGCGGTACGAGGAGGGGCGCGGCGGCGGCGACGAGCGCCGCCGCCGCGGCGGTGCCGAGCGCGGTCCCGGGCAGCGTGGACCGTACGAGGCCCGACACCGGGTCCGGTCCGGTCGCCCCGGCCTCGGCGCGCCGGGCCAGGGCGCGGCTGAACGCGGGGACGAGGACGAGCGCCATGGCGTCCTCGATCAGCAGCGTCGACGCGAACTCGGGCACCGTCCAGGCCACGAGGAACGCGTCGGTGTCGGGGCCCGCGCCGAAGGTGCGGGCGAGGAGCTGGTCGCGGAGGAGGCCCAGGAGGGCGCCCGCGGCGGTGAGCGCCGCCGTGAGCAGCGCCGCGCGCGCGAGGAACCGGTTGGAGGGCGCCCACGCGGGGCCCCCGGACCGCGCCTCCTCCGCCGGCGGGGCGGTGCTCCCGGTCACGGGCGCCCTCCGGGGGCCCCGCCGGACGGGGCGGCGGACGGGTCGCCGGACGGATGGTCGGACGGGCCGGACGGGCTGGCGGACAGGTGGCCGGACGGGCCGGACGAGCTGGCGGACAGGTGGCCGGACGAGCCGCCGGACAGGCCCCACCAGGCCGCCACGCCCAGCACGACGGCCGTCACGACCGTGGAGGGGCCGCCGATGTCGGCGTACAGGAAGTCCACCAGCTGCCACCCCAGCAGCCCCAGGGCGACCAGCGCGCAGTCCAGACGGCGGCCCGTGCGGCGGGCGGCCGGGAGGCGGCGGCAGCCGCGCACCAGCAGCACCAGCCAGCCGCCCGCGAGCGTCAGGAGGCCCAGCAGCCCCTGTTCGCCCAGGACCAGCAGGTACATGTTGTGCGGCGACAGCAGCGGCTGCCTCCGGAACGCCGTGCCCGCGCCGCCCGTGTCGCTGCCCGACGACAGGGCGAGCGACGCGTGGCTGTCGCGGTGCGCGGGGAAGCCCTTCAGGCCGACGCCGGTGAGCGGCCGGTCGCGCCACATCCCGGCGGCGGCGGCCCACAGCGCGTACCGGTCGGTGACGGACCGGTCGGGCGCGGCGGCGACCCGCGTGATGCTGGCGGCCCGCTCCTGGACCATCGCGGAGCCGACGCCGAGGCCGCCGACGAGGACGACGGCGAGCGCCCCGGCCGCCAGGGCCGCCCGCAGGGCGCGGCGCACCCCGGTCGCCGCGAGCTGCGCCGCGCAGGCGAGGACGGTGGCGATCCAGGCGCCGCGGCTGAACGACAGCACGAGCGGGACGGTGAGGAGCGCCGCGCAGGCGAGGGCCGCGGCCCGGGCGCGGCTGCGGGCCGGCGCGCCGAGGGCGAGGCCGACGGCGGCGACGATGCCGTACGCGACGACGGTCGCCATGCCCATCACGTCGGCCGGGCCGAACGTGCCGACCGCGCGGACGTCCTCGCCCCGGTACGAGGCGCCCGTCCCGGTGGCGTACTGCACGACGCCGACGCCGCCCTGGACGAGGGCGAGGCCGATGAGCGCCCAGGCGACGGCGACCAGGTCGCGCCGGTCGCGCAGGGTCAGCACGACGGCGGCCGGGACCAGCACGAACACCTGGAGGTGGCGGACGAGGCCGGGCAGGGCGGCGGCCGGGTCGTGGGCGGTGACGGCGGCGACGCAGATCCCCACGACGGGCAGGCCCAGGACGACCGCCGCGACCCGCGTGAGGGGCCGCACGCGCGCGCGGGCGACGCGGACGAGGCACCACAGGACGAGGACGCCGGACGCCGCGTCCGCGACCGTGCCGCCGCCGGACGCGGGGGCGCTGCCGGGCGGCACGGCGAGGAGCGCCACGACGGCGAGGAGCGGCACGAGGCGCGCCCACCGGGCCAGGGCGGCCGGCCGGGCCGACGGCACGCGCACGGCCGCGGGGAGGCGGAACCCGTACGGGGCGGGGGCGGCGGGTGTGGCCATCAGCCACCCGCCGGGCGGATCAGCGTGGCGGCGGTGCGCAGGAGGATGCGCACGTCCTGCCAGAGGGTCCAGTGGTCGATGTAGTGGTTGTCGAAGCGGCAGCGGTCCTCGATGGAGGTGTCCCCGCGCAACCCGTGCACCTGCGCGAGGCCGGTCAGCCCGACCGGCATGCGGTGGCGGGCGGCGTACCCGGCGTGGAGGCGGCTGAACCGCTCGACGAAGTACGGGCGTTCGGGGCGGGGGCCGACGAGGCTCATGTCGCCGCGCAGGACGTTCCACAACTGCGGCAGCTCGTCGAGCGAGGAGCGGCGCAGGAACGATCCGACGGGGCTGAGCCGTTCGTCGTGGGCGACGTTCCAGCGGGTGGCGGCCTCGCGCTCGTTCTCGGGGCGCAGGGTGCGGAACTTCAGGAGGGTGAACAACCGCCCGTTCTCCCCGACGCGCTCCTGCCGGAACAGGACGCCCGGCCCGTCCGCGAGGCGTACGGCGGCGGCGCACAGCAGCAGCACGGGCGCGGCGGCCAGCAGCAGCAGCCCGGCGCCGGCGATGTCGAGGGCCCGCTTGGACAGCCGCCCGGCACGGGCTTCGGGAGGTTCCAGGAGCCGGAACTCGTACCCCCACAGGTGCCGCCCCATGGGCGCGGGGGCGGCCTCTTCGCGCGCGGTGGGGCCGACGATCCAGAGGGCGCAGCCGTTCCGGCGGAGCATGGCGGCGTGGCCGGGGTGTGCCGTGCCGTCCTCGCCGGTGACGAACAGGGCGTCGCGGACGCCGTTCTGGATGACGGCGCGCTGGACGTCCTCCGGGGAGGTGAGCACCGGCAGCGCGGGCCCCGGCGGCGCGGCGTCGGCGGGTTGCGGGATGTCCTGCGCGGCGTGGGTGACGAGCCCGACGGGGCGGACGCCGTACTCGGGGTGCTGGTGCAGCAGCGCGGCGAGGCGGTGCGCGGCGGGCGCGGCCCCCACGACGAGGGCGGCGCGCGGCTGGCCGCGGGCGACGCGGCGGCGCCGGTGGTGGACGGCGCCCCGGAGGACGGCGGCGGAGACCAGGTGCAGGGCGTACGCGGCGGCGAGCGCGCCGGGGCCGAGGGCCAGCTCCGGTGACCGGGCGGCGAGCAGCGCGGCGACCGCGCACCACAGGAACGCGAGCCGCGCGGCGACGGCGGGGAGTTCGTCGAGGAGGGTGGGGTACGCCCCGGCGCGTACGGCGCCGAGCGCGGCGGGCCGGTACAGCCCCCCGCGCGCGTGGAGGGCGACGGCGGCGACGGTGATCTGGAGGAACAGGGCCGCGGACCGCTGGACGGGGGTGAGGGCGACCGCGGCGGGCAGCACGGCGGCGCAGTCCGCCGCGACCAGGGCGGCGGCGAACGGGGCCTCCGGGAAGGCGCGGGAGCGCGGCGGGGCGGTCCGCGCGGTCCCGCCGCGCGGCGGGGCGAGGGTGGCCGGGCGGGCGGTGTGGGGCCCGGACGTGCTGGTGCTTTCCGTGGTCACGGGAGGGTCGGCTCTCCGGGCTCGCGGTGGCGCGGCCCGGCGGCCACCTCTCGGTACACGTCGGCGATGGCGGCGCCCGCGTGGCGCACGTCGAAGCGGGCGAGGACGTGCTGGCGCGCCTGGCGGCCCAGGACCTGCCGGAGGACGGGCCGCCGCAGGAGCCCGACGAGCGCCGCGGCCAGCGCGTCGACGTCACCGGGCGGTACGAGGCAGTGCGCGGCGTGGCCGGGCGGCAGGCTCTCGCGGGCGCCGTCGACGTCGGTGAGGAGGACCGGGCGGCCGGACGCCATGGCCTCCAGCGGGGCGAGCGCCATGCCCTCCCAGCGGGACGGCAGGACGGCGAGGTCGGCGGCCCGGTACCAGGGCAGCGGGTCGGCGACCGACCCGGCGAGGACGACGGACGGGTGGGCGGCGGCGCGCAGTTCGCCGGCGGCGGGGCCGTCGCCGACGAGGACGAGCCGGGCCCGCGGCACGCGCGCGTGGACGGCGTCCCAGGCGCGCAGGAGGAGGTCCTGTCCCTTCTGGCGGCACAGCCGGCCCACGCACACCACGACGGGCGCGGTGGCGGGCGTCCCGGCGAGGAGCGCGGCGCGCGCGGCGGCCCGTTCGGCGCCGGTCGGGTACGGGCCGAACCGGCCGGTGTCGACGCCGTTGTGGACGACCGTCCAGGAGGCGCGCACACCGGCCCGCTCGCCACGGCGGCGTTCGGCCTCGCTGACGCAGATGACCCGGTCGGTCCACCGGGCGGCCCACCGCTCCCAGCGGCGGGCCAGGACGGCGGTCGGCCCGTCGACGGCCTCGAACGACCAGGCGTGCGGCTGGTACACGGTGGGGAGGCGACCGCGCACGGCGAGGCGGGCTGCGAGCCCGGCCTTGGCGCTGTGCGCGTGGACGAGGCGGGGACGTAGGCGCGCGACGAGGGCGGCGACGGCGCGGCTCTCCGCGACGACGTCCCGGACCGGTTCGCGGCGGGCCGGCCAGGGGTGCACCTCGGCGCCCCCGGCGCGGGCCGCGGCGGCGAGCGGGGTGCCGGGCGGACAGGCCACGGCGACGCGCATGCCCTGCGCCACGTGGGCGCCGACCACTTCGGCGACCACCCGGGCCACCCCGCCGTCCCCGGGCTGGACGACGTGCAGTGCGGTGAGGGGAGGACGCACGCGTGCCCCTTTCTGACGGAGTGGCGGCTGAGTGGTGGCGGGGGCGGCGAGGCGGTGGCGGGCGACGGCGGGACGGTCTGGTGCCGGTCAGTCGCGGGCGCGGGCGTCGGCCTCGACGAACAGCGCGCCGAGCCACAGGTAGTCGCGTGCGGCACCGATGCGCACGGCGGTGTCGCTCGCGCCGCGGCGGAGCGCCGGGGAGAGGTCGATCACGTCGGAGTCGTATCCGAGGGTGTTGCGATGGTCGGGTTCACGCCGGATCCGCGCCTCGCCGAAGTCGGTGATCGTCGAGTTCAGGGCGCCGTCCGGGGCGTTCGCGGAATCGGTGAGCGGCACCGTCCGGCGCGGGTGCGGTTCGAACGCGACGGAATCCCCGGCGATGTCGCGATCGCCGTCGTACGTGATCATTCCGAGCCGTCCGGAGCCGCCCATAGGAACGCGCATCCGCCCGGTTTCCACGCGGAACGACCGGCGCCCCTCGGCGAGCGTCTCGAATCCGTCCCAAAGGGAGAGGTGACGCAGCGGGGCGTCCTTCTTCGCGTACGCCACGACGAGCGTCCAGCCTCCCCAGGCGCCGACGGCGGAGCGTCCCATGGCGACATTGACCTGGGCGACGGTGTACATGCCGGGACCGGAGTTCCTGACGAGTTCCGTGACGTCCGCGGTGGCCTGGAAGGCATCGGCGCCGTTGGCGGTGCGGTGGCCGATGACGGAATCGGCGAGAACGTCCTTGTAGGAGCCACCCGGTTCGGCGACTAGGACCCGCCCGTTGTCCTTCGGCGGTTTCTGCTCACCGACCCGGAGGTTGCCGCCCCAGTACAGCCGGGCGTACGTGACCTGCGCGTTCTTGGGCAGGACGAGCTCGGCGCGACTGGAGTTGAACGTGTTCGGGTCGTCGTCCACGTCCGTGTAGAACATGTCGTACCGATGGTTGGCGGCGTCGCCTTTACCACCGCGTGCGGAAAGGCAGGGAATCTCCGCCGCCCAGTCGTTCGCGGCGGATTTCCGGCAGGTGATCGCCGAATTGGCGGCGCGCACCAGACCGCCGTGCTGGAGCTTGTAGTAGCGCTGGGCGAACGGAATACGAGGCTGCTCTTTCATCGGGGGCGCGGCCGCAGCGGGCAGTGCGGCCGCCAGGGCGGCACAGAAAAGGACGCAGACAATCCCGCGCCGCACGGCTGGAACCACTGGAATCCGCATAGGGCTCTCCGCCTTGAGGAGTAAGGAAACAGCTCCCACCGGGATGGACCGACGCAACAGAACGCACTTATATCAGACAAAGGAAAGGCGGAGCGTCGAGGACACTCGCGGCACTCGTGCGTCTTCGTCGGCAGATCCGCTTGTCAGCCCGGGTGGCGGCGGCTCCGGTCGCGGCGCGGGCCCGCGCCGCGCCTTCCCCCCTGCGGCGGCATTTCGCCATTCTCTTCACTCGTTCGCGACTCGACCGGCGAGGGGTTCACGCACCCTCGACGCGGCCCGCCCCGCGGACCGCGCCGGACCGCCGGATCCGGCCTCCGGAGACAGCCACGCGACGACCGGGGCCGCTTCCCCGGCTCCACACCGGACCCCGTCTTGTCGTTTTTTCACATCCGTCCGAGGCCCAGACCGTCCCGCGTCATTCGGGTGCAGCACGCGAGAATTCCCGCGGTACGGAGTTTCCGGCGCGCCCGGGGCTCGTTACAGAGGGCAGAAGCGCGCCGCCGAGACCTGCCAAGTGCCGGTCCCCAGGCGTCAGTTGCCCCGCACGATGCCCTTTCCAGGAAGGACTCCCCGTAATGAAGCCCATGAAGGTTGCCGCGGTTCTCGCCGGCTCAGTGATGGCGATGGGCGTGGCGGCGCCGGCCTTCGCCGCCGACACCCTCACCCCCTCCAGCCTGAACGGAGCGGTCGACACGCTGGGCAAGCGGGGTCTGGCCGAGGCGGTCCCCTCCGACGAGGTCGGCCAGGTCACCAACCACGAGCTGGTCGGCAAGGTCGCGGACACCGCCGGCGAGCTCGACGCCCAGCGGAAGGCCGCGCCGCTGCTCGGCGGACTGCCGATCGGCGGCTGACGCGCGCGTGCCGGTACGGCGGCCCCGGCCCGGGTGACCCACCCCGTCCGCGCTCCGGGCGGGGTGGTGCGAGAGCGGGAGGGTGAGGAAAGCACCCGTGCCCGTCACGCGCGCCCCGGAGACCCGCCGCACCCCGCGACCCGCCCCGCGTGGTCACCGCCCGCGGGCCCCGCCGGGCACCGGCGCACCCAGCGCCGGCGCCCCGGAGCCCGCGGGCTTCCCCCTGCCCGCTCCGACACGGGCGCGCCCCGGAGCGGGCGTGACGGCACCACCGGTGAACCCTTCCGGAGCGCGAGACCGGATTCCACACGTCAAGGCGAAACGAGCCGAACGAGTAACACCCGAACGGGTGAAAAACCACCGGGTCGCTCCCTTTCGCCCCATTAGCATCCGGCCTCATGACCTCTTCCACCGCCGTGTCCCCGGACAGCCGGCGTTCCCCGCTGGGGACGCTCACCGTCATCCCCTGGTGCAGCGAGCCGACCGCCGACGACCCGGGCGACCCGCTGCTGATGGTGTACTCGCTCGGTGACGGCCGGGACGGCCCGGAGGCCGGCGAGGAGGCGATGCGGGCCCAGTTGGACCAGTTGGGCCTGCCGATCGGCGAGCGGCTCGTGGACCTCGGCCGCGACAGCGGCTTCTCGTCCTCGCTGCTCGTGGAGGCCGAACAGGCCGTGCTCACGCTGCCGTTCCTGCGCGTGCGGTGCCCCGTCCCGCCGGAGTGGCAGCGCGCCGCGCACGCCAAGGGGCAGGTGTACCTGATCATCGCGGTCCGACCGTGGCCGCGGGCCGTGCCGGGCCGGGCGGTCCCGCCGGAGGAGCTGCGCGCCTTCGTGTCCGGTGAGGGGTTCCTGGAGGGCAGCGCGCACTGCCTCCTCCCCGTCCTGCGCGTGCGCACCTGACACCGAGAGGACCGGTGGAGAGCATGACGACGATCCGCGGCGCGCACACGAGACCCGCGCACACACGGCCCGCGCCCGCCCACGCACACCCCGCCGCGCCGCCGCCGACGACGGCACCGGAGGACGGCAGGACGGGGGCGGGCCGCGCCTTCGCCTGGCTGCTGGTGGTGACCGGCGCGGCGGGCGTGCTCGCCTCGTGGGTCATCACGCTCGACAAGTTCAGGCTGCTGGAGGACCCGCACTTCACCCCCGGGTGCAGCCTCAACCCCGTCGTGTCGTGCGGCAGCGTCATGAAGAGCGAGCAGGCGGTGGTGTTCGGGTTCCCCAACCCGATGCTCGGCCTCGTCGCGTACGGCATGGTCGTCGCGGTCGGCGCCGGGCTGCTGGCGGGCGCCCGCCACCGGCGCTGGTTCTGGCTCGGCCTCCACGCGGGGACGCTGTTCGGGGTGGGCTTCTGCACCTGGCTGATGTGGCAGTCCCTGTACGAGATCAACGCCCTGTGCCTGTGGTGCTGCCTCGCCTGGACCGCGACGATCGTGATGTTCTGGCACGTCACCGCGGAGAACGTGCGGCACGGCCGGCTGCCCGCGCCACACGGGGTCCGGCGCCTCCTCGACGACCTCCCCTGGGTCCCGCCCGTCCTGCACCTCGGGGTCGTCGGCATGCTCGTCCTGACCCGCTGGTGGGACTTCTGGACCGGCTGACACCGGTTCGACCCGGCGCCGGCCGGAAGTCGCCCGGTCCGCCGCCGAACCCGCGCGACCGGCTGCGCCGGACGTACGGGCCGATGCACACCGATCCGCGCGGCACGCGTCTGCGCCCGCCGCGCGGAGTGCTGCTGGTGGGCGTACCGGGGTGCGGCGAGTCGCTGTCGGCGCAGGCCGTCGCCGCACAGTGGCGGCTGCCGCTGTACCGGCTGGACGCGGCGTCGATCCGCGGCACGTACCTGGGTGAGTCGGAGGGCAGGCCCCGCGAGACGCTGCGGACGGCCGATCGGGTCGCGTCGTGCGTGCTGCGGATCGACGAGGTCGAAAAGGGCCCGGCCGGCCAGAACGACGGCACGGGCGTGCCGCAGCGCGGCATCGGCCACTTCCTTTTCCGGCTCCAGGAGTCCGGTTCGCGGGCGGTCGTCGTGGCGACGGCGAACGACGTGCGGGGGCGCTCAGGCCGTCGTTCGTGCTGGACCAGTTCGCCGACGCGACCCCGCTGAGCCGGACGAACCCCGAGCAGATCGAGGACGTCCGCGCGTGGGGCCGCGAACGCTCCATCCCGGCGGGCCGCACGACGGCGACGGCGGCGCGGGGGACGACGGGGCGCCGTCGCGCCGGACCGTGTTCACGGGCGACTGAGGGGCGGTACGAGCCACCCCACGGCGGCCGGACGGTACGCACCGCCGCACGTCGACCGGGTGGGACACGTCGCCGCACGTCGACCGGGCGGCGCGGGGCACCCCACGGCGGCCAGGCGGGGCGGGCCGTCGCACGGGACCGGGCGGGGCCGTCAGTGCGCGGCGGCGCGGGGTGCCGAGGTGTCGGCGGCGAGGCCGACGGCGAGCGCGCCCAGCACGGCTCCCATGGCGTACCGCTGGACCCGCAGCCAGCCGGGGCGGCGGGCGAGGAACACGGCGACGGCTCCGGCGGCCGTGACGATCGCCAGGTTCACCCCGACGCTGACGACGACCTGCACGGCGCCGAGGACGAGCCCCTGGGCGAGCACGTGCCCGCCCTCGACGTCGACGAACTGCGGGATGAGCGACAGGTACATGATGGCGATCTTGGGGTTGAGCAGGCTCGTCATCAACCCCATGGCGAACAGCCTGCGCGGCGGGTCCGGCGGCACGTCCTGCGGGGTGAAGACGGACACCCCGCCGGGCCGCAGCGCACACCAGGCGAGCCAGCCCAGGTACGCGGCACCGGCCAGCTTCACGGCCAGGTACAGCTGCGGCACCGCGACGAACAGCACGGACAGGCCGAGGTTCGTGGCCACCAGGTAGACGAGGAATCCGACGGCGACCCCGCCGAGCGAGACGGCCCCCGCGCGACGGCCCTGGGTGAGGGACCGCGAGACGAGGTAGATCATGTTCGGTCCGGGGGTGAGCACCATGCCGAGCGCAATCACGAACACGCCCACCAGGGCGCTGCCTTCCACCACGGTGCCTCCCCCGCCCACTTCCGCCGCCGAGGGTTCGAGCATATTGACACTCAATAACTCGGAGCAATAAAAACATTGCTCTCGGTGCAATGTTCGGTGACAGAGGGAGCGGGCCGAGTTGAGCGACTACCGGAGCGTGGCGGACGCGGTGGCGGCGGAGATCGCGGCGGGCCGGCTCCGACCGGGCGACCGGCTGCCGCCGCAACGACGGTTCGCCCGCGACCGCGGCATCGCCGCGTCCACGGCCGTCCGCGTGTACCAGGAGCTGGCCCGCCGCGGCCTGACGGTGGGCGAGGTCGGACGGGGCACGTTCGTCCGGGCGACCGAGCACCGGTCCGCCGCACCCGCCCTGAGCGACCCGCCGGACCAGCGGGTCAACCTCGAACTGAACTACCCCGTGGTCCCCGAGCAGGCGGCCCTCCTGGCCGAGGGACTGGACGGCCTGCTCCGCGCCGACGTCCTGGACGCGGCGCTGCGGCCGGTGGGCGCGACCGGCACCCCCCGGTCCCGTACGGCCGCCGCCCACCTCCTGGCCCGCGCCGACTGGCGGCCCCACCCGGACCGGGTGCTGTTCACCGGCAACGGCCGCCAGGCCATCTCGGCCGCCGTCGCCGCGCTGGTCCCGCCGGGCGGGCGGCTGGGCGCGGAGGAACTGACGTACCCGGTGCTGAAGTCCATCGCGGGCCGCCTCGGCGTGACCGTGGTCCCGCTGGCCATGGACGAGGACGGCGTACGGCCGGAGGCCATCGCCGCCGCCCACCGCACCGCACCGCTGCACGCCGTCTACGTGCAGCCGGCACTCCACAACCCGCTCTCCCTCACCATGCCCCCCGGCCGCCGCGCCGACCTCGCCGCGACCCTGCGGCGGCTGGACGTGCCGGCGATCGAGGACACCATCTGGGCTTTCCTGTACGACGACCTGCCGCCGCTCGCCGCCCTGGCGCCCGAGCGGACGGTCGTCGTGGACAGCCTGTCCAAGCGCCTCGCCCCCGGCCTGACCGTGGGCTTCGCCGTCGTACCGGACGCCCTGGCCCCCGCCGTCGAGGCGGCCGTGCGCTCGGGCGGCTGGTCACCGCCGGGCTACGCGCTGGAGGCGGCGACGCGCTGGCAGTCGGCCGGGACGGTGGACGCCCTGGTCCGCGCGAAGCGCCAGGAGGTCGAACACCGCCAGTTCCTCGCCCGCGACGGCCTGTCCGGTTTCACCCTGCGCACGGACCCGCGCTCCTGCTTCTGCTGGTGGGAGCTGCCCCCGGCATGGCGCGCCGACCTGTTCGTGGCGGCGGCGTCCCGCCACGGCATCGCGGTGACCCCGGCGTCGGCCTTCACGGCGGATCCCCACCGCGCCCCCAACGCCGTCCGCCTGGGCCTCGTCTCGCCCTCCCGGGAAACCCTCGCACGGGCCCTGCGGACCCTGGCCGTCCTGGCCCGCTCCGCCCCGGACGCCCAGGTCACAGCGTGACCCCCGCCCCGGCCACCCCCATGGCCGGTCCTCACCGGCCACCCCCGCGACCGGCCCTCGCCGGTCACCGCCGTGACCGATCCTCACCGATCACCGCCGCGACCGGCCCTCATCGACCACCGCCTCGGCTCTCCCTCACCGGCCCGTCGCGGCGGCGCCGTCGACCAGGACCCTCCCGGCCCCGATCCGCCGCATGCGCTCGGTGCCCCACTCCCCCAGCGGGGCCAGGGCGGCGTTGAGCGAGACGCCGTCCTCCGTCAGGGAGTACTCGACCTTCGGCGGCACCTGGTGGTACACCTCGCGGTGGACGAGGCCGTCCTCCTCCATCTCCCGCAGGTGCTGGATCAGCATCTTCTCGCTGACGCCCGGCAGGCCGCGCCGCAACTCGGCGAACCGACGGGTGCCGTGCTGGTGCAACTCCCAGAGGATCAGCGACTTCCACTTCCCCGCGACGACGTCCATCGCCGCGTCGATGCCGCAGAAGTAGGGTCCACGCCGCGCCGATGCGCCCATCCGCTCCTCCAAGGAACCCTCGCCGAAGGGCACTCGCCCGCAGGTACCCGCCACGGGCACTGGCCCACTGGTACTTACCCGCAGGTGCGTACCCCACTAATTAGTCCGTACTGGTCAACTCTACCGGCGGCAGAGAGGATCGAAACGAAGGACGAACCCGAGGGGGAGTACCGAAATGACGAAGGACAACAGTGTCCAGGTGAGCGTTCTCGGTCTGGGAGCGATGGGCAGCGCCCTGGCGGAGGCCCTGGTGAAGGGCGGCCACGCGACCACGGTCTGGAACCGCACACCGGGGAAGGCGGACGGCCTCGTCGCGCAGGGTGCGACGGCCGCCGACACGGCGGGGGACGCCGTCCGGGCCGGTCGGTTGGTGATCGCGTGCCTGCTGGACCACGCGTCGGTCCACGAGGTGCTCGACCCGCTCTCCGGTGAGCTGGCCGGACGCACCCTGATCAACCTGACCACGACGTCGCCGGCCCAGTCGCGGGAGCTGGCCGCGTGGGCCGCCGACGCCGGGATCGCGTACCTGGACGGCGGCATCATGGCCGTACCGCACATGATCGGCCGGCCCGGGGCGTCGATCCTCTACAGCGGATCGGCCGACGTCTTCCACCAGTACGAGCCGCTGCTCGGCCTGTGGGGGGCGAGCACCTACTTCGGCGAGGACGCCGGCCTGGCCTCCCTGTACGACCTCGCCCTGCTCGCGGGCATGTACGTCATGTTCGCCGGTTTCCTGCACGGCGCCGCCATGGTCGCGCCGGCCGGTGTGACGGCACGCGAGTTCGCTTCCATGGCCGCCCCGTGGCTGACCGCCATGACGGGTGAGTTCGAGGGGTTCGCCACCGTCGTCGACGGCGGGGACTACACGGTCGAAGGACAGCAGAGCCTGGAGTTCTCCAGCCTCGACGACATCCTGGCCGCCAGTTCCGACCAGGGCATCAGCACCGAGGTGGTCGACATGGTCCAGCGGCTCATCCAGCGCCAGATCGACGCGGGCCGCGGAAAGGAGGGCTTCGCCCGGATCATCGAGAGCATCCGGTGAATTCGGTACCGCGGCCCCCCGTGCTCCCGTAGCGTCCGCCTGATGACGCTTGCCTACGACACGCTTGCCCACGACATGACGGGGGACGGGCCCGCCGTGGTGCTGCTGCACTCCTCGGTGTGCGACCGCCGCATGTGGGACCCGCAGTGGCCGGTCCTCGCCGACGCCGGATACCGGGTCGTCCGGTGCGACTTCCGGGGGTACGGCGGGTCCCCGGTGGCGGACCGCCCGTACAGCGACGCCGCCGACGTCGCGGACCTCCTCGCACACCTGGGCGTCGAAAGCGCCGCGCTCATCGGCGCCTCGTACGGCGGCGCGGTCGCCCTCGAACTGGCGGCGACCCGCCCGGACACCGTCACGGGCCTGGCCCTCCTCTGCTCGGGGATGCCCGGACACGTGCCCGGTGCCGCGCTGCGCTCCTTCGACGAGCGGGAGGAGGCCCTGTTCGAGGCGGGCGACATCGCGGGGGCCGTCGAACTGAACGTGGAGACGTGGCTGGGCCCGGAGGCCGACGACGAGACCCGGGAACGGGTGCGCCGCATGCAGGGGCACGCGTTCGAGGTCCAGGCCGCCGCGGAGGAGGACTTCGCCCCCTCCGCGGCACGGGTCGACCTCTCCCGGATCACGGCCCCCTGCCTGGTCGTCTCGGGCGCCCACGACCTGCCGGACTTCCGCGAGATCGCCGCCACCCTCGCACGGCGCGTCCCCGGCGCCCGCCACCTCGAACTCCCCTGGGCGGGCCACCTCCCCAGCCTGGAGCGCCCCGCCCCGACCACCGCCCTGCTCACCGGCTTCCTCGGGGAGACGACCACCGCCCACTGAGCCGGCCCACCCACGGCTCCCCACCCCCACCCCACGAGAAAGCCCGGGCCAGAAAAATCTGACCCGGGCTTCCGACTGACCCGCCTCCGGCATCCGAACCCGAGACCACGCACGACGAGCACCGGCAGGACCACGTCGAGCGGCGATCGGCAACCGCCCTCGGTCCGGTGTTCCCGGCCGATCACCGACTCCCCCTCCCCCGGCGCCGTGACACCCCACCCCAGGAGGTACCGGCCGCTCCGCTCACGCATCGTTCGCGCAAGCAAAATCGCAACGCTCCGGCCGCGTAACGCGTCATGCCCCGAGCAACAGAAAACCCCAGGCCAGACATTGTCTGACCTGGGGTTTCTCTGAGCCGCCTTCGGGATTCGAACCCGAGACCTACGCATTACGAGTGCGTTGCTCTGGCCAACTGAGCTAAGGCGGCACACCGCGCGCTCCCCTGGGGGGTGCAGCAGCGAGGACAAGTCTACACAGGTGGAGGGGGTGCTCATGCACGCCCTTTTCCGGGGGGTCCTACGGCCGACGGCAGCGCTTGGCCGGGGGCGGGGGTGTGCCTTCCAGGAGGAAGGTGTTGATCGCGGTGTCGACGCAGTCGTTGCCGCGGCCGTACGCGGTGTGGCCGTCGCCGTCGTAGGTGAGGAGGGTGCCGGAGGAGAGCTGGGCGGCGAGGGAGCGGGCCCACTTGTAGGGGGTGGCCGGGTCGCGGGTCGTGCCGACGACGACGATCGGGGGCGCGCCCGCGGCGGTGATGCGGTGCGGGGTGCCGGTGGCCTTCACCGGCCAGTACGCGCAGGCCAGGGACGCCCAGGCCAGGCTGCGGCCGAAGACGGGGGACGCCTTCTCGAAGGACGGTACGGCGGCGGCGACCGCGGCGGGGGTGGTGAAGGCGGGCGGCTGGTCCAGGCAGTTCACGGCGGCGTTGGCGGACATGAGGTTGGAGTAGCCGCCGTCGCCGTCGCGCTCGTAGTAGCTGTCGGCGAGGGCGAGGAGGCCGGAGCCCTCGCCGTCCATCGCGCGCGTGAGGGCCGTGCGGAGCCGGGGCCAGGCGGCCTCGTCGTACATGGCGGTGATCACACCGATCGTGGCGAGGGCTTCGCCGAGGGCCCGGTCCTGGCCGGTGGGGGCCGGCTCGCGGTCCAGTCCGGCGAGGAACGTCCTCATCCGGGCGGTGGCGTCCCGTACCGACGCGGTGCCGAGGGGGCAGTCGGGGTGGGTCAGGCAGTCGGCGGCGAAGGCGCGGAACGCCGTGTCGAAACCGGCCGCCTGGTCGAGGTTCAGCCGCTCGGCGGTGAGGGACGGGTCCATGGCGCCGTCGAGGACGAGGCGGCCGGTGCGGGAGGGGAACAGCTCGGCGTACGTGGCGCCGAGGAACGTCCCGTACGACGCGCCGACGTAGCTGAGCTTCTCGTCGCCGAGCGCGGCGCGCAGGACGTCCATGTCGCGGGCCGCCTCGACGGTGGACACGTGTGGCAGGATCCGCCCGGACCTCTTCGCGCAGGCCGAGGCGAACCCTTTGAAGGACGTGGCGAGCAGGCCGGTCTCCCGCTGGTCGTCCGGGGTCTGGTCGACCTGCGTGTACGCGTCCATGGCCGGCCCGTCGAGGCACCGGACCGGCTCGCTGCGGGCCACGCCGCGCGGGTCGAGGGCGACCATGTCGTACCGGGCGCGGACGGGGGCGGGGTAGGCGAGCCCGGCGTACCCCTGGAGGTAGCCGATGGCCGAGCCGCCGGGGCCGCCCGGGTTGACCAGCAGGGAGCCGAGGCGCTCGCCGGGGCCGGTGGCCCTGACGCGGGCGACGGCGAGCTCGACCCGGGCGCCGCCCGGCCGCGCGTAGTCGAGGGGCGCCCTGAGCGTGGCGCACTGGAAGCCCGGCGCCCCGCAGTCGCGCCAGTTCAGCCGCTGGGCGTAGTACGGGCGGAGCGCGGCCGGGTCGGACGGGAGGGACGCGGCGGGAGCGGTGGACGCGACGGAAGCGGCGGGCGCGGTGGCGCGCGGCGCCGAGGCGCCCGCGGGGTCACCGCTCCCGGCACAGCCCACCGCGAGGAGTAGGGCGAGCGTGACGGCGGACACGGACGTGCGGAGCGGACGACATGGGTGCATTCACCGGAGAGTAGCGGCGCGGTGACGGTGCGAGACCCGGTGTTCGCGCGCGTCCTACCCGTACGGGCTAACCGGCGCGCAGGGCCATGGTCATGGCCTCCACGGCGAGCAGCGGCGCCACGTTCCGGTCGAGGGCCTCACGGCAGGCGAGGACGGCCTCTATGCGGCGCAGGGTCGACTCGGGCGTGCTGTCGCGGGCGATCCGGTCGAGCGCGTCGTGCACGTCCTCGTTGGCGATCGCCGCGCGCGTGCCGAGTTGGAGGGCGAGGACGTCCCGGTAGAAACCGGTCAGGTCGCTGAGGGCGAGGTCCAGGCTGTCGCGCTGCGTGCGGGTTCTGCGGCGCTTCTGCTTGTCCTCCAGCTCCTTCATCACGCCCGCCGTACCGCGCGGCATGCGGCCCCCCTGAGCCGCGCCGAGGGCCGTCTTCAGCTCCTCGGTCTCCTTGACGTCGGTCTCCTCGGCGAGTTGCTTGGCGTCCTCCCCCGCGGCGTCGATCAGCTCCTGGGCGGCCTTGAGGCACCCGCCCACGTCCTGCACGCGCAGGGGCAGCTTGAGGACGGCGGCACGGCGGGCGCGGGCACCCTCGTCGGTGGCGAGGCGGCGGGCGCGGTCGATGTGGCCCTGGGTGGCGCGCGCGGCGGCGGCGGCCGTCTCCGGGTCGACGCCGTCGCGCCGTACGAGCACGTCGGCGACGGCGTCCACCGGCGGCGTGCGCAGCGTGAGGTGGCGGCAGCGGGAGCGGATCGTGGGCAGCACGTCCTCCAGGGACGGGGCGCACAGCAGCCAGACCGTGCGGGGCGCGGGCTCCTCGACGGCTTTCAGCAGGACGTTCCCCGCGCCCTCCGTGAGGCGGTCGGCGTCCTCCAGGACGATGACCTGCCAGCGACCGCCGGCCGGGGAGAGCTGCGCGCGCCGGACGAGCTCGCGGGTCTCCTTGACGCCGATGGACAGCAGGTCCGTACGGATGACCTCCACGTCGGCGTGCGTGCCGATCAGGGCCGTGTGGCAGCCGTCGCAGAAACCGCAGCCGGGCTCCCCGCCGAGCGCCCGGTCGGGGCTGACGCACTGGAGGGCGGCTGCGAAGCAGCGGGCGGCGGTGTCCCGGCCGGCGCCGGGCGGGCCGGTGAACAGCCAGGCGTGCGTCATCTTCGACTTCGCCGCGTCGGGCGGCGCGGCGCCCTGCGCCTCGGCGGTGACGAGGGCGTCCGCGTCCCGCGCGGCGGCGGCGAGCTGCGCCTGGACACGCTCCTGGCCCACCAGGTCATCCCATACGGGCACGGGTCACCACCTTCTCCTCACGCCGCGGCCCTTCCACCGGCGCCACCCATTGTGACGGAGCCCTCTGACAACGCCGCCCGCTCCGGCGGCACGGACGGCGCCGCGGCCCGACGGCGGCGTACGGCCACGACATCCGACCACCGCATACGGCGGACGTCCGGCCACGGCCCGGCCTCGGTGTCCCACCGCGGCGCCCTCTGCTACGGCCCGGCCACGACATCCGACCACGGCGTCCTGCTACGGCCCGGCCACGACATCCGACCACCACGTACGGCCACGACGTCCGACCACCGCGTACGCGCCCCAGCGGGGCGCGGCGGGCCTCAGCGGCGGCGTCCGCCCCGGCCGTCGCCCTCGTCGTCCTGGCCCCCGAGCAGTTCGTCGGCCAGGGACGGCAGGTCGTCCAGCGGGGTCTCCTCCGCCCAGTCGGGACGGCCGCGCCGCGGCCTGCCCTGCTCGTCGACCTGGGGCAGCTCGCGGGTCCGCTCGTTGGCGCCGGGCGGCTCGGGCGCCGCACCGGGCCGGACCTCGTCGCGGAAGAAGCCGGGCGGCACGCGGTCGTCCGGCCGCTCGTCCCGTACGGACGGCAGGACCGCCGTCTCGGCGACGTCCGGGGCCGGGTCGTCCTTGCGCATGCTGATGCGCTGGGTCTCCTCCTCCGGCCGGACCGCGGGCTCCTCGGCCTTGCGCATGCTGATGCGCTGCGTCTCGTCGTCGTCCTTGCGCAGGTCGATGCGGGCCGCGGGCAGGGGCTGCGTGATCTCGTCGGGCCGTACGACCGGGGTCGGCACCGTCACGTCGTGCGGCGAGACGGCCGGCCGGGCCGCCGCGGCGGCAGCGGCGGCGGCTGCGGCTGCCGCCTCGGCCTCGGCCGCCGCCCGGCGGCGGGCCTCCTCCGCGCGCAGCAGGGCCTCCTCGGCCTTGCGCTGCTTCTCGCGGCGCCGCTCCTCGGCCTCGGCGCGCAGCCGGGCCTCCTCCTCGGCACGCTTGCGCAGCCGCTCCTGCTCCTCGCGGCGAGCCTTCTCCTCGGCCTCGCGCCGCCGCCGCTCCTCCTCGGCGAGCCGCCGGGCCTCGGCCGCGCGCTGGCGGGCCTCCTCGGCCTGCCGCTCGGCCTCGCGGCGCCGCGCCTCTTCCTCCTCGCGGCGCTTGCGCTCCTCCTCTTCGGCGCGCAGCCGGGCGAGCTGCTCCTGGCGCTCCCGCTCCAGGCGCTCCTCCTCGGCCTTCCGCCGGGCCTCCTCCTCGGCCTTGCGGCGGGCCTCCTCCTCGGCGGCCTTCCGCGCCTCCTCCAGGGCCTTCATCTCGGCCTCGGACAGCGGCAGCAGCTGGTCGAGCCGGTGGCGTACGACGGTGGTGACGGCCTCCGGCTCCTGCCCGGCGTCCACGACGAGGTACCGGGCGGGGTCGGCGGCCGCGAGCGTGAGGAAACCGGCCCGTACGCGCGCGTGGAACTCGGCCGGCTCCGACTCCAGCCGGTCCGGCGCCTCCGTGAACCGCTCGCGTGCCGTCTCCGGCGGCACGTCCAGCAGCACGGTCAGGTTCGGGACGAGCCCGCCGGTCGCCCAGCGGGAGATGCGGGCGATCTCCGTCGGGGACAGGTCCCGGCCGGCGCCCTGGTAGGCGACGGACGAGTCGATGTACCGGTCGGAGATGACGACGGCGCCGCGCTCCAGGGCGGGGCGGACCAGCGAGTCGACGTGCTCGGCGCGGTCGGCGGCGTACAGCAGCGCCTCCGCGCGGTGGGAGAGGCCGGCGGACGAGACGTCCAGCAGGATGGAGCGGAGCCGCTTGCCGATGGGCGTGGCGCCCGGCTCGCGGGTGACGACCACCTCGTGGCCCTTCGCGCGGATCCACTCGGCGAGCGCCGCGACCTGCGTGGACTTCCCGGCGCCGTCGCCGCCCTCGATGGCGATGAAGAATCCGGTGGGGGCCGGGGCCTGCGCCGGATCGGCGCCCCGCAGCGCGTCGCGCAGATCACGGCGGAGCGGTACGCCCGACCGGTCGTCGGTCTTGGCGAGGACGAGCGCGGCGACGGGCAGCAGCAGCGCGCCGACCAGCATCAGCGTGAAGGCGGCGCCGCCGTGCGCGAAGACGCCGTCCCCGTCGGCGAGGCGGTGCGGGCCGATGGCCGCGGCGAGCAGGGGCGCCGCGAGCGCGCCGAGCGCGATGGCGACCCGCACGGCGGCTTGGAGGTGCTCGGTCAGGCGCGGCCGGCGGAACTCCTCCGTCTCCTGGTCGATCAGCGTGTGCCCGACGTTCGCGGCGACGCCGGCCGACAGGCCCGCGGCGAGCGCGAGGAACAGGACGGTCGCCGTGTCGGGCACGAGGCCCATCACGAGCAGGAGGATCCCGGTGACGGCGGTCGCGAGGGCGAGGAGCCGGCGCCGGGACAGGGCGGGCAGGACGGCGCGGGCGGCGCGGACGCCCAGGCCCGTCCCCCCGGTCAGGGCGAGGACGAGCAGCGCGTACGCGACGGGGCCGCCGCCCAGCTCGGCGGCGTGCAGTACGGCGACGGCCGCGGCGGAGGCGACCGCTCCGGCGACGGCGGCGCAGGCGAGGACGAGCAGCGGTATGGCGCCCGTGCGGCCCTTCTCCGCTCCCGCGCCCGTCGACGGCCGGCGCAGGCCCTCCAGCGGGGAGCGGGGGCGCGGCGTCTGCGTGTCGGGAAGCTGGAGGAAGTACAGGATCGACAGGGACCCGGCGAACAGCCCGGCCGCCGCGTACGAGCCGAGCGCCGCCTGGTGCGTCGCGAACCAGTCGACGCCGAGCGCCAGCAGCTTGCCGGCGAGGGCCGTGACCAGCAGGGCGGCGGCCGCTGCCGGGATGGCGACGAACCCGGTGCGCAGCGAGAGCCGGCGCAGCGTGCCCAAGTGGTCCGGCAGGGGCCGCACGGCGGCGCCCCCGGCGGGCGGGGCGGGCAGCAGGGCGGGGGCGGCGCTCTCCTGGGCGATCGTCCAGAACCGCTCGGCGGCACCGGCCAGGAAGGCGGTGATCAGGAGCAGGAGGACGGCCTGGTCGGGCGTCCAGACGATCCAGAGCGGGGCGGCGACCAGCAGCGCGACCCGCACACCATCCGCGGCGATCATGGTCCAGCGGCGGTCGAGGGGGCCGTCGGACGCGACGAGGCCGCTCATCGGGCCGAGCAGCACGGCACCGAGGAGCAGCGTGGACAGCGCGCGGGCGCCGAGGACGGCGGCGACCGCGAAGGCCGCGCCGCGCACCCCGCCGCCGAGCGTCTCCTCCGCGACGGTCGCCCGCACGGTGAGGAGGACCAGGGCGAGCAGGGCGAGGGCGTCGGCGACGCCGCCGACGAGCGACGCGCTCCACAACCGGCGCAGCCGTGGGTTGCGCAGCAGCGCCCGTACGGCGCGCTCGCGGGAGTCCGCGGCGAGTGCGGCGTCGGAGACTTCGGGGTCTGAGGTGGGGCCCAGGGCCGTTGGCTGCTCGGCTCGCGTCATCCCCTCAGCCTATCCGCCCAGGCCGACACTCATACGCCCCGACCGGCCGCGCGATCACACGGCGGCCGGCCCCCGGTACGGCGCGCGCCGCCCCGCGCCGCGCTGTCGCGGTACGGGGCCGGGCGCGGACCGGTCGGAAGGGCGTGGACCGGCCCGGAGGGCGCGGGCGGGGTCCCGGGAAGGGCACGGGCGCGCCCGGCGGGTCCGTCGGCGGGCCTGTGGGCCCGTCCGTCCCGCCTCCCCCGGCGCCTACTCGTCGGAGGCGCCGGCCTTGGCGGCCGTCGTCGTCTTCGCCGTCGCCTTCTTGGCCGTGGCGGTCTTGGTGGCCGTCTTCTTCGCCGCGGTCTTCTTCGCCGCCGTCGCCTTCGCCGTCGTCTTCTTCGCGGCGGTGGTCTTCTTCGCGGCGGTCTTCTTGGCCGCCGCCTTCTTGGCGGTCTTCTTCGCCGGGGCCTTCGCCCGCTTCTCGGCGAGCAACTCGAAGCCCCGCTCCGGCGTGATCGTCTCCACGCTGTCGCCGCTGCGCAGCGTCGCGTTCGTCTCGCCGTCCGTCACGTACGGGCCGAAGCGGCCGTCCTTGACGACGACGGGGCGCTCGCTCACCGGGTCGGTGCCCAGCTCCTTCAGCGGCGGCTTGGCGGCGGCGCGGCCGCGCGCCTTCGGCTGGGCGTAGATCGCGAGGGCTTCCTCCAGCGTGATCGTGAAGAGCTGCTCCTCGCTCTCCAGGGAACGCGAGTCCGTGCCCTTCTTCAGGTACGGGCCGTAGCGGCCGTTCTGCGCGGTGATCTCGACGCCCTCGGAGTCCTTGCCGACGACGCGCGGCAGCGACATCAACCTGAGCGCGTCCTCCAGGGTCACCGTGTCGATGGACATCGACTTGAAGAGGGAGGCCGTGCGCGGCTTCACCGCGTTCTTGCCGCTCTTCGGGGTGCCCTCGGGCAGGATCTCCGTGACGTACGGGCCGTAGCGGCCGTCCTTGGCGACGATCGTGTGGCCGGTCGCCGGGTCGGTGCCCAGCTCGAACTCGCCGCTCGGCTTGGCGAGCAGCTCCTCCGCGTACTCCACGGACAGCTCGTCGGGCGCCAGGTCGGCGGGGACGTCCGCGCGCTGGTGGCCCTCCTCGTCCTTCACGCCGCGCTCGACGTACGGGCCGTAGCGGCCGACGCGCAGCACGATGCCGTTGCCGACGGGGAAGGAGGAGATCTCCCGGGCGTCGATCGCGCCCAGGTCCGTGACCAGCTCCTTCAGGCCGCCGAGGTGGTCGCCGTCGCCGTTGCCCGCGTCGGCCGCGCCGCCCGCGCCCCCGGCGGCGAAGCCGCTGTCGGGCACCGTCTCGCCGAAGTAGAACCGCTTCAGCCACGGCACGGCCTGGGCCTCGCCGCGCGCGATGCGGTCGAGGTCGTCCTCCATCCGCGCGGTGAAGTCGTAGTCGACGAGCCGGCCGAAGTGCTTCTCCAGCAGGTTGACGACGGCGAAGGAGAGGAACGACGGGACGAGCGCCGTGCCCTTCTTGAAGACGTAGCCGCGCTCCAGGATCGTGCCGATGATCGACGCGTACGTCGACGGGCGGCCGATCTCGCGCTCCTCCAGCTCCTTGACCAGGGACGCCTCGGTGTAGCGGGCCGGCGGCTTGGTCGCGTGGCCGTCCGCCGTGACCTCCTCGGCGGTCAGGGGATCGCCCTCGGCGACCTGCGGGAGGCGGCGCTCGCGGTCGTCGAGCTCGGCGTTCGGGTCGTCGGCCCCCTCCACGTACGCCTTCATGAAGCCGTGGAAGGTGATCGTCTTGCCGGAGGCGCTGAACTCGGCGTCGCGGCCGTCCGCGGACCGGCCGCCGATCCTGACGGTGACGGAGTCGCCGACCGCGTCCTTCATCTGGGAGGCGACGGTCCGCTTCCAGATCAGCTCGTACAACCTGAACTGGTCGCCGGTCAGTCCGGTCTCGGCGGGCGTGCGGAAACGGTCCCCCGAGGGACGGATCGCCTCGTGCGCCTCCTGCGCGTTCTTGACCTTCCCGGCGTACGTGCGCGGCGCGTCCGGCAGGTAGTCGGCGCCGTACAACTGCGTGACCTGCGCGCGGGCGGCGGCGACGGCCGTGTCGGACAGCGTCGTGGAGTCCGTGCGCATGTAGGTGATGAAGCCGTTCTCGTACAGCTTCTGCGCGACCTGCATCGTGGCCTTCGCACCGAAGCCGAGCTTGCGGCTCGCCTCCTGCTGGAGGGTGGTGGTGCGGAACGGCGCGTACGGGGAGCGGCGGTACGGCTTGGACTCGACCGAGCGGACGGCGAACCGCGTGTCGGCGAGCGCGGCGGCCAGGGCGCGGGCGTTCGCCTCGTCGAGGTGGAGGACCTGGTCGCCCTTGAGGCGGCCGTCCGCGCCGAAGTCGCGGCCCTGGGCGACGCGGCGGCCGTCGACCGAGGCGAGGCGGGCCGTCAGGACCGACGGGTCGGAGGGGTCGCCGGCGCGGCCGGTGCCGAAGGTGCCGGTGAGGTCCCAGTACTCGGCGGAGCGGAAGGCGATGCGCTCGCGCTCCCGCTCGACGACGAGCCGGGTGGCGACGGACTGCACGCGGCCGGCCGACAGCCGGGGCATGACCTTCTTCCACAGGACCGGCGAGACCTCGTAGCCGTACAACCGGTCCAGGATGCGGCGGGTCTCCTGGGCGTCGACCATCCGCTTGTTCAGCTCGCGGGGGTTGGCGACGGCCTGCTGGATCGCGTCCTTGGTGATCTCGTGGAAGACCATCCGGTGGACGGGGACCTTGGGCTTGAGGACCTCCAGGAGGTGCCACGCGATGGCCTCGCCCTCGCGGTCCTCATCGGTGGCCAGGTAGAGCTCGTCGGACTCGGCGAGCTGCTCCTTCAACTTCCTGACCTGGGCTTTTTTGTCGGCGTTCACGACGTAGATCGGCTGGAAGTCGTGCTCGACGTCGACGCCGAGCCGGCGCACCTCGCCGGTGTACTTCTCGGGCACCTCCGCGGCACCGTTCGGAAGGTCGCGGATGTGCCCGACGCTCGCCTCGACGACGTAGCCGGGGCCGAGGTAGCCCTTGATCGTCTTCGCCTTGGCAGGGGACTCGACGATGACGAGTCGGCGGCCGCCCTGTGCGGTCTCGCGTGTCGGGGACAACTCTTCGCTCTTCTCTCCGGTCGGCGCTCGGTGCGTGTACGGCGCGGTGCGGCCCCGCCTGGGGAGCACCGCGGGCACTGCGGGCACTGCGCCACGGCTGTGACGCTGCTGTCGCTGCGGAGTGTGACGGTACAACCCGCCCCCGTGTCAAACGGCGAAAGCCCGCAACGGCCACTCGAACGGTAACCCGACTTCTGGCATTCCTGCCGCCCGGACTCCCGTCATGACGCGGAGGGTCACGTTCCGACCGGGGGTGCCCCACGCCGCGCGACCGGCTCCTCACCGGTCCGTCCCGGTCTTCCGCCCGGCCCTGCCGATCGCCGGTCCTGACCCGATTCGGCCTGCTCAGCGGGTGTACGCCCCCGGTCGTGGCGGTACCGGTCGCGGTGGCTGCGGGAGCCGGCCGGGGCGATGCCGGTCAGATCCGGCCGAAGCACCACACGCCGAGGGCCAGGAACGCCGCTCCGGCTCCGACGGCGAAAGCGGCGGCTGTGGCCGGACTCACCCCGTGTGCCACTGGTGCACGGTGCGTCACACGAGCCACCGTCCACACCAGCAGTCCCGCGCCGAAGACCGTGAACGCCGTGCCGGCGAAGATGGCCGGTCCGCTCTCCATGCCCGTACCCCGTTTCGTCGTACCAGTCCCCGGGGCCCCGCGGGCCGTGCGCGGTGGCCGGCCGCGTGCCCGTGGGACCGTGAGCCTGGGCCACGCTGCGGGGCGCCCCCGGGGAGGCTGACACCTCCGGGCGTCGGAAGCGCGAATTACGGGTGAACGGCGCGGGGCCCGGGGCCGTTCACCCGCCCGGCACCGCGTCGGCTCCGCGCCGGTCCCGCGCCGGCTCCGCGTCAGCCCCGGCCGTCCGGCCGCGCGGGCTCCAGGAAGCCCTCCCCCACGAGGAGGCGGATCGCCTGCGGCGTGCGGTCCCGCAGCACGACCGGGTCCTCGCCCATCAGCTGGGCGATGGCGTCCAGGATGCGGCCCGCGCTGAGCGTGCCGTCGCAGACGCCGGCGAACCCGGCACCGACCGTGTCGACCTTGGTCGCCCGCCGCATCCCGCGGTTCTGCCGCAGGATGACGTGCTCGGGGTCCTCCGCGCCCGGCAGCCCGACCTGCTCCTGCACCACCTCGGGCGCGAGCACGAAGTGGTCGGCGAGCAGAGCCGCGTCGTCCCGCGCCCGGAGGTAGTCCTGACGGGCGAAGTGCGCCCTCACGGTCTCGCCGAGCGGCTGCTCCACCGGGTGCGGCCACTCCTCGACGACGATGGACGGCTCGTCCGTGCCGGACTTCCGCAGCGTGATCCAGCCGAAGCCGACCGCCTTGGTCGCGCGCGCCTCGAACTCGTCGAGCCACGCCTCGTACCGCGCCCGGTACTCCTCCGGGGCGGCCCGGTGGTCCCCGGCGTCCCGCAGCCACAACTCCGTGTACTGGGTGACGTCCTGGACCTCCCGCTGGATGATCCACGCGTCGCACCCGCGCGGCACCCACGAGCGGACGCGGTCCTTCCAGTCCTCCCCCTCGACGTGCTGCCAGTTGGCCAGGAACTGCGCGTAGCCCCCCTTGTTGAGCCGCTCCCCGGCCTGCTGGACGAGGGCGCGGCACAGGTCGTCGCCGCCCATCCCGCCGTCCCGGTAGGTGAGCCGGGCGCCCGGGGAGATGACGAACGGAGGGTTCGACACGATCAGGTCGTACGTCTCCGACGCGACCGGCTCGAACAGCGACCCGGCCCGCAGGTCGGCCTCCGGCGCGCCGGACAGCGCGAGCGTCAGCCGGGTGAACTCCAGCGCCCGCGGATTGAGGTCCGTCGCCGTCACCCGCGTGGCGTGCCGCGTGGCGTGCAGCGCCTGGATGCCGGAACCGGTGCCGAGGTCCAGCGCGGAGGCGACGGGCGTCCGTACGGTGAGCCCGGCGAGCGTGGTGGACGCGCCGCCCACGCCGAGGACGACGCCCTCGCCCCTGCCTCCGGCTCCGCTCGCGCCGCCCACGGCGCACCCGAGGTCGGAGACGATGTACCAGTCCTCGCCGTCGGGGCCGCCGTACGGGCGCACGTCGACCGTGGCCCGGACGCCGTCCCCGTCCTTCACCGCCCAGCCGTCCGCGAGCGCCTCGTCCAGCGGGAGGGCGGCACGCGCCCACGCGTGCGGCACCCGCTGCTGGAGCAGGAACAGGCGGACGAGGGTGTCCAGCGGTCCGTCCCCGCGGGTGGCGCGCAGGGCGGGCACCGTCTCGCTGCGGGCGAGGGCGGCGTAGGCGGGCGCGCCGAGCCGGTCGAGGAGCCCGTCCGCCGTGAAGCCGGCGTCGAGGAGGGCGGCGCGCAGGCGGTCGGCGTGGTCGGGCACCGGGAGGCTGGGGGTCAGGCTGGTCGTACTCACACGCTCATTGTGACCGGCGCCACGGACAATGACGAACGGCCCGGCTTCCCTGTGGACAACCGGGCCGGACGGGCGGGGCGCGTACCGCTACTCGGACTTGGCGCTCGCTGACGCGGAGGGCTTCGCCGAGGCGGAGGGCTTCGCCGACGCTCGGCCGGAGGCCGCGGCGGACGGGGAGGCGGGCGCGGCGTCGCCGGGCTCGGCCGCGGGGCCGCCGGTCGAGGTGGGCGCGACGGACGCCCGGGCCTTCTGGCAGCCGGGCTGCTTGGCCATGGCCTTGCCCAACTCACCGGACTGGAGCTTGGCCAGCGCGTCCTGGTCCATCTTCTCGATGCGCTTCAGGCCGTTCGCGACACCCTGCAGGCCGTCGGCGAACTTCTGCTGGTCCTTGGGGTCGAGGGCGTCGACCTGCTTCCTGAGCCCCTCGTAGGCGGTGGCGGTGGCGGTGAGCTCCTTGACGGCGTCCTGCTGGAGCTTCTCGCCGTTCTCGACGGGCGGGACGCCGGCGCTCTCGACCGCCTTGGCGAGCGCCTTGTCCGTGTCCGCGATGTCCTGGAACGCCTTCGAGTCCGCCGCCTGGACGTCGGCGGGCTTGCCGTCCGCCGCCGTCGAGATGATGGTCTGCTGGGCGTCGGCCCGCTTCTGGATCTGCGGCTTCGCCTGGTCGCAGAACGTCTTCGCCCAGGCGTCCACCTTGCCTTCGTCGCCTTCGTCACTGCTGCAGCCCGACAGCGCGAGTACCAGCACCGCACCACCGGACAGCACGGCTGCAAGCTTCTTGTTCACCGGATCGGTCCCTTCCGAGGCTCTCGGCCCCGGAACATACACGCCACGTGGGCGGCAACCGCGTGCCGGGTGGCCACTGCATGCGCTTTTGCACCGTTTGCACCAAGGGAGAGAAGGCTCACCGAGACGGCCCGGAGCCGCGTGTCCGCGGTCTTGCGGCACCCCGCCCTCCCCCACCTGACCAGGTGTCATGTCATGGCGCGGTCAGTCATCACCGTACGGGGGCCGTCTTGTCCGGGGAGCCGGTGAAGCGCCCGGGCGTGTCCTCGCCGTCCCCGGCGACCGAGCGGCGTTTGGAGACGTACACCGCCGCGACGACGACGACGATCGCGACCGCCGCCACCACGGCCCGCACACCGGCGCTGGCGTCGGGGCCGTGGCCGAACCGGACGACGGCGGGCGCGATGAGCAGCGCCACCAGGTTCATGACCTTGAGCAGCGGGTTGATCGCCGGCCCCGCGGTGTCCTTGAACGGGTCGCCGACCGTGTCGCCGATCACCGTCGCGGCGTGGGCCTCGCTGCCCTTGCCCCCGTGGTGGCCGTCCTCTACGAGCTTCTTGGCGTTGTCCCAGGCGCCGCCCGAGTTCGCCAGGAAGACCGCCATCAGGAGACCGGTGCCGATGGCGCCCGCGAGGTAGGCGCCGAGCGCGCCCACGCCGAGGGCGAAGCCGACGGCGATGGGCGCCATCACGGCCAGCAGGCCCGGCGTCGCCAGTTCGCGCAGGGCGTCCTTGGTGCAGATATCGACGACCCGCCCGTACTCCGGCTTCTCCGTGCGGTTCATGATCCCGGGGTGCTCGCGGAACTGGCGGCGCACCTCGTACACCACCGATCCCGCCGAACGGGACACCGCGTTGATGGCCAGCCCCGAGAAGAGGAAGACGACCGCGGCGCCGAAGACGAGGCCGACGAGGTTGTTGGGCTGCGAGATGTCCATGCTGAGGGTCGTCTCGGTGGCCCTGGCGCCCACGTCGGCGACGGCGGTGGCGATGGCCTCCCGGTACGAGCCGAACAGCGCCGAGGCCGCGAGGACCGCCGTGGCGATGGCGATGCCCTTCGTGATCGCCTTGGTGGTGTTGCCGACCGCGTCGAGGTCGGTGAGGACCTGCGCGCCGGCACCCCGGACATCACCGGACATCTCGGCGATGCCCTGCGCGTTGTCGGAGACGGGCCCGAAGGTGTCCATCGCGACGATGACGCCGACGGTGGTGAGCAGGCCGGTGCCGGCGAGCGCGACGGCGAACAGCGCGAGCATGATCGAGGCGCCGCCGAGCAGGAACGCCCCGTAGACGGCCAGTCCGATCAGCAGGGCCGTGTAGACGGCGGACTCCAGACCGAGGGAGACCCCTGCGAGGATGACGGTGGCGGGACCGGTCAGCGACGACTTCCCGACGTCCTTCACGGGCCGCCGGCCCGGCTCGGTGAAGTACCCGGTCAGCTGCTGGATCAGCGCGGCGAGGACGATGCCGAGGGCGACGGCCACGAACGCCAGGAGGCGGGGATCGCCGTCGTGCGCCCGCACGGCGGTGTCGGTGACGCCCTCCAGCTCCGCGAACGAGGCCGGCAGGTGGACGAACGCGGCGATCGCCACGAGCACCAGCGAGACGGCCGCGGAGAGGAAGAACCCGCGGTTGACCGCCGACATGCCGCTGCGGTCGGCGCGCCGGGGCGCGACCGCGAAGATGCCGATCATCGCGGTGACGACGCCGATCGCCGGGACGATGAGGGGGAAGGCGAGGCCGAGATCGCCGAAGACGGCCTTGCCGAGGATCAGCGCGGCGACCAGTGTGACGGCGTACGACTCGAAGAGGTCGGCGGCCATGCCGGCGCAGTCGCCGACGTTGTCCCCGACGTTGTCGGCGATGGTGGCGGCGTTGCGCGGGTCGTCCTCGGGGATGCCCTGCTCGACCTTGCCGACCAGGTCGGCGCCGACGTCGGCGGCCTTGGTGAAGATGCCGCCGCCGACACGCATGAACATGGCGATCAGGGCGGCGCCGAGACCGAAGCCCTCCAGGACCTTGGGCGCATCGGCCGCGTAGACGAGGACGACGCAGCAGACGCCGAGCAGACCGAGGCCGACGGTGAACATGCCGACCACACCGCCCGTGCGGAAGGCGATCCTCATGGCCTGGTGCGAGACGGCCGTCGGGTCCCTCCCCTGTTCGCCCGGCACTGCGGCGGCCTCGCGCGCCGCCGCCGCCACCCGCACGTTGCTCCGTACGGCGAGACGCATGCCGGTGTATCCGGTGACCGCGGAGAAAAGCGCGCCGACGAGGAAGAACAGCGAACGCCCCGCCCGCTGGGACCAGTCGTCGGCCGGGAGCAGCATGAGGAGGAAGAACACGACGGCCGCGAACACCGCCACGGTCCTCAACTGCCGTGCCAGATAGGCGTTGGCGCCTTCCTGGATCGCGGCGGCGATCCTTTTCATGGATTCGGTGCCTTCGCCGGCGGCCAGCACCTGGCGGACGAGCAACTGGGCGACGACCAGGGCGAACAGCGCCACGAGGGCGATCACGACCACGATGATCCGGTTCCCCGCGGTGAGGACCGCGGCGGCGAGCGGCACCGGGTCCTGGAACCGCTGTGGGTCGAGGAGCCCCGCCATGCGTCCTCCTCGACGTCGGCTCAGGACATGGACGGCTCGTAGCGAGCGGAACCCGATCGGTGCGGGGCGCCGAAGAACAGGATCGACCGTGTCCCACCGGTCGGCAAATGATCCGTTTCCGAAATCCACCCGGGCGCGGTGACGGGGTGGCGGAACCGGCTCCGGAGGGACGGCTCCGGAAGATGCCGGGAAAGGAAAAAGGCCCTGTTCAGCAGGGCCTTTACGGGGATTACGGGGCGGGCGGGCTTTCAGAGGACTTCCGCGGAACCCGGCCTGGGCCAGCTCATCCGAATGAGTCCGCCGTGCTCCCCCGCGGACACCTCGACGTCGTCGACGAGCCCGCTGATCACCGCGAGCCCCATCTGGTCCTCGCCCTCCGCGTCGTCGAAGCCCCCGGTCGGCGCGCCGCTGCGCGAGCCGGGCACGCCGGCCGCGTCGGCTGCCGCGACACCGGCACCGGGCACCTCGTCGCCGACCTCGATGGAGAACGCCTTCTCCTCCTCGGTCAGCCGCACCTTGACGGGCGCGGTGACACCGTTGCTGCGGTGCAGTCCGACGGCGCGGGAACACGCCTCGCCGACGGCGAGCCTGACCTCGTCCAGCACGGCGTCGTCGACCCCTGCCCGGCGTGCGACGGCGGCCGCCACCAGGCGGGCGGTCCTGACGTGCTCGGGCTGGGCGCTGAAGCGGAGTTCAACGGTGGCCATGCGGTCCCCCTCGGGCGTACGAGCGTGCGTCTCAGCGGTCCGGGCCGGCTGCCCGGCACCCCTGCCGTTCCACCGGACGTCCCGGGTCCGTCCGGCACGTCCGCACCGCTGGGGGCGCGGGGCCACCAGCGGCGGTATCGCCTCCGGCGCGTCCTGGAGCCGCGCGGTCCCGGCGCCCTCCCACAGGTCATGTGCCCTGCGAGCGGGCCTTCACGCCCCGCCCAGGGGGCTTGTGGGCCCGTTTCCGGCTCCGCGTCGTTCCCTCACCGGGAAGGGCGCGAGGTGTCGCGGTCCCGGCGTCGGGCCCTGGCGGGAGCCCGGCGCGGGCCTGCGACGGCGCGTGGCCGCCGCGACTTCGGGCATCCGGTCCGCGGGCTCCCGGGCGTCCGCCGTCGCCGGGGCACCGGGCCGCCGGAGCGCCCGGACAGGACCCGGCAGGGCCCGTGAAGCCCGCGGGCTTCACGGGCTTCGGGACGGCGCGGCACCCCGGTCACCGAGGCACCGGGCACCGGCCCGGCCCCGCGGTGTCGCCGGTCACCGCCGCTCGGGCGCCGCAGGGGCGGCCCGGGCGCGGTGGACGACACGCGGCGGCGTCCGGCCCGCGCGGGCCGGGCGTCGTCGCCCTGGTCAGTCGGTGGCGGCGACGGCCTCGTCGACCGTGGTGTGAATCGGGAACACCTTGGTCAGACCCGTGATCCGGAAGATCTTCAGGATGCGCTCCTGGTTGCAGACCAGGCGCAGCGAGCCCTCGTGGGCTCGTACGCGCTTCAGCCCGCCGACCAGAACGCCGAGGCCGGTCGAGTCCAGGAAGTCCACGCCCTCCATGTCGACGACCAGGTGGTAGCTGCCGTCGTTCACCAACTCGACCAACTGCTCGCGCAGCTTGGGCGCGGTATACACATCAATCTCGCCACCGACCTCGACGACCGTACGGTCGCCACCAGGGCCGGACACATTGCGAGTCGACAGGGACAGGTCCACGGATCCTCCAGCACCTTGCTATCGAGCGGTCGCCCCCGGGTCTCCCCGACGGAGTCAGGGGACGGATCGCCAGCCGCGATGGCATTCAATCACTTACCAGCAACCATGCACGACGCCTTGGGAGCATTGTCCGTCACGCCGGTGACACACTCGGTGCCGATGGCCAGGAATCACCGCCCCAGTCGTTCCCCCGAGAACGGGGACGCCCGCCCCTCCCCCGGTACGGTCCTCGATCGGCTCGCCGCGCGGGCGAACCGGGCTGCGCGCATCACTCATACGGAGCACCTGCCCCCGAGAGAGGGACGCCATGCCGTCTGGCCGGATCGCGTCCGGCCGGAAGTGATCGATGCCATTCACCAGGCCGGTGTCGGCCATCCGTGGACCCACCAGGCGACCGCCGCCGAGCACGCCCTGGACGGCGAGTCGGTGGTGATCGCCACGGGCACGGCGTCCGGGAAGTCCCTCGCCTACCTCGCGCCCGTCCTGACGACGCTCCTGGACGGCTCCGAGGCGGCGAACGGCCGGGGCACCACCGCGTTGTACCTGTCCCCCACCAAGGCGCTGGCCGCCGACCAGCGGCGCGCCGTGCGGTCCCTCTCGGCCCCGCTCGGCAATCGGATCCGCCCGGCCGTGTACGACGGGGACACGCCGGTCGAAGAGCGCGAGTGGGTCCGCCAGTACGCGAACTACGTGCTGACCAACCCCGACATGCTCCACCGGGGCATACTCCCGTCCCATCCGCGCTGGGCCTCCTTCCTGCGCGCGCTGCGCTACGTCGTGATCGACGAATGCCACACGTACCGGGGGGTCTTCGGCTCCCATGTCGCACAGGTGCTGCGGCGGCTGCGCCGCCTGTGCGCCCGGTACGGCTCCGACCCGGTGTTCCTCCTCGCCTCGGCCACCGCCGCCGAACCGGCCGTCGCCGCGAGCCGCCTCACCGGCCTGCCCGTCCGCGAGGTGGCCGACGACGCGTCACCGCGCGGCGAGCTCGTCTTCGCCCTGTGGGAACCACCGCTCACCGAACTGGAGGGCGAGAACGGTGCCCCCGTCCGGCGCACCGCGACGGCCGAGACCGCCGACCTCCTGGCCGACCTGGCGGTGCAGGGCGTCCGCTCGGTCGCCTTCGTCCGCTCCCGGCGGGGCGCCGAGCTGATCTCGGTCATCGCGCAGGAGCGGCTCGCCGAGGTCGACCGCTTCCTCGCCCGCAGGGTCGCCGCCTACCGGGGCGGCTACCTCCCCGAGGAGCGCCGCGCCCTGGAGCGGGCGCTGCACTCCGGCGAGCTCCTCGGCCTCGCCGCGACCACCGCCCTGGAACTGGGCATCGACGTGTCGGGGCTGGACGCGGTCCTCATCGCCGGCTACCCGGGCACCCGCGCCTCCCTGTGGCAGCAGGCGGGTCGCGCCGGACGGTCCGGCGAGGGCGCCCTGGCGGTGCTGGTCGCCCGCGACGACCCCCTGGACACCTACCTCGTCCACCACCCGGAGGCACTGTTCCGCCGCCCGGTGGAGTCCACCGTCCTGGACCCCGACAACCCCTACGTCCTGGCCCCGCACCTGTGCGCGGCGGCGGCCGAGTCGCCGCTCTCCGACGACGACCTGGCGTTGTTCGGCCCGTCCGCCCCGGAGCTGCTGCCACAGCTGGAGGCCGCGGGGCTGCTGCGGCGGCGGGCCTCCGGCTGGTACTGGACGCGCCGCGAGCGGGCCGCCGACCTCGCCGACATCCGGGGCGAGGGCCGCAGCCCCGTCCAGATCGTCGAGGAGGGCACGGGGCGCCTCCTCGGCACCGTGGACGCCTCGGCCGCCCACACCACCGTCCACGAGGGGGCCGTCCACCTCCACCAGGGCCGCACGTACCTGGTGCGCCACCTCGATCTGGAGGAGTCGGTCGCCCTCGTCGAACAGGCCGACCCGCCGTACTCCACCACCGCCCGCGACACCACCTCCATCTCCGTCCTGGAGACCGACACCGGGATCCCGTGGGGGAGCGGCCGTCTCTGCTACGGCTCCGTCGAGGTCACCAACCAGGTCGTCTCCTTCCTCCGCCGCCGTCTGTTGACCGGCGAGGTCCTCGGTGAGACCAAGCTCGACCTGCCGCCGCGCACCCTGCGCACCCGGGCGGTGTGGTGGACGGTCACCGAGGACCAGCTGGACGCGGCCCGGGTGAACCCGGAGCAGTTGGGCGGGGCGCTCCACGCCGCCGAGCACGCCTCGATCGGTCTGCTGCCGCTGTTCGCCACCTGCGACCGCTGGGACATCGGCGGAGTGTCCGTCCCGCTCCACCCCGACACGCTGCTGCCGACGGTGTTCGTCTACGACGGCCATCCGGGCGGTGCCGGGTTCGCCGAGCGGGCCTTCCACACCGCCCGCGCCTGGCTGGGCGCGACCCGTGAGGCGATCGCGTCGTGCGAGTGCGACGCGGGCTGCCCGTCGTGCATCCAGTCACCCAAGTGCGGCAACGGCAACGACCCGTTGCACAAGCGCGCCGCCGTGCGTCTCCTCACCGAGCTCCTCCGGGGGGCTCCGCAGGACCCGCCGGGGCCGGCCACGCCTCCGGAGGGCCCGCCCGTGACCTGACCACCGGGGCGTACGGGCCGAACCTCGCCTGCGCCGCCACCTCCGCGATCTCTCCCCGCAGGGTGCACCGCACCACCTCCGCCCGCTGCGCCCGGGCGACCCGGACGGCGGCGTCGCAGGCGGTCCCGGCGCCCCGCAGGGCGTGATCGGCCGCCGCGAGGGCCGCCAGGTCGGCCGCGCCGCCCGCCCGGTGCCGAGCCGCCACAGCCTGGCCCAGGGCGAGTACGGCGGCGAACACGGCACACAGCGCGCCCGCTGCCACGGCCGTCCACACGCTCGCGGAGCCCCGGTCGCCGCGCCTCAGGGACCGTCCCGCGTGGCCGTGTCGCCCACCGCGTCCTCCGCGAGGGCGGCCGCCTCGGCGCGGAGGGCCAGTCCCCAGGCTGCGGGCCCCGGCGCGGGCGCCTCGACCCGTACCCGCCACAGGTCGCCCACGCGTTCCACCGCCACCCGCGCCCCCTCCGGTGCGGCCGCCCGGGCCGCTTCCACCGCCGACGCCTCCGGCTCCGACCGGGCCACCGCCCGCGCCCCGGCGCGCGCCGCGTCCACGCACTGGATCTGCGCGGCCGCCGCGACGAGCCCCCAGAGCAGCGCCGTCGTGAACACCACCAACGCGGGCACGGCCAGGGCCGCCTCCGCCGTCACCGAGCCCCGGTCCGCGCGCCACCGGGAGCCGGGACCTCGTCCCAGAGCGGGACCTCGTCCCAGAGCGGGGCTTCGTCCCAGAGCGGGGCTTCGTCCCAGAGCGGGGCCTCTCAGAACGGGGCATCGAGCGCCCTCTCGATCGTCGACCGCAGTCCTGACGACACGACGTCGCTCGTCACGACCTTGTACAGCACGGCCGCGAAGGCGCACGCGGCGATCGTGCCCATCGCGTACTCGGCCGTGTTCATGCCGGCGTCCCGTCGCATGCCCGTCCGGGCCTTCGTCCAGCGCCGCTTCGTCCATTCCGCCATCCGGTGCCACACGGCGACCTCCTCGTCTCGTACCACTCGTGTCCTTGCCACCGGCTCCAGGGGCCGGTGTCCCTCACAGCAGCCGGCCGGCCAGCCCGATCACGACCGGCGCGACGCCGACCGCGAGGAAAACGGGCAGGAAGCACAGCCCCACCGGCGCGGTGATCAGCACCTGCGCCCGCTGGGCCCGGGCCGCGGCGGCCCTGGCCCGGTCGGCGCGCAGTCCCGCGGCCAGCCGGGACACCGGTGCCGCCGCCGGGGCCCCCGAGGTGGCCGCCCGCTCCAGGCAGCGGGCCAGTGGCCGCGCACCCGGGATGCCGCCGAATCGTCCCCACGCCTCTCCCGGGTCACCGCCCAGCGCCAGTTCCGCCGCGGTCCGTATGAGCTGCTCGCCCACGGGACCCCCCATCGACCGGCCGACCGCCTCCGCCGCTTCACGGGGCCCGGCCCCGGCCGAGAGGCACGCCGCGAGCAGTTCCGCGGCGAGCGGAAGCCGGCCGGCCGCCTCGGCATCGATGGCCGGGGGGCGGGGGCGGCGGCGCCACTTCCGTACGGCGTACGCCCCGGCGGTGCCGACCGCGCAGCCGACGATCCCGCCGAACAGCACCCACCCGGCCGTCACCGCCGCAGCCGGACCCACCCACCGGCGTGTCACGGCCGCGACGCGGCCCGCCCACCGAGGGCGGGGGCGGCGAGGGCACTCGGCCGCCACCAGGGCCGCGAGCCGTCCGCGTGTCCGACGGACCCGCCGTGCGCGGGCCACCGCCCACGCCGTCCACAGGATGCCCGCGAGCAACACGAGCGCCGTCCACAGGTGGTGGACAACCTCTCCGGTCTCCCCGGTCACGGTTCCTCCCCCGCCCTGACGATCCGCCCGGCCCACCACAGCCCCGCCGCTTCCAGGGCCCCGCCGACCGCGAGGCAGGCGAGACCGGCCGGGGTGTGCAAGAGGACCCCCAGCGGATCGGCGCCGAGGGCGGCTCCCATGGCGAGGCCCGCGACGGGCAGCAGGGCGAGGAGGACGACGGTGGCCCACGCGCCGGACAACTGGGCACGGAGCCGCTCCCGCTGCTCCCGTCGCTCGCGCAGCGCCGCCTCCAGCCGGTCGAGTCCGGCGGCCAGTCCCGCACCACCGTCCACGGCGACCTGCCAGCACGCCCCGAGACCGGCCAGCCCGTCGGCGCCCTCGGCCCTCGCCGCGCAGCGCAGCGCCTCGGGCACGTCACCGCCGAACCGCGCGGCGGCCAGGACGGCGGGCTCTTCACCTCCCAGCGCCCCGGTGGCGCGGGCGGCGAAACGCAGCGCCTGGGCGGGCTGGCTGCCGGCGCGCAGCTCCGCCGCGACCGCGGCGCACAGTTCGATCACAGCGTCGGCACGCCGATCCCGCTCCCGGGCACGGGCCCGCGCGCGCAGCCACCCGCCGACCAGGGGCACGGCGGCCACGCCCGCGAGCAGCGGCAACAGGGACTCTCCCAGCAGGGCCGGTACGAGCGAGGCCGCGAGGCACAGCCACTCCGGCCGGAGCCGTGACGCCGACCGCCCCGGCCACCAACCGGCCGGTGGCGGACCGACGCGGGCAGCACCGGCCTCGAACAGCAGCCTCCCGCGGCGCGGCCCCCGGCCTCGTCCCGCGCCGAGCCGCGCCGCCAGGCCCGCGTACAGCGCCGCCGCGTGCACCGGCCGGCCCGTCACCATCGCGCGTCCCCGATCAGGGCGCGCAGCCGTTCCCAGCCCCGTTCCTCGGTGAAGCCGGTCGGCGCCCACCGCAGCGCGGGCACGGTGGCGACCAGCCCGTCGGCCCCCCGCTCCAGCACATGGACCTCCGCGACCCGCCGCCGACTGCCCGGCGCGCGCACCAGGTGCACCACGGCGGACAGGCCGGCGGCCAACTGGCTGTGTAGCGCGGCCCGGTCGAGCCCCGCGGCCGTTCCGAGGGCCTCCAGGCGCGCGGGGACGTCCGCCGCGGTGTTGGCGTGCACCGTCCCGCACCCGCCTTCGTGGCCCGTGTTCAGGGCGGCGAGCAGGTCGGCGACCTCCGCGCCCCGCACTTCGCCGACGACGAGGCGGTCCGGTCGCATCCGCAGTGCTTGGCGCACCAAGTCGCGAAGGGTCACCCGGCCGGCACCCTCCTGGTTCGGTGGGCGGGCCTCCAGCCGTACCACGTGCGGGTGGTCGGGGCGCAGTTCCGCCGAGTCCTCTGCCAGAATGATCCGCTCGCGTCCCCCGACGAGCCCGAGGAGCGTGGACAGCAGCGTCGTCTTCCCCGTTCCCGTGCCACCGCTGATCAGGTACGACACGCGGTTCTCGACGAGTGCCCGCAGGACGTGGTCGCCGCGTGGCGGCACCGTCCCGGCACGGACGAGTTCGGTGAGGGTGAAGGCGCGTGGCCGTACCACGCGCAGGGACAGGCACGTCGAACCGACCGCGATCGGCGGCAGCACCGCGTGCATCCGCGTACCGTCCGGCAGCCGGGCGTCGACCCAGGGGCGGGCGTCGTCGAGGCGCCGGCCCGCCACCGCCGCGAGCCGCTGTGCGAGCCGGCGTACGGCCTCGGCGTCGGGGAACGAGACGCCGGACAGTTCCAGGCCGTCGCCCCGGTCCACCCACACGCGGTCCGGCGCGGACACCAGCACGTCGGTGACCGCGGGGTCGGCGAGCAGCGGCTCCAGCGGCCCGGTGCCCACCAGTTCGCAGCGCAGTTCCTCCGCCGTACCCAGGACCTGGGTGTCGCCCAGGAGCCTTCCCTGGGCCCGTAGTGCCGCCGCCACCCCGGCCGGTGTCGGTTCGGTGCCGCTCTCGGCGAGCCGCTGCCGTACGGCCTCCAGCAGTCCGACGGTCACGACACGGCCTCCGGGGCGAGCACCCGCTCCCAGAACGCGGAGCAGAACCGCCCCAGTGGACCGGAGGCGCTGCCGCCGGGCGGGGTTCCGCCGTCCAGCGTCGCCCGGAGCCGCGGTTCCTCGGGCAGTTCCCCGGCGAGCGGCAACCCCAGCACCTGGGCGATCCACGCCTCGTCGACCCCGGCGGCGTACGGGCCGCGCGCCACCACGCGCAGGTCGTCGAGGACCATGCCCACCATGGACGCCACCCGCTTCGCCGCGGCGACCGCCCTCAACTCTCCCGGCACGACGAGCAGCCCCATGTCGACCTGGGCGAGCGCCTCGACGGTGGCGTCGTCGACCCGGCGCGGCAGGTCGACCACCACGACACCGCCCCGTCGGCGCGCCGCCGCGAGCACGGACCGCATGGCTTCGGGTGGGACCACCGCGGTGTCGCCCCGGTCCCAGCTCAGCACGCGCAGGCCGCGCGGCGACGGCAGGGACTCCTCGAGCGCCGCGCCGGCGACCCGCCCCTTGGAAGCGGCGAAATCCGGCCAGCGCAGCCCTTCCTCCCGTTCGGCTCCGAGGAGGACGTCGAGTCCGCCTCCGAGCGGGTCGCCGTCGACGAGCATCGCGCGGTGCCCACCGCGAGCGGCGCTGACGGCCAGGGCGCACGCCAGGGTCGACGCTCCCGCCCCTCCGCGACCGCCCAGCACACCGACGGTCAGCGCCTGCCGTCCGACGCCCTCGACGACATCGGCGATCCGGTCGACGAGCCAGCTCTCCGCGTCCGGGAGCCGCAGGACGCAGTCCGCTCCGATCTCCACGGCCCGCCGCCACACGCCGGCGTCGTCCTGGTCCCGGCCCACGAGCAGCACACCCGATCGGCGTGACATCCCCCGGCAGCGTGCCGCCGCGTCGTCGCCGACGATGACCAGCGGTGCCGCGTCCCACACGGTCTTGCGGTCCGGTGGCCCGTGGTGCACCACGGGTTGGCAGCCCGCGGCGGCGCACAGCCTGAGCAGGTCGTCGAGCAGTTCGACGTCCTCGGTCACGATCAGTGGCTCCGCCCGTCGGCCCTCTACGTCCGGCGTCCGGTCACACGTCCTGGAGTCCGCCATGGTCTCCGCCCCCCTCTTCCGCTTGTCCACGGCGCCCGTCCGGCGCCGTGTCCGCACTTCGTCCCGCGTGTCGTGCGCACGCGCCGTCCACACGGCGGTCGCGCGGCTTTCGGCGCGCACGGGCGCCGAGTCGCGCCGCACCGGCGTGACGGGGAGATCTGCGATTCCGCGTCACGGCTTCGCGGCCGGAAACACAGTGACGGGGTTCTGGAAATAAAGTGGATCTTGTTCAAAAACTGTGGACAACCCACCGCTTGTGAATATCTCGATCACCCATACCAGCGACTTCCATAGAGCAGCACTTCGACTACTCTGAGTGATGACGAGTGGCGGGCCGGGGCCGGTGCCACAGAAGCGCGAAGGAGACGAGATGGGGATGCCGAAGCGGGACCAGCGGGCGAAAACCCCTTTGGACATGCGACGACCCCCGCCGGGGGGGAGAGCGGGGGTCGTCTCTCCGGCCGACTCGGGGGGGGAGGAGCCGGTCCGGGTTAGCACGGTCGCGAACGATCCGTGACTTCCATGGTGTACCCGAGAGCCTTCTCAGGCAAACCCACACGCCCCAGCGTACGCCGAATGGCGGGCACCTATGCTCTGGCTTGTGGAAAACCACTCCTCGCCTCGCACGGCGGCCTTCTTCGACCTGGACAAGACGGTCATTGCGAAGTCATCGACGCTGACCTTCGGCAAGTCCTTCTACCAGGGCGGCCTGATCAACCGCCGCGACGCGCTGCGCACCGCGTACACGCAGTTCGTCTTCCTCGCGGGCGGCGCCGACCACGACCAGATGGAGCGGATGCGCGCCTACCTCTCCAGGCTCTGCAAGGGCTGGAACGTCCAGCAGGTCAGAGAGCTGGTGGCCGAGACGCTGCACGAGCTGATCGATCCGATCATCTACGACGAGGCCGCCTCACTCATCGAGGAGCACCACGCCGCCGGCCGGGACGTGGTGATCGTCTCCACTTCCGGCGCCGAGGTGGTGGAGCCGATCGGCGAGATGCTGGGCGCGGACCGCGTGGTCGCCACCCGGATGGTGGTCGGCGACGACGGCTGCTTCACGGGGGAGGTGGAGTACTACGCCTACGGCCCCACCAAGGCCGAGGCGGTACGGGAGCTGGCCGCGTCGGAGGGGTACGACCTGTCGCGGTGCTACGCGTACAGCGACTCGGCGACGGACCTGCCGATGCTGGAGGCGGTCGGGCACCCGCACGCGGTGAACCCGGACCGGGTGCTGCGCCGGGAGGCGGTGGCACGGGAGTGGCCGGTCCTCGTCTTCAACCGTCCCGTCCGACTGAAGCAGCGGTTCCCCTCGTTCCGGATGCCGCCGCGGCCGGCACTGATGGCCGCCGCGGCGATCGGCGCCGCGGCGGCCACGGCAGGGCTCGTCTGGTACGCGAGCAGGCGCCGCCAGTCGGCGTCGATGAAAACCGGGCCTTCCATGAGACTTGTCCGTATTTGAAGGCAAAAGTAAAGATATTCGGTCAAGTCTTTCGCTTCACGGGCCCCGGTAGTACAAAGGAGTTACGGCCCGCGAGACCGAGGACATCCGAGAGGATCATCTGTTGAGCAGGAAGGCCCCACGGACCGAACAGCACGGAAACTGAGCACCCACGCGACGTCGACCCGTCGATTACGGGCCAGCCGCACCAGGCGTAGGGCGGAGTTCCCCGCCTGATGGGCACATAACGAGGACGCATGGTAACTCGGCGGAAGTGCCAGCGGCGGTACCGGAACCGGTACCGCCGCAACCCTGTCGGAGCTCGGCACTCGCCTTCGACCGGGGCCGGTACGGCGCCCGCCGAAAACGCCGGACGCGTCGCCGTCCGCCTCAGGCGGCGCCGCGCTGGAGCGCCTCGCACACGGCCGTCGACTCCCGGACGCCGAGTTCCACGGCCCGGCCGCAGTGGGCGATCCACCGGGCCATGCCCTCCGGCGTCCCGGACAGGTAGCCGTCGAAGGCGGCGACGTACGCGGCGCGGCCCAGTTCGGCGTGGCCGACCTCGGCCGGGCAGATCGCCTTGGGGTCGAGGCCGCTGCCGATCAGCACCAGGCGCTCGGCGGCCCGCGCCACCAGACCGCTGTACGAGGTGAAGGGCCGCAGCGCCAGCAGTTCACCGTGCACCACGGAGGCCGTGACGAGCGCCGGGGCGGACGTGCCCGTGACGACCAGCTCCGCGAGGCCGTCCAGCCGGGCGGCCACCTCGGCCGCGTCCGGCAGGGGGGCCTCGACCAGCGGCTCGTCGACCGCCTCACCGGCCTGCCGCGGCCGGCCCACGGACTCCGCCGCGTCACCGGCCGCCACCAGGTGCAGCCTGGCCAGGACCCGGAGGGGCGACTGTCGCCAGATGGAGAGCAACTGTCCGACCTCGACACCGAGCCTCAGCGCCGCGCCGACCGTTCGCGCCTCCGCGTCCGCACCGAAGTCACTGCGCCTGCGGACCTCCTCCAGGGCCCAGTCCGCGCCGGACAGCGCCGCCGAGGCGCGCGCACCGCGCAGGGCGGCTTCCGAGGAGATCTCATTGCTCCGGCGCCGCATCACGCGGTGCCCGTACACCCGGTCGACGGCCTTGCGCACGGAGTCCACGGCGTCGGGGACACCCGGCAGCGCGGCGAGGGCGGCCAGTGGGTCGGCGGCATGCGTACTCATAAGTAGCGAGGCTACGCGCACCCGCGACACCGACCCACCCCCAGTGGCGTTCCTCATAAGGGAAGGCAACACAACGCCATCGAACCACTACGGTAGGTGAACATGAAGATCGCTTTCGTTGGGAAGGGCGGCAGCGGCAAGACGACGCTGTCCTCGCTTTTCATTCGCCACCTGGCGAGCACCGAGGCCCCCGTGGTCGCGGTGGACGCCGACATCAACCAGCACCTCGGGGCCGCGCTCGGTCTCGGTGAGGACGAGGCGGCGGCGCTCCCCTCGATGGGCGCGCACCTGCCGCTGATCAAGCAGTACCTGCGCGGCAGCAATCCGCGGATCAGTTCCGTCGACACGATGATCAAGACGACACCGCCCGGTGAGGGTTCACGGCTGCTGCGCGTCCGCGAGGACAACCCGGTGTACGAGGCGTGCGCCCGTCCACTGCGGCTGGACGGCGGCGTGATCCGGCTCATGGCGACGGGGCTGTTCACCGAGGCGGACCTGGGGGTGGCCTGCTACCACTCGAAGGTCGGCGCGGTGGAGTTGTTCCTCAACCACCTGGTCGACGGTCCCGACGAGTACGTCGTCGTCGACATGACGGCCGGTTCGGACTCGTTCGCGTCCGGGCTGTTCACCCGCTTCGACATGACGTTCCTGGTGGCCGAACCGACGCGGCGGGGCGTCTCGGTCTACCGCCAGTACACCGAGTACGCGCGGGACTTCGGGGTCGCGCTGAAGGTCGTCGGCAACAAGGTTCAGGGCCGGGACGACCTGGAGTTCCTGCGGGACGAGGTGGGGGACGACCTGCTGGTGGCGGTCGGGCAGTCGAATTGGGTGCGGTCCATGGAGAAGGGGCGGTCCGGCCCGTTCGGGGCGCTGGAGCCGGAGAACCGGGAGGCCCTGCGCGTACTGCGGGACGCCGTCGACGCGACGTACGGGCTGCGTGACTGGGAGCGGTACACGCGCCAGATGGTGCACTTCCACCTGAAGAACGCCGAGAGCTGGGGCAACGCGAAGACGGGTGCCGACCTGGCCGCGCAGGTCGACCCCGCCTTCGTGCTGGGGGAAGCGGTGACGCGGCTGCCGGTCTAGCCGTCCCGGCGCGTACCGGACGGCGCCGTCACGCGGGCGGCCGCCTGTCCCGCGGTCCCGCCGCCGGGCGACGGCGAGGCCTTCGCCGGCGGGGCGGCGAGGAAGCGGCCCCAGCCCTCGGCCGGCGCCTGTCCCACCTTCAGCGTCCGCAGCTTGGCGAGGACGGTCGGGTCCTGGACGTCCAGCCAGTCGGCGAGCTGACGGAACGACACGCAGCGGACCTCGGGCTTCACGCAGACGTGAGCAATCGTTTCCTCAATGGCGCGCATGTACGTGCCGCCGTTCCAGGACTCGAAGTGGTTCCCGATGATCAGGGGCGCGCGGTTGCCCTGGTACGAGCGGTTGAACGCCTGGATCAGGCCGTCCCGCATCTGGTTGCCCCAGAACCGGTGCATGGCGGGGTCGCCCTTGGCGGTGCCGGACTGGTTGACCATGAAGTTGTAGTCCATGGACAGCGTCTCGAAGTCCCGTCCGGGGATGGGGACGAGATGCATGGACAGGTCCCACAGGGACCCGTCCTTCTTGGGCCAGACCTGGTTGTTGACGCCGCTGGTGTCGTAGCGGAAGCCCAGTTCGCTCGCGGCGCGCACGAAGTTGTCACGGCCTTCGAGGCAGGGGGTCCGGGCCCCGATGAGCTCCTTGTCGTAGTCGAAGGGGAGTGGCTTCTCGTTCACCAGGCCGGAGTTGGTCTTCCAGTTCTTCACGAAGGACTTGGCCTGGGCGATCTCGCTCTTCCAGTCCTCGACGGACCAGGTTCCGACGCCCCCCTCCGGGCCGCAGAAGTGCCCGTTGAAGTGCGTCCCGATCTCGTTGCCCTCCAGCCAGGCCCCACGGAGCTCGCGCACGGTGTCGCGGATGCCCTCGGTGTCGTTGAAGCCGATGTCGGAGCGGCCGGGGGCGTGGCCGGGCGGGCTGTAGAGGGCGGCCTTCTCCTCGGGGAGGAGGTACACGCCGCTGAGGAAGTACGTCATCGTCGCGCCGTACCGCTTGCCGACGCCGCGGAAGTGGGAGAACAGCTTCTGACTGTCCTCTCCTGCGCCGTCCCACGAGAAGACGACGAACTGCGGGGGCCGTTGACCCGGTACCAGGCGGGTGGGCTTGCTGAGGCCCGGCTGGGCACCGGTGTAGGCGGTGGAGCCGTCACCGATCAGCCGAACGCGGTTCTGGGGCGGTCCGGCCCCCTTCTCGGGTCCCCGGGCGCCGGCCCCGGACGGCTCGTCGGAGCCACCGCACCCCGCCAAACCGGTGATCAGCGCCGCCGCGACGGCGCCGACAGTGATCCTCTTCCTGACAGCCCTCATCGGCCCACCCTTCCGTTTCGCCGGGTTCCTGTGCGAGCGCCGCCAACGTCGCATCGGAAGCCGGGCACGGACGGTATGACGAGCCGTATAGAACGACTAATCACCTCACCGGGTGAAACTTTGCTCCGTTCGCCCAGAATTTAATGCCTTTTTCTTTACTCTGCATTACTGTTCGTTTACCGAGAGTTGGCAATCTCCTGAGTTGGCCTCGCCTGTCGGCGCCTCCGCCGCGGCCTTGTTCCCCACGTTGTCTCGGACGTCCAGCGACCACTCAAGTCCATGAGGAGACGGGAACCGTGAGCTCTTACACCACTCCGCGCACGAACGACGCCGACCCTCCGGCCGACCGACCAGCCGGTGGCTCCGACCTTCCCGAAGAGCACGGCCTTCCGCCGACCCGCCGAAGCTTCCGGATCGCGGGTTCCGACCTGTCCGCGTCCATCGCGGTGTTCCTGATCGCCCTGCCCCTCTCCCTCGGCATCGCGCTCGCCACCGGCGCCCCGCTCCAGGCGGGGCTCGTGGCCGCGGCCGTCGGCGGCATCGTCGTCGGCCGGTTCGGCGGCGCGCCGATCCAGGTCAGCGGTCCGGCGGCCGGGCTGACCGTGGTGACGGCCGAGCTGATCCAGCAGTACGGATGGCGCACCACCTGCGCGATCACCGCTCTGGCCGGGCTCACCCAACTCGCCCTGTCCGCCCTGCGCGTGGCACGTTCGGCACTCGCCGTCTCACCCGCCATCGTGCACGGGATGCTGGCCGGCATCGGCGTGACGATCGCCCTCGCCCAGCTCCACATCGTCCTCGGCGGTACGCCGCAGAGCTCGGCCGTCGACAACGCCCTAGAGCTCCCCCTCCAGTTGGCGGACCCGCACCCGGCCTCGCTGTCGGTCAGCGCCCTCACGATCGCGGTGCTGCTCATGTGGCCGCGGCTTCCGGGGCGCTGGGGAAAGGCCGTGCGCGTGGTGCCGGCCGCGCTGGTCGCGGTCGCCACCGCGGCGATGACGGCGTCCCTCGCGGGACTGGCCCTGCCGAGGGTGGACCTGCCCTCGTGGCACAGCCACGCGCTGCCGGGGCTGCCCGAGGGGCCGGTGCTGGGGCTGATCGCCGGTGTGCTCACCATCACCCTGGTCGCCAGCGTCGAGTCACTGCTGTCGGCGGTGGCCGTGGACAAGCTGGTCGCGGCCCGCAAGCAGCCGTCGGTACCGGTTCCGCGCGCGCGGCTCGACCGGGAGCTCGCCGGACAGGGCATCGGGAACATCGTGTCGGGCTCCCTCGGCGGACTGCCGATCACCGGGGTCGCCGTCCGCAGCTCCGCCAACGTCGCGTCGGGGGCGGTCAGCCGGAACTCCACGATGTTGCACGGCTTCTGGGTGGTCCTGGCGACCCTGCTGCTCGTCCCCGTGCTGGAGCTGATCCCGCTGCCGGCGCTGGCCGCGCTGGTGATGGTGGTCGGCATCCAGATGGTGAACATCACCCACGTACGGAAGATCACCCACCACCGCGAGGTGCTGGTGTACGCGGCGACCGTGGCGGGTGTCGTCCTGCTCGGGGTCCTCGAGGGCGTGGCCATCGGGATCGCCGTGGCGACGGGGACGGCCCTCCACCGGCTGACCGGGACGCGGATCACCCGTGAGCAGCGGGACGGCGTGGAGCACGTGCGGGTGCGGGGGCAACTGACGTTCCTGGCCGTGCCCCGGCTGAGCCGGACGCTGCACCAGATCCCGGCGGACGCGCGGGTGGTGGTCGAGCTGGACGGGTCCTTCATGGACCACGCCGCGTACGAGACGCTGCACGACTGGCAGGCATCGCAGTCGGCACACGGCGGCCATGCGGAGCTGACCGACCGGTCCGGTACGTGCACCGCGGATCCGGCCGCCGAGGGGCACACGTGCTGCCGGCCCCGGGCGTCCTGGCGCAATCACCTGCGCGGAGAGCTTCCGGTGGAGAGCGGCGCGGTGAAGGGGAGTCGACTGGCGAGCGGGTTGAGCTCGCTCCTGCGGATCACCTCGCCGCGCGTACGGGACGAGCCGGCCCGCGAGGGGCAGCGGCCTCCGCAGCTCTTCCTGGCCTGCGCGGACTCCCGGCTGGTGACCGGCATGATCACGGCGAACGGCCCGGGCGACCTGTTCACCGTGCGGAACATCGGCAACCTCGTACCCCTCCCCGGAGCGGAGAGCGGCGACGACTCGGTGGCCGCCGCGATCGAGTACGCCGTGGACGTGCTGCGAGTGGGGTCGATCACGGTGTGCGGGCACTCCGGTTGCGGCGCGATGCAGGCGCTGCTCGCCACCGACCCGTCGCCGTCCGCGCGGCCGCCGCAGTCCCCGCTGCGGCGGTGGCTCCGGCACGGGCTGCCGAGCCTGGAGCGGATGCGCGGCGAGGGGAGGGTGTCGCCGCGGCTGGCGGGGCGACCGCTCGCCGACACGGTGGAGCAGCTGTGCCTGACGAACGTGGTGGAACAGTTGGAACGCCTGAAGGAGCACGAGGCGGTCGCCAGGCGGCTCGCGGAGGGGACGCTGGAGCTGCGCGGGATGTACTTCCACGTGGGCGAGGCGCAGGCGTACCTACTGGAGCGGGAGGGAACCGACGACATCTTCCGTCCGGTGTCACCGGTCGGTGAGGGATCGACGCGTCGGGAGGAGGTCCGCGCCTGACCGACCGGGTGTCACCGGACAGACTCCCGGGGTGAACCGGCGGCAGGGCGGGGACGTGATGGTGGTGGGTGGCCCTCTCCTCCCCGCCCTTCCGGCGCCGAGGGGGAGGAGGCCGCTTGACCGCACGTGTCGGCCGACGCGTCCCGCCCTCACCCATCCGCCTGAGAGGTCTAAACCAATGCTCGGGAAACCCTTGTCACCCGGGCATCCGGCTGGTGAGCTATGGACCGGGACACATCGGACGCCCTGGGAATGGGAGATGTCGTGAGCAACGAGAGCAGCTTGGCCAACCTTCTGAAGGAGGAGCGGCGGTTCGCCCCGCCCGCCGAGCTGGCCGCGCAGGCCAATGTGACGGCGGCCGCGTACGAGCAGGCGGCGGCGGACAGGCTCGGCTTCTGGGCCGAGCAGGCGCGCCGTCTCAGCTGGGCCACCGAGCCCACCGAGACGCTCGACTGGTCGAACCCGCCCTTCGCCAGGTGGTTCGCCGACGGCAAGCTCAACGTGGCGTACAACTGTGTGGACCGCCATGTGGAGGCGGGACTCGGCGACCGGGTCGCCATCCACTTCGAGGGCGAGCCGGGCGACAGCCGGGCCATCACGTACGCCCAGCTCAAGGACGAGGTGAGCCGGGCCGCCCACGCGCTGACGGAGCTCGGGGTCCGCAAGGGCGACCGGGTCGCGGTCTACATGCCGATGATCCCCGAGGCGGCCGTGGCCATGCTGGCGTGCGCGCGGATCGGCGCGGCGCACTCCGTCGTGTTCGGCGGCTTCTCGGCGGACGCCATCGCGGCCCGCATCCAGGACGCCGACGCCAAGGTGGTCATCACGGCCGACGGCGGTTACCGGCGCGGCAAGCCCTCCGCCCTGAAGCCCGCCGTCGACGAGGCCCTGGGCCGGGTCGACGGGGTCGAGCGCGTGCTCGTGGTGCGCCGCACCGGACAGGACGTGGCCTGGACCGAGGGGCGGGACGTCTGGTGGCACGAGATCGTCGACCGGCAGAGCGCCGAGCACGCGCCCGAGGCGTTCGAGGCGGAGCACCCGCTGTTCATCCTCTACACCTCCGGCACCACCGGTAAGCCGAAGGGCATCCTCCACACCTCCGGCGGCTACCTCACGCAGGCGGCGTACACGCACCACGCCGTCTTCGACCTGAAGCCGGAGACCGACGTCTACTGGTGCACCGCCGACATCGGCTGGGTCACCGGTCACTCGTACATCGTGTACGGACCGCTGGCCAACGGCGCGACGCAGGTCATGTACGAGGGCACGCCGGACACGCCGCACCAGGGCCGGTTCTGGGAGATCGTGCAGAAGTACGGCGTCACGATCCTCTACACGGCGCCGACCGCGATCCGGACGTTCATGAAGTGGGGCGACGACATCCCCGCCAAGTTCGACCTGTCGAGCCTGCGCGTCCTCGGCTCGGTGGGCGAGCCGATCAACCCGGAGGCGTGGGTCTGGTACCGGGAGCACATCGGCGGGGGCCGCTGCCCGATCGTCGACACCTGGTGGCAGACCGAGACCGGCGCGATGATGATCTCGCCGCTGCCGGGCGTGACGGAGACCAAGCCCGGTTCGGCGCAGCGGCCGCTGCCCGGCATCGCGGCGACCGTCGTCGACGACGAGGCGAACGAGGTGCCCGACGGCGGGGGCGGCTACCTCGTCCTCACGGAGCCGTGGCCGTCGATGCTGCGCACCATCTGGGGTGACGACCAGCGGTTCATCGACACGTACTGGTCCCGCTTCGAGGGCAAGTACTTCGCGGGCGACGGAGCCAAGAAGGACGAGGACGGTGACATCTGGCTGCTCGGCCGTGTCGACGACGTGATGCTCGTGTCGGGCCACAACATCTCCACCACGGAGGTCGAGTCCGCGCTCGTGTCGCACCCGAAGGTCGCCGAAGCCGCCGTCGTGGGGGCCGCCGACGAGACGACCGGCCAGGCCATCGTGGCGTTCGTGATCCTGCGCGGCAACGTGGCGGCGGAGGCCGAGGCGGACACCGACGCGCTCGTCGCGGACCTGCGCAACCACGTCGGTGCCACGCTCGGGCCGATCGCCAAGCCGAAGCGCGTCCTGCCGGTCGCGGAGCTGCCCAAGACCCGCTCCGGCAAGATCATGCGGCGGCTGCTGCGGGACGTCGCCGAGAACCGGCAGCTCGGTGATGTCACGACGCTGACCGATTCATCCGTTATGGACCTCATCCAGGCCAAGCTGCCGGCCGCTCCCAGCGAGGACTGAGGCAGGCCAGCCGGTCGGTCGGTCAGCCAGCCAGTCGGCTGGACAGCCGGCCGGCCGGTCGTCGGTCGAGAGGACCGACCGCCGGTTCCACGGCCACAGCTACGACCAGATCACAGCGACGGCCACAGCGACAATCATGGCCATGGCCATGGCCATGGCGGAGGGCACCCGGCGACGACGCGCCGGGTGCCCTTTCCGCGCTTAAAGTGATGATGGTCGGACAAGCCCCCGCGCCCTCCCTGTAGGGTGTGCGTCGCACCAATAAAGCGATAAGAATCCAAAGGGGCGCCGGGAAGTCTGGTCGGCATGTGATTCGCCATGTCCGCCGACACCACCGGAGGTCTCCGTACCGTGGCCGCGCCCAAGACGCCTGACACCAACGGCACCACCCCCAACAGCACCGGCAGCACCGGCAGCACCAACAGCACCAACAGCACCAACAGCACCAACGCCGGAACCAGCACCACCGGGCGGAGGGTCCTCGGCCTCCTGCCCCTCCCCGAGCGGTCCTTCGTTCTGGACGCGCTCCGCACCGAGACCGTCGGCGGCGTCCTGCTGCTCCTCGCCGCCGTCGCGGCCCTCGTCTGGGCGAACACCCCACTGAGCCACAGCTACGAGACGGTCCGCGAGTTCCACGTGGGGCCCTCCTCGCTCGGGCTGAACCTCTCGATCGAGCACTGGGCCGCCGACGGTCTCCTCGCGATCTTCTTCTTCGTCGCAGGCGTCGAACTCAAGCGCGAGATGGTCGCGGGCGAGCTGCGCGACCCCAAGGCCGCCGCGCTGCCCGTGGTCGCCGCGCTCTGCGGCATGGTCGCCCCGGCCCTCGTCTACCTGGTGGTCAACGCCACCGGCGGCGGCTCCTTCGACGGCTGGGCCGTCCCGACCGCCACCGACATCGCCTTCGCGCTCGCCGTGCTGGCCGTCATCGGCACGTCGCTGCCGTCCGCGCTCCGGGCCTTCCTGCTCACGCTGGCCGTCGTCGACGACCTCTTCGCCATCCTGATCATCGCGGTGTTCTTCACCAGCGACCTGAACTTCGTCGCGCTCGGCGGGGCCCTCGTCGGGTTGCTCCTCTTCTGGTTCCTCCTCCGCAGGGGCGTCCGGGGCTGGTACGTGTACGTGCCGCTCGCCGTGGTCGTCTGGGGCCTGATGTACAACAGCGGCGTCCACGCCACCATCGCCGGCGTCGCCATGGGCCTGATGCTGCGCTGCACCCGCCGCGAGGGCGAGGCCCTCTCCCCCGGTGAGCGCATCGAACACCAGGTGCGCCCCCTGTCGGCCGGCTTCGCCGTACCGATGTTCGCCCTGTTCTCGGCCGGTGTCGCGGTGTCCGGCGACGCGCTGGGCGACGTCTTCACCCAGCCGGAGACGCTGGGTGTGGTCCTCGGCCTGGTGGTCGGCAAGGCGATCGGCATCTTCGGCGGCACCTGGCTGACCGCCCGCTTCACCCGCGCCGAGCTCAACGAGGACCTGGCCTGGGCGGACCTGTTCGCCGTCGCCACCCTCGCCGGCATCGGCTTCACCGTCTCCCTGCTGATCGGCGAGCTGGCGTTCGAGGGCGACGCGAGGCTGACCGACGAGGTCAAGGCGGCCGTCCTCGCCGGGTCGCTGATCGCCGCCCTGATCGCCACGGTCCTGCTGAAGCTCCGCGTCCGCAAGTACCGGGCCCTGGTCGAGCTGGAGGAGCGCGACGAGGACCTGAGCGGCGTCCCCGACGTCTACGAGGTCGACGACCCCGAGCACCACCGCCGCCTCGCCGAGATCTACGAGCGGAAGGCCGCGGAACACCGCCGCCGGGCCGAACAGGCGGGGGCAGCGCGCGGGAACGGCGACCGTCCGGCATGATCTGAGGTCGGACCGTAGAGGGAGAGAGGGAGCGAGACGATGAGCGACCCCGCCGGGAGGACCGGTATCGCCGGGAACGGTGCAGAACCCAGTCTCGGTCAGTTGGTCGCCTCCGCGACCGCCGAGATGTCCGCGCTCGTGCACGACGAGATCGCGCTGGCCAAGTCCCAGCTGCGACAGGACGTCAAGCGCGGCGCCGTCAGCGGCCTGGGGTTCGGGGCGGCCGGGCTGGTGCTGCTCTTCTCGCTGCCGATGCTGAGCTTCGCGCTCGCGTACGGCTTCCACGCGTGGACCGGCTGGCACCTGTCGGTGTGCTTCCTGCTGTCCTTCGGCGTGAACGTCGTCGTGGCCGCCCTGCTGGGGCTCGTCGGCGCCGTGTTCGCGAAGAAGGCGAAGCGCGGCAAGGGCCCGCAGAAGACCGCGGCGTCCGTGAAGCAGACCGCCGCGGTGCTGCAGAACGTCAAGCCGCACCCCCGTCCCGACACCTCCGCCGTCCAGGAGAAGGCCGCGGCTGTGGCACGCTCGTCCGTATGACCGTCCCTGAGAGCAGTACCGGCGCCCCCGGCGGCCCCGTCCGGATCGACGGCCCGTGGACGCACCGCGACGTGGCCGCCAACGGGGCGCGGTTCCACATCGCGGAGATGGGCGACGGTCCGCTCGTCCTGCTGCTCCACGGCTTCCCGCAGTTCTGGTGGACCTGGCGGCACCAGCTGCCCGCGCTCGCCGACGCGGGGTTCCGGGCCGTGGCGATGGACCTGCGCGGCGTGGGCGGCAGCGACCGCACGCCGCGCGGCTACGACCCGGCGAACCTGGCGCTCGACATCACGGGCGTCGTACGGTCCCTGGGCGAGCCGGACGCGGCGCTGGTCGGCCACGACCTGGGCGGCTACCTGGCGTGGACGGCCGCGGTGATGCGGCCCAAGCTGGTGCGGCGCCTGGCCGTCTCGTCGATGCCGCACCCGCGGCGGTGGCGCTCGGCGATGCTCTCCGACTTCGCGCAGACCCGCGCCGGTTCGTACGTGTGGGGCTTCCAGCGCCCGTGGCTGCCCGAGCGGCGGCTGGTCGCGGACGACGCGGCGCTCGTGGAGCGGCTGATCCGGGAGTGGTCCGGCGCGCGCGAGCCGGACGACGAGACCCTCGGCGTGTACCGGCGGGCGATGGCGATCCCGTCGACGGCGCACTGCTCGATCGAGCCGTACCGGTGGATGGTCCGCTCGCTGGCCCGCCCGGACGGCATCCAGTTCAACCGGCGCATGAAGCGGCCCGTCCGCGTGCCGACGCTCCATCTGCACGGCTCCGCCGACCCGGTGATGCGGACGCGCAGCGCGGCGGGATCCGGCCAGTACGTCGAAGCGCCCTACCGCTGGCGGCTGTTCGACGGCCTCGGCCACTACCCGCACGAGGAGGACCCGTTGGCGTTCTCGGCGGAGCTCGTCAACTGGCTGAAGGACCCCGAGCCGGACCGCTGAGGCGGAGTCGGCGGGTGTCCGGGGGAAGGTACGTGAACCGGCGGGGGCCGTTGTCCTACGATCAGCCAAATGCCTCCCGCATAGGCCGATCGGTCGTCCCCCGGGCGGTTACGGACCATGGGCCCCGGGCACACGTCGGGGTATGGGCTGGACGCACGACCATGTTGACGCCGCACGCAACCGCCGCTCGGCCGCGGCACCGCCTCCCGAGAGGAGCGGCGCCCCGCGCGACCCGGAGCTGGACGCGCGCCTCGGGATCCCGCACATCCTGCGCCGCCGGGCCCGCTGGGTCTCCGCGCGTCTGCGGCACCAGCGCGACTGACCGCGCCGCACACGGCCGCACCGGACCCACGCCGAACCCGCGCCACATGCGCGTACGACGCACCCCCGCGCTCCGCGTGCGCGCGCCGGCTCACCGCGTACGCACGCCGGAGCACTGCACACGCGCGCCGGCGCACCGCACACGCACACCCGCGTACGCGCCCCCGCCCGCAGGGGCCTGACGCCACGGCCGGCGCCGGGCCCCGGGCGGGCCGTCAGAGGGCGCAGCTCTGGCTGTCGACCTGCTGGTGGGCGTTCAGGCCGAGCGTGATGTCCTCGCGGATCTCGTCGACCGTCAGCGCGTACCCCGTGTTCGCGTCGTCCAGGGACCGCGCGAAGATCACGCCGTACACCTTGCCGTCCGCGGTGAGGAGCGGTCCGCCGGAGTTGCCCTGGCGGACCGTCGCGTAGAGTGAGTAGACGTCGCGGCGGACCTCGCCGCGGTGGTAGATGTCCGGGCCCTCGGCGTTGATGCGGCCCCGGACGCGCGCCGAGCGGACGTCGTACGCGCCGTTCTCCGGGAAGCCGGCGACGATGGCGCTGTCACCGCTGCGCGCGTCGGTCTCGGTGAACTCCAGCGGCCTGGCCTTGAGGTCCGGCACGTCGAGCACGGCGATGTCGCGCTCCCAGTCGTACAGGACGACCGTCGCGTCGTACAGCCTGCCCTCTCCGCCTATCTGGACGGTCGGCTCCTCGACGCCGCCCACCACGTGGGCGTTGGTCATCACGCGGCGCTCGCCGAAGACGAAGCCGGTGCCCTCCAGGACCTTGCCGCAGCCGCCGGCCGTGCCGACGACCTTCACGATGGACTGCTGGGCGCGCGCGGCGACCGGGCTGTCGACGAGCTCCGGGTCGGGCGGGCGGACCTCCGCGATCGGCTCGTTCGTGAAGGGATTGAAGACCTGCGGGAAGCCGTTCTGCGCGAGGACCGACCAGAAGTCGTCGAACATCGTGGACGCCTGAGCGGGCATCACCTGCGACACGCCGAGGAGCACCTTGGAGGCACGGACCTCCTTGCCGAGCCACGGAACGGCCGTCCTGGCGAGGAGCGTGCCGATGAGCCAGGCGACGAGGAGCATCGCCACCACGTTGACCAGCGCGCCGCCCGTCGCGTCCAGGGCGCGGGCGGGCGACCAGGTGATGTGGCGGCGGAGTTTGTTGCCCAGGTGGGTGGTGAGGGCCTGACCGACGGACGCGAAGATCAGCACGACGGCGACGGCCACGATGGCCGCCGTCGTGGAGAGTTCGGCGCCCCCCGTGAGCGGCTCCCACACGAGCGGCAGCAGGTAGACGGCGACGACTCCGCCGCCGAGGAAACCGATCACCGACAGGATGCCGACCACGAACCCCTGTCGGTACCCGACGATCGCGAACCACACGGCGGCGACCAGCAGCAGGATGTCCAGCACGTTCACCGTCATTAGCCTCGCAGATTCGTCTCCGGTGGCCCCGTACGGCCGCGGAGCCCAGCAGTCAGCCTGTCATGCGCGCCAGTCGAGCGGGACCCGCCTCTCCCGGTCCCACGGCTCCTCCCACCCGGCGAAGTGGAGGATGCGGTCGATCAGCCCCGCGGTGAACCCCCACACGAGGGCGGACTCGACCAGGAACGCCGGGCCCTGGTGGCCGCTGGGGTGGACGGCCGTGGAGCGGTTGGCGGGGTCCGCGAGGTCGGCCACGGGCACCGTGAAGACCCGGGCGGTCTCGGCCGGGTCCACGGCGCCGACCGGGCTCGGCTCCCGCCACCAGCCGAGGACGGGCGTGACGACGAAGCCGCTCACCGGGATGTAGAGGCGCGGCAGGACGGCGAAGACCTGGACGCCCGCCGGGTCGAGGCCGGTCTCCTCCTCGGCCTCGCGCAGCGCGGCGCGCAGCGGGCCCAGCGTGGCCGGGTCGCCGTCCTCGGGGTCGAGGGAGCCGCCGGGGAAGGACGGCTGCCCGGCGTGCGAGCGGAGGGTCCCGGCCCGCTCCATCAGCAGCAGCTCGGGACCGCGCTCGCCCTCGCCGAAGAGGATCAGCACGGCGGCCTGGCGGCCCCCCTCCGGGGGCGGCAGGAACAGGCTGAGCTGCTCGGGCGCGATCGTGTGCGCCGCCTTGGCCACCGGCTCCAGCCAGGCGGGCAGCCCGTCGGCGCTGACGTCCACGGACGGCAGCCCACCGACGCCCCCGGCGTCTTCCCTCGCACGCGTCACAGACACCCCCAGCTCACCCAACGCGTACCGGCCACTCGATCGTTCCGCCCGTTCAGACGGCCTCCCCGGCCGCGTCCCCGCCGCCCGTGGCCACGGGGGCGGCCGGGCGGCCCGGGTAGTCCGGCGGCGGGGCCAGGCGCTGGCCCGGATACCCGCCCATCTCGTACTTCAGCAGCTTCTTCGCCTTCTCCGGGTCCGTCTCTCCCTCTCCGTACGCCGGGCAGAGCGGCGCGATCGGGCAGGCGCCGCACGCGGGCCTGCGGGCGTGGCAGATGCGGCGGCCGTGGAAGATCACCCGGTGCGAGAGCATCGTCCACTCGGACTTCGGGAAGAGGCCGCAGACCACCGCCTCGACCTTCTCCGGATCTTCCTCCTCCGTCCACTTCCAGCGGCGGACCAGCCGCCCGAAGTGCGTGTCGACGGTGATGCCGGGGACCCCGAAGGCGTTGCCCAGCACGACGTTCGCCGTCTTGCGGCCGACTCCGGGGAGCGTGACCAGGTCCTCCAGGCGGCCGGGGACCTCGCCCCCGAAACGGTCGCGCAGGGCCGTGGAGAGGCCGATCAGGGACCTGGCCTTGGCGCGGAAGAAGCCGGTCGGCCGGATGACCTCCTCCAGCTCCTCCGGCACGGCCGCCGCCAGGTCCTCCGGGGTGGGGTACCTCGCGAAGAGCGCCGGCGTCGTCTGGTTCACCCGCAGGTCCGTCGTCTGGGCGGACAGGACGGTCGCCACGAGCAGCTCGAAGGAGTTGCGGAAGTCCAGCTCCGGATGGGCGTACGGGTACACCTCGGCCAGCTCGCGGTTGATCCGCCGCGCCCGGCGGACCAGGGCGAGATGGGATTCCGGCGCGCTCGCCTTTTTTGTCGCCTTCGTCCGCTTCTGCGGGTTTTTCCTGGCCGCTGCCGAGGCTTGTTCGCCCACAGCGGAATTCTGCTCCCCGGACACTCTCCCGGCCCCCTCGACGTGCGCTCTCACCGGCGAATTGGACACCCGGCCAGCCTAAGCGCCGCCACCGACATCCGCCCTGGGCACGGGCGATGTGGCCCCGATCGGGCCCCTGCCGCACGGACACGCGTACCAGTACGTCAGACTTGGTGTGACTGATCGCACGGCAATTAACCTGCGGGGGCCGGACCTCCCGGGGGACCGCGTCGCGCAGCGTCCCCCGGAAGAGCACCGCGCGGTCCGGCATCATGGGGACCAACGTCCCTGAGCAGGTCGACATAGGAGAGAACTCGTGGACGACGTTCTGCGGCGCGCCCCGCTCTTCGCGGCGCTCGATGACGAGCAGGCCGCGGAGCTCCGCGCCTCGATGAGTGAGGTGACGCTCGCCCGCGGCGACGCGCTCTTCCACGAAGGCGACCCGGGCGACCGGCTCTACGTGGTCACCGAAGGCAAGGTCAAGCTCCACCGCACGTCCCCGGACGGCCGCGAGAACATGCTCGCCGTCCTCGGTCCGGGCGAGCTGATCGGTGAGCTGTCCCTGTTCGACCCGGGTCCGCGTACGGCCACGGCGACCGCGTTGACCGAGGTGAAGCTGCTCGGTCTGGGCCACGGCGACCTCCAGCCCTGGCTGAACGCCCGCCCCGAGGTGGCCTCGGCGCTGCTGCGCGCCGTCGCCCGCCGCCTGCGCAAGACCAACGACCAGATGTCCGACCTGGTCTTCTCCGACGTGCCGGGCCGCGTCGCCCGGGCGCTCCTCGACCTGTCGCGCCGCTTCGGCGTGCAGTCGGAGGAGGGCATCCACGTGGTGCACGACCTCACCCAGGAGGAGCTGGCCCAGCTCGTCGGCGCGTCGCGCGAGACCGTCAACAAGGCGCTGGCCGACTTCGCGGGCCGCGGCTGGCTGCGCCTGGAGGCGCGCGCCGTGATCCTGCTGGACGTGGAGCGGCTGGCGAAGCGCTCCCGCTAGCGGCCAGGCGCCCGCGCGCCCGTACGTAAGCGAAGGGCCGCCCCGCGGTGACTGCGGGGCGGCCCTTCGCGTACGTACGGCCCAGGGGACGTCAGTTCCTCTTGCCGTCCACGATCACCGGCGTACCGCTGCCGCTGCCGCACGGCACCGCGTACACCGGGTTCTTCGCCGCGGCCTCCTTGTACGCCTCGATGCACTGGTTGAGCAGGACCTTGTCGCTCAGCGAGTTGTTGAGGATCTTGTTGGCGCGGGCGATGCCCTCCGCCTCGATCCGGCGGCGCTCGGACTCCGCCGTGGCCGTACGGGCGGCCTCCTGGGCGCGCTCGGTGGCCTGCTGCTGCTGGATCTTGCGGTCGATCTGGTCCTGGAGCTGGTCGGACGGCTTCACGTTCCGCAGGTTCACGGTCGTCACGTCGATGCCGCGCGGGGCCAGGCGCTCCTTGATCAGCTCACCGATCTCGGCGTTGATCTTCTCTCGGGCGGAGGTGTAGCCCTCCTCGCTCGTGTGGCGCGCGAAGACGTTGCGGACGATCTCCCGGCTGTCCGGGAAGACCAGCCGCTGCTGGATGGCCGACTCGTTCCCGGCGAGCCGGTACAGCTCGACCGCCTTGGACGGCGTGACCGCCCACTTCACGGTCAGCTCGGCGTACATCACGCCGCCCTGGGAGGAGCGGACCTCCACCACGTCCTTGTCGGAGAGGTTCAGGTCGACGGGGCGGGTGGAGAAGGTGGTGATGGTGGTGAACGGCGAGACGACGTTCATGCCCGGAGTCATCGGCGTACCGACCTTGCCGAAGGTGACCGGGACGCCGACCTCGTACGCGCCGACGACGTGGACGCAGCTCACGACACCGGCGAACAGGGCCGCCAGCAGCGCGCCGAGCGCGCCGAGCCGGAAGCCGGTGCGGCCCTCGCCGCGCCCGACGAAGAACAGCACCACCGCGGCTATGAGCAGCAGGATGGACAGGACCAGCACGAAGACCCCCCGTGGAACGACACCGGTGCGGCGACCGGTGCGGACAGACGTAAAGGGAGCGTAAAGCACGCTTCCCCGCCGGGAACCCCGCCCGCTGTCGCGAACGCGTACCGACTTCGCCACGCTCCGGTGTCAGATCAGCCCGTGCCCGGAGAGGTACTCCAGCTGCGCCCGCACCGACAGTTCGGCGGCCGGCCACAGGGACCGGTCGACGTCCGCATACACGCGCGCCACGACCTCCGCGGGGGTCGTGTAGCCGTCCTCCACGGCGGTCTCCACCTGCGCCAGCCGGTGCGCGCGGTGCGCCAGGTAGAACTCCACGGCGCCCTGCGCGTCGTCCAGGACCGGACCGTGGCCCGGCAGGACGGTGCGCACCCCGTCGTCGACGGTCAGGGAGCGCAGCTGGCGCAGCGAGTCCAGGTAGTCCCCGAGCCGCCCGTCCGGGTGCGCCACGACCGTCGTGCCGCGGCCGAGGACCGTGTCGCCGGTCAGGACGGCGCGGTCGGCCGGCAGGTGGAAGCTGAGCGAGTCCTCGGTGTGGCCCGGCGTCGGCACGACCCGCAGCTCCAGGCCGCCGACCGTGACGACCTGCCCCGCGGACAGGCCCTCGTCGCCCAGCCGCAGCGCCGGGTCGAGGGCCCGTACCGGCGTCCCGGTCAGCTCCGCGAACCGGGCGGCGCCCTCCGCGTGGTCGGGGTGGCCGTGCGTGAGCAGCGTCAGGGCGACGCGCTTGCCGAGGCGCTCGGCCGTGTCCCGTACGCGCGCGAGGTGACCCTCGTCGAGCGGGCCCGGGTCGACCACGACGGCGAGCGGGGAGTCCGGTTCGGAGAGGATCCAGGTGTTGGTGCCGTCCAGGGTCATCGCGGACGGGTTGGGCGCCAGGACGTTCACGGCCCGCTCGGTGGCGGGGCCGGACACCGCGGCGCCGCGGGGTTGGCCGGGCAGGGCGGCCGCGTCGGTCATGCGGCACCTCCGGCGGGCGCCCCGGGAACGTGCCGGGTGAACTCGTCGTGCCCGGGCCAGCTCAGCACCACCTCGTCACCGACCAGCCGGGCCCGCGCCAGCACGGGCGCGAGGTCCTGGTCGCGGGCGGCCTCCAGGGCGGCGAGCGGCGATTCGTACGCGGTGAGGGAGCGCAGGGTGGCGATGGTGGGCGGCATCATCAGCAGTTCGCCCCGGTCGTAGCCGGCGGCGGCGTCCGCGGGGCGGATCCACACGGCCAGGTCGGCCTCGCCGGAGGCGGCGGGGGTCCCCCGGGCGGGGTCGAGGGCCTGGGACAGGGTGCGCTGGCCGGCGGGGAGCGCGGCGACGAAGAACCAGGTGTCGTAGCGGCGCGGCTCGAACTCGGGGGTGATCCAGCGGGCCCAGGCGCCCAGCAGGTCGGAGCGGAGGACCAGGTCGCGGGCGCCGAGGAACTCCGCGAACGACAGCTCGCGCGCGACGAGGGCGGCGCGGGCGGCCTCCCAGTCGTCACCCGTCGTGTCGCCGACGACCGAGTCGGGGGTGGGGCCGGCGAGGAGGACACCGGCCTCCTCGTACGTCTCGCGGACCGCCGCGCACACGATGGCCTGCGCCTCGGCCGGTGTGGCGACGCCGAGGCGCGCGGCCCACTCGGCGGGGCCCGGCCCGGCCCAGCGCACCGGGTGCTCGTCGCGCGGGTCGACGCCGCCGCCGGGGTAGGCGTACGCGCCGCCCGCGAAGGCCATGGAGGCGCGGCGGCGCAGCATGTGCACCTCGGTGGTGGCGCCGGCCCCGCGCAGCAGCATCACGGTGGCGGCGCGCCGGGGCGCCGCGGCCGTCAGCTCGCCGGCCGCGAGGGCGCGGATCCGGTCGGGCCATTCCGGTGGGTACCACTGACCATTGGGCATGGCCGGAGCCTATGCCGATCGGTCCGGATGTTCGAGGGCTCCCGGGGCGGTCGGGCCGGTACCGTACGCCGCCCCTACGCGCGCGTGGTGTGGCCCCTGCGCACGCGTGGCACCGTCCTGTGCGAAGCCGGACGACCGGCTTCGGGGGGAAGCCGTCCCTGCGCGCGCGTGGCGGCGTCGTGCCGCGTGGCGCCGCCCCTACGCGCGCGTGGTGTGGCCCCTTCACCGCGGCGGCCCGACCCGGGGCGAGCGCGGCCGGTACGCGCGTGGTGCGGCCGGCCCGTCCCCCGCGGCGCGGCCGGCCGCGCCACCGGGCCGGGTCAGGACTCCGGGAGGAGCTCCACCTGGAGTTCGACCTCCACGGGGGCGTCCAGCGGCAGGACCGCCACGCCCACCGCGCTGCGGGCGTGGACACCGGCCTCGCCGAGGACCTCGCCGAGCAGCTCGCTCGCGCCGTTCAGGACGGCCGGCTGCCCCGTGAAGTCCGGCGCCGAGGCGACGAAGCCGACGACCTTCACGACGCGCGCGACGCGGTCCAGGTCGCCCGCCACGGACTTCACCGCGGCCAGCGCGTTCAGCGCGCAGACGCGGGCCAGGTCCTTGGCCTCCTCCGGCGTGACCTCCGCGCCCACCTTGCCGGTGACCGGGAGCTTGCCGTCCACCATGGGCAGCTGACCCGCCGTGTACACGTACGCGCCGGACCGCACGGCCGGCTGGTACGCGGCCAGCGGCGGCACCACCTGCGGAAGCGTCAGTCCGCGCTCCGCGAGGGCCGCCTCGACGCGCCCGGTCACGGCTTCTCCCGCTTCAGGTACGCCACGAGCTGCTCGGGGTTGTTCGGTCCGGGGACGACCTGGACCAGCTCCCAGCCGTCCTCGCCCCAGGTGTCCAGAATCTGCTTGGTCGCGTGCACGAGAAGGGGCACGGTCGCGTATTCCCACTTGGTCATGGGCCGACTGTATCCGCTGCCGCGCGCCGCCCCGGGGCAGCCTCCTGCGTGGGCCGCCGCGCCACTGGTTACGCTCGCCCTGTGAGCAGGCTCCAGGTCGTCAGCGGAAAGGGCGGTACCGGTAAGACGACGGTCGCCGCCGCCCTCGCGCTCGCCCTCGCGACGGAGGGCAGACGGACCCTCCTCGTGGAGGTCGAAGGCAGACAGGGCATCGCACAGCTCTTCGAGACGGACGCGCTCCCCTACGAGGAGCGGAAGATCGCCGTGGCGCCGGGCGGCGGGGAGGTGTACGCCCTCGCGATCGACGCCGAACGGGCGCTGCTCGACTACCTCCAGATGTTCTACAAGCTGGGCGCCGCGGGCCGCGCCCTGAAGAAGCTCGGCGCGATCGACTTCGCGACGACCATCGCACCGGGCGTGCGGGACGTGCTCCTCACCGGCAAGGCGTGCGAGGCGGTGCGGCGCAAGGACAGGGCCGGGCGGTTCGTCTACGACCACGTCGTGATGGACGCCCCGCCGACCGGCCGCGTCACCCGCTTCCTGAACGTCAACGACGAGGTCGCCGGCCTGGCCCGGATGGGCCCGGTCCACAACCAGGCGCAGTCGGTGATGCGGGTCATCAAGTCGCCGGAGACGGCCGTGCACCTGGTGACCCTGCTGGAGGAGATGCCGGTCCAGGAGACCGCGGACGGCGTCGCCGAGCTGCGTGCCGCGGGCCTCCCGGTGGGCAACGTCCTCGTGAACATGGTCCGCCCGCGCCTCCTCGACGAGGACGCGGTACGGGCCGCCGCCGGCGACCGGCGCGCCGGTGTCGCCCGGGCCCTGGCGGCGGCCGGGGTGAGCGGCCCGGAGCGGCTCGTGGACCCGCTCCTCGCCCAGGCCGCCGAGCACGCGCGGCGGGCGGAGCTGGAGCGGGAGCAGCGGGAGGCCCTGGCGAAGCTCCAGGTGCCCGCGTACGAGCTGCCGCTGCTCGGCGGGGGCGTGGACCTCGCCGGGCTGTACCACCTGGCCAGGGAACTGCGGAGGGACCTCGGGGTGAGCGACGCATGACGGCCGCCGAAGCGGCACCGGTGGCGACGGAAGCGGTCGCCGCGCCGCGCGCCCTGGAGGTCGATCCGCTGCTGGACGACCCCGCGACCCGGATCGTCGTCTGCTGCGGCGCGGGCGGGGTCGGCAAGACGACGACGGCCGCGGCGCTGGGCCTGCGGGCGGCGGAGCGGGGCCGGAAGGTGGTCGTCCTGACGATCGACCCGGCCCGCCGGCTGGCCCAGTCGATGGGCATCGAGGAACTGGACAACACCCCGCGCCGGGTGCCGGGCATCGCGACGGACGCCGGTGGCGAGCTGCACGCCATGATGCTGGACATGAAGCGCACGTTCGACGAGATCGTCGAGGCGCACGCGGACCCGGAGCGGGCCCGCGCGATCCTGGCGAACCCCTTCTACCAGTCGCTGTCGGCCGGCTTCGCGGGCACGCAGGAGTACATGGCGATGGAGAAGCTGGGCCAGTTGCGGGCCCGCGACGAGTGGGACCTGATCGTCGTGGACACGCCGCCGTCCCGTTCGGCGCTGGACTTCCTGGACGCCCCGAAGCGACTGGGATCGTTCCTGGACGGGAGGCTCATCCGGGCGCTGATGGCGCCGGCGAAGGTGGGCGGCCGGGCGGGGATGAAGTTCCTGAACGTCGGCATGTCGATGATGACGGGCACCCTGGGGAAGCTGCTGGGCGGTCAGCTGCTGCGGGACGTGCAGACGTTCGTGGCGGCGATGGACACGATGTTCGGCGGCTTCCGTACGCGGGCGGACGCGACGTACCGGCTCCTGCAGGCGCCCGGTACGGCGTTCCTGGTGGTGGCCGCGCCGGAGCGGGACGCGCTGCGGGAGGCGGCGTACTTCGTGGAGCGGCTGGCCGCGGAGGACATGCCCCTGGAGGGGCTCGTCCTCAACCGGGTGCACGGCAGCGGCGCCGCCGGGCTCTCCGCCGAGGGGGCGCTCGCCGCGGCGGAAAATCTTGACGGGGCCCGCATAGTGGACCGGGAAGGCGGGCAGACTCGTGGAGGCGGCCCGGCGTCCCCCACCCCCGAGGCCCCAGCCCCCGAACCGGCGTTCGAATTCACCCCCGCCGACGCCGAGTTGACGGCGGGGCTCCTGCGGCTCCACGCGGAGCGGATGCGGGTGCTCGCCCGCGAGCGGCGGACGCGTGACCGCTTCACCGCGCTCCACCCGGACGTACCGGTGACCGAGGTCCCCGCCCTCGCCGCCGACGTCCACGACCTGGCCACGCTGCGCGCCGTCGGCACGCACCTGGCGGCATCCGGGCAGGACCGCTGACGACTGCGCGCCACGGCGCGCGTTCCGCTGGGGGGTACCCGGGCAGGGCTCGGGAGCGGAACGGGGCACGTGGCGCGCGGGCCCGAGACGGGCCGGCCGGCTCGTGCCGGCGACAGCACCGGAAGGGGCGACGGGACCGGAAGCGGCGACGGCTCAGCCGACGGCCGCGTACGTCTCGTACGTCTCGTCGTCGTTCAGCGCGACGGGCAGGATGCCCGCGCTGCGCTCGTACTCCGTACGCGCCGTCTCCAGGAGGCGCCGCCAGGAGGTGACGGTCGGCCGCCGTCGCAGCAGGGCGCGCCGCTCGCGTTCCGTCATCCCTCCCCACACGCCGAACTCGACGCGGTTGTCCAGCGCGTCGGCCAGGCACTCGGTCCGCACCGGACATCCGGTGCACACCGCCTTGGCCCTGTTCTGCGCCGCTCCTTGTACGAACAGTTCGTCCGGATCGGTAGTGCGGCAGGCCGCCTGCGCACTCCAGTCAGCTACCCAGCCCATGCCGGCGCCGTCCTCTCCCGAATCGAGGCTCCCCCACGGCGGCAGCGGCATATTCACCGCTGCCAGTTGAGGACGTTACGGAAGGTCGACACACCGCAACACCCCCTTCGGGCCCAATCTTGAATGGTCCGAACGGACTATGCGTACGCGGCAGATCACCCAGGGGAGTGACCAAGGACATAAGGAGGCGAACCGCCCGAAGTGGCCTATTCCTCCTCCGCCATACGAGGGCATTTCCGTACACGTGCCAGAAAACGGGCGGCGTATCGCGTCGTCGTCGAACACGGGGAAGGGGTGGGGCCGTAGTGCCGGGGGCGGCGCCGTGGTGCCGTGCGGGAGAGCGGGCGAAGGCGGTGACCTGACCGCAGCAGCACGCCGGCGGCGCAACTGCTGTGACAGTTGTGACCAGCTTAGGCCAAGGCATATACGCGTGTCCGGCGAATCAGAACGTAGGCTTCCCCCATGCCAAAGAACCGCTCGGGCGGGGGTCTGACCGCGACCCAGCAGGCCGCCAAGTTCCTCGGTGTCAGCGTGCTCTCCGGAGTCGTCCTCGCCGGCATCGCCATGCCCGCGGCGGGAGCCCTGGGTCTCGCGGCGAAGGGGACGGTCCAGGGGTTCGACGAGATCCCGGCCAACATGAAGAGGCCACCGCTGAGCCAGCGCACCCAGATCCTGGACGCCGAAGGCGGCCTGATCGCGACGGTCTACTCCCGCGACCGCACGGTGGTCCCGCTGGAGGAGATCTCGCCGTACATGCAGAAGGCGATCGTCGCGATCGAGGACTCGCGCTTCTACGAGCACGGCGCCATCGACCTCAAGGGCGTCCTGCGCGCGGTGAACCGCAACGCGCAGGAGGGCGGGGTCGCCCAGGGCGCCTCGACGCTGACGCAGCAGTACGTGAAGAACGTCTTCGTCGAGGAGGCCGGCGACGACCGCGACAAGTTCGCGCAGGCCACCCAGCAGACCCTGGGCCGCAAGATCCAGGAGCTGAAGTACGCGATCCAGGTCGAGAAGGAGCTCGGGAAGAAGAAGATCCTCGAGAACTACCTCAACATCACGTTCTTCGGCCAGCAGGCGTACGGCATCGAGGCGGCGTCGCAGCGGTACTTCTCCAAGCGCGCCAAGGACCTGACCCTCGGCGAGGCCGCGATGCTCGCCGGGCTCGTCCAGTCCCCCAGCCGGTACGACCCCGTGAACGACGTCCAGGAGGCCACCGAACGCCGCAACATCGTCCTCCAGCGGATGGTCGTCGTCGGCGACATCAGCCAGGCCGAGGCCGACCGGGCCAAGGCCGAGCCGATCGGCCTGAAGGTCACGCGCCCGAAGAACGGCTGCATCACCGCGCGCGACGGCGCCGGCTTCTTCTGCGACTACGTCCGCGAGGTCTTCCTCTCCGACCCGGTCTTCGGCAAGACCCGCGAGGAGCGGGCCAAGGTCTGGAACCGCGGCGGCCTGACCATCCGGACCACGCTCGACCCGCAGGCGCAGCGGGCCGCCCAGGACTCGCTCAAGGACCACGTCTACCAGGACGACAAGGTCGCCGCGGCGGTGACCATGGTCCAGCCCGGCACGGGCAAGATCCTCGCGATGGGCCAGTCCAAGCCGTACGGCTTCGGCAAGAACGAGACGCAGATCAACTACTCGGTCAACCGGAGCATGGGCGGCTCGAACTTCGGCTTCCCGACCGGCTCGACCTTCAAGCCGTTCGTCGCCGCGGCCGCCATAGAGCAGGGCAAGCCGCCGACGCAGGTCTACCCGTCGCCGTACAAGATGCCGTACCCGGACTCGGTCCAGACGTGCAGCGGGAAGCCCTGGCGGAACGTGGGCGACGACATGGTCGAGAACGAGAACGAGTCGGAGGTCGGCCCGTACGCGCTCCGGGAGGCCATGGAGAAGTCGGTCAACACGTACTTCGTGCAGATGCTCGGCGAGATCGGCATGTGCCCGGTCGTCGAGATGACCGGCAAGCTCGGCGTGGTCATGGGCAACGACGAGAAGCTGCCCGAGAAGCCGTCCGCGCTCACCCTCGGCTCGCAGGGCATGTCGCCGCTGACCATGGCCGCCGCGTACGCGACGTTCGCCAACCGCGGCACGTTCTGCACGCCGACCGCCATCGAGTCGATCAAGACCAGCGAGGGCCGCAGCCTGAAGGTGCCGCGGTCGACGTGCGAGCGCGCGATGTCCGAGCGGACCGCGGACACGATCAACACGCTGCTGCGCGGCGTGGTCGACTCCGGCACGGGCCAGGAGGCCGGTCTGCAGTCCCGTGACAACGCCGGCAAGACGGGTACGACGGACAGCCGCCGCAACGCCTGGTTCGTCGGCTACACGCCGAACCTGTCGGGCGCCGTCTGGGTGGGCAGCCCCACCCAGCAGGTGAAGATGGAGTACATCACCATCGGCGGGCGGTACCACGACAAGGTCTTCGGCGGGAAGGTTCCCGGCCCGATCTGGAAGGACGCCATGTCGGGCGCCCTGGAGGGCCACCCCTCGCCGGACTTCAACGAGGTTTCGATCCCGGAGGCACCGGCGCAGCGGCCCCCGGGTCCGGGCGGCGACGACAAGCCGGGCGGTGCGACCGGCGGGGCGACCGGCGGTGCGACGGGCGGGAACGGCGGGGCGACCGGCTGGGTCGGCGGCGGTCCCGGCGGAACCGGCGGCACCGGTGGTGGGACCGGCGGGACCGGCGGCGGAACCGGCGGGGTCGGCGGCATCACCCTCCCGACGGATCTCCTCGGCGGCGCCCACACGGGCGGCGGAGGCAACGGCGGGAACGGCAACGGCCCGGGCGGCCGGGACCGGTAGGCCGAACGCGCGGAGGGCGTCCCCGGTGGGGGACGCCCTCTCGCGTGTCCGGGACCTCCGCCGCCGCTAACCCGCCAGGAGCCCCTTGACGGCGGCGGCGACGCGGCCGCCCTCCGCCCGCCCGGCCACCTTCGGGTTCACGATCTTCATCACGGCGCCCATCGCGCGCGGCCCCTCGGCCCCGCCCGCCCTCGCCTCCTCGACGGCCTGCGCCACGATCTCGCGGAGCTCGTCGTCCGTCAGCTGCTTCGGCAGGTACGCGTCGAGGATGCCGCCCTCCGCCCGCTCCCGCTCGGCCTGCTCGGCACGGCCGCCCTGGGCGAACGCCTCGGCCGCCTCGCGGCGCTTCTTCGCCTCCTTGGCGATCACCTTCTGCACCTCCTCGTCGGAGAGCTCACGGGACTGCTTGCCCGCGACCTCCTCCTTCGTGATGGCGGCGAGGGTCAGCCGAAGGGTCGAGGAGCGGAGCTCGTCACGCGCCCTGATCGCCTCCGTGAGGTCTTCCTGCAACTTGGACTTGAGCGTGGTCATGCGGACCAGCATGACAGGTGCCCCACCGCGCCCGCCGTCCATTTCCCGGGCGTCGCTCCCCCGCGCCCCGTCTGCGACCATGGACCCATGCGCGCGCGATACGGAGTACCCCTCGGCATCACTGCACTGGGCGCGGCCGGGCTGGCCTACGCCGCCGGTTTCGAAGCCCGCTCGTTCCGGCTCCGCCGGGTGACCGTCCCGGTCCTGCCGCGCGGCACGCGCCCCCTCAGGGTGCTCCAGGTCTCGGACATCCACATGGTGAGCGGGCAGCGCAAGAAGCAGCGCTGGCTCCAGACGCTGGCGGGCCTGCGCCCCGACCTCGTCGTGAACACCGGCGACAACCTCTCCGACCCGGAGGGCGTGCCGGAGCTGCTGGACGCGCTGGGCCCGCTGCTCGACTTCCCGGGCGTGTACGTCTTCGGCTCCAACGACTACTACGGCCCCAAGCTGCGCAACCCCGCCCGCTACCTCTTCGAGAAGCTCCAGGGCCGCCACGGCCTCAACGGCAACCCGCCGGCCGTCGGCGCCGTCCACAACCCGTGGGAGGAGATCCGCGACGCCTTCGACGCGGCGGGTTGGCTGGACCTCACCAACACGCGCGGTCGTCTCAAGGCGGAGGGCCTGGAGCTGGCCTTCACGGGCCTCGACGACCCGCACATCAAGCGGGACCGGTACGAGAAGGTCGCGGGCGGCCCGGAAGCGGACGCCGACCTCTCGGTGGGCGTCGTCCACGCCCCGTACCTGCGCTCCCTGGACGCCTTCACCGCCGACGGCTACCCGCTGATCCTCGCCGGCCACACCCACGGCGGCCAGCTGCGCGTCCCCTTCTACGGCGCGCTGGTCACCAACTGCGACCTGGACACGGACCGTGCGAGGGGCCTCTCCACCCACCGCGCGGGCGGCCACACGGCGTACCTGCACGTCTCCGCGGGCTGCGGCACCAACCGCTACACCCCGGTCCGCTTCGCCTGCCCCCCGGAGGCCACCCTCCTCACCCTGACCGCCCGCGACTGAGGCCCCCGGAAAACCGGATTTCGTCTCCGGCCGCCGGTGGGCTAAAGTAAACGTCGTCGCCAGGACAACAACGGCGACATCGGGGTGTAGCGCAGCTTGGCAGCGCGCTTCGTTCGGGACGAAGAGGTCGTGGGTTCAAATCCCGCCACCCCGACAGCCGAAACACCAGGCCAGGGGCCTGATCCACTCAGTGGGTCAGGCCCCTGAGTGGTTTGTGGGGGCGTTCTGGGAGCCGTGTGCGGCAGGGGCTCCCGGTCGGTTCCCGGGAACGGGTGCGGGGGGCCGGGAGCGGGGCGCGACGGCCTGTGCCGGGGGTCGTCCGCGCCATAGGCTCTGAGCGTACGGTCCGGTGCCGCCGGACGGACGAGGGGGAGCAGGGTGGATCATCTCTTCACGGTTTCGGGCCCGTCCGCGACGCCGGTCCCACCGACCGGACTGGCCGCGGAAGGACTGTTCGAACGGCGGCACCTCCAGGAGTGGGTGATCGACAACCCGCAGGTCCTCGGCGAGTCGGTGCTGGTGATCACCGCGGAGTTCGACCGGTGGGCCGACACGGACGGGGTCCCGGCGCGTGACCGGCTGGACGTCCTGGGGTTGGACGCCACGGGCCGCCTCGTGGTGGTCGAGCTGAAGCGGGGGACGGCCGACCGCGACGTCCACCTCCAGGCGATCACGTACGCCGCGCTGGTGTCCCGCTTCGACCTCGACACCCTGGCCCAGGCCCACCACGACTTCCTCGCGGGCAGAGGGCGGCCCCTGGACCTCGAAGCGTGCAGGCAGCGCCTCCTCGATCACGTCGACGGGGACTGGAGCCCGGAGCTGCTGCAGCGGCCCCGACAGGTGATCGTCGCCGCCGACTTCCCCAAGCAGGTCACCCACACCGTGGTGTGGCTGTCGGAGATGAACCTGGACATCGACCTCGTCCAGGTTGCCTTGTGGAGGGTCGAGGGACACCTGGTCGCCGGCTTCACCAAGGTCTATCCGACTCCGGAGGTGGAGGAGTTCACGCTCGCGCCGGCCCGGGTCGAGGCCAAGGCCGCCGCCGAGAAGCTGGAGGAACGCTCGCGGGCCCGCAACGCCGTCCACGTCCTCGTGGGCGCCGGTCTGCTGCCGGACGGCGCCCGGCTGCGGTTGACCCCCCGCCACGGGGTGACCGAAGCCATCCGCGTGGCCATCGCCGCGTGGGTGGGTGAGGACGATCGGCGTGCGACGGCCACCTGGAGCAACGACACCGCCAAGCCGCTGTCCTGGGCCGCCGACGGCAAGTCCTACTCGCCGACCGGGTTGGCCAACCACATCTTCCGCAGCGTCACCGACCGGAAGGCCGACGGCATCCAGGGCACGACCTGGTGGGACGTCGACACCGACCACGTTCCGGACAACGTCGACCCCGACGATTGGTCGTCGCTGGCGGGCACCGACCTCGCGTCGCTCGCCAAACGGCTCAACGGCGCGGGGAAGGACTGGACGGTCCTGCACACCCTGCTGGGAGCCGTCCCGTCCGGGCGCTGGACCACGTACGGTGACGTGGCGACCGTCATCGGGAGCCACGCGGTCCCTGTCGGCACCCACCTCGCCACCTGCCACACGTGCCCCAACCCCTGGCGGGTGCTCAACGCCGCGGGACGCGTCAGTCCCGGCTTCCGCTGGGCCGACCCGACGCGCACGGACACCCCGGCGGACATCCTGGCCACCGAGGGCGTCCGCTTCGACGAGGAGACCGCCGATCAGGAAGCACGCCTGCCGCTGGACGAACTCCAACGTCTCCTGGAGGGCTGACGTCGGCCAGGCGCGTGCACGGCGGGCCGGCGGTGTGCGGTGCGCTCGCCCCGCCCGAGAGCGTTGCGGCGATCCCCGGTGACCTGCGCCCAGTCGTCCCGAGACGCCTTCGACCACGTGATGCGGCTTCCCTGTCGCAGTCGGTTCGGCTCCGGCGCGTCGATGACGGGCTCCTCACCACCCGACGGCATCCCGGCCGTGTCCACGGCCTCGTCCGCCAGGTCGCCAAGGCGCTCGACTCCGGCACCGACGCCCCCACCCGGGCTCGACGCCACGGCCGAAGCCGTCACGCGCGGCACGCCGTACAGAGGACACCGCCGACGCTCTGCTCGCCCATCGCGACGGCACTGCTCCGGCTCGATCCCCGCATTCACGATCGGGGGCCGTGACGAGGGGGATGAGGGGGTGCCCCACGTGCTGGCCCTTGGTGGGGTGGGTCGCCGGGGGCGGCGGTGACGGGGGGTGGTGTTCCGCGGGAAGGGCGCGGATGGCGGGTCCGGTGATCCATATTCCTTCGGCACATGCAGAAGGATCTTCATCGGCTATTTGGTTACTTGTCAGTCGCCCGCTTGTCGTCGGGCAAAACACCTCTTAGGCGTCACCTCACCAGAACCGATCGGAATTCAGTCGGCCCTTGATATCGGTCGACTGAAATCGGTAGCATCCCCCTACGGTCCAGCGGGGGGCCGGAACGCCCCGCGGTCAGAGCATCACGCATCGGGGGAGCGAAGAATGCGATCAGGGCACATACGCCTGCCTCTTTTCTTGTACGTGGCACCAGTCTGCCCCGACCCCGGACTGTCGCCCCTCGCGCGCTGACGGATACCCGCGCGCTTCACCCGGAGTGAACCCGGCACACCCCCAACGTCGCCGGATGCGTCCGCTCATGTTCCCGGCCATCGGCCGTGACGCCCCTTCAGAGCGCCTCACGCCGCCGTTCATCCGGTTTTTCCCGCAGTTGGCTCGACAGCAGGTCATTCCCTTTTTTCATGCAGCGCTACAGCTGGAAGGGTCGCATGATCTCGAAAGACACGACCGCGCGCCATACCGCAATCACCACCGAACCCGCCCGAACCGCCACCCGGAGCGAGGTCCTGCTGGGACTCGTACGTCTTTCCAAAGTGAAAGTCGTCCAGCACTACTTCGGACTGTTCCTCGCCTGGCTGCTGCTGGACCGCGCCACCCTGGAACGCCCCGCGACGACGTACGCCATGCTGCTGTTCCTGCTGGGTTCGGCCGCGATCGTCGCCTGCGCCTGCGCGGCGGACGACATCGCCGGCTACCGCAACGGCAGCGACGCCGTGAACTACAAGGAGGGCGAGACCCTCCGCGACATCCGTACGAAACCCCTGCTCAGCGGGTCCGTGACCGAGCAGCAGGCGATCCGGTTCGCCGTCGGGTCGGGTGTCGTCGCCGCCGTCGCGGGAGCGCTCGCGTTCTGGGTGCTCGACTGGCGCGCACCCGTCGAGGCGTACGTCGCCTACGGCGCCGGCTTCTTCTTCAGCGTCCAGTACTCCGCCGGGATCAAGGTCAGCTACCGGCTCGGCGGGGCGGAGACGCTGCTGTGCCTGTCGACCGCCGCGGGACTCCTGGCGCCCTTCCTGGCGGTGCACGGGGAATGGACGCGGGCGTCCGTCGTCATTTCCCTGCTCCTGGGCCTCTGGCTCGTCATGGTCAGCAGCTACTCGAACATGAACGACGTGGAAGGAGACCGATCCGTCGGACGGAAAACCCTCGCGGTCGCAACCGGCCCGAGGACGGTCGTCACGGTGATGGTGGTCCTTTTCGCCCTCTCCACCGCGCTCCTCGTGTGGATTTCCCTCAGTGATCTTCCCCGGTGGGCCCTGATCACCGTCCTCCCCGCCATCGCGCTCCACGCGGCGCAATTGCACTACGGCCCTCGCGAGAAGAACTGGCTCAAGGCCCGCGGCCTGGGTCTCGTCGCGTACAACCTCGGCTTCGTCGGACTCGCCGTCCCCCTCCTGTGGACCAACTGAAAAGGGAAAACGAGTGGCTTCGAAGGCACTGCACCAGAATGCGGTAAAGGACGACCTGGCGAAACTGCCCGCCCTCTACGAGGACTGCTTCCACGCGATTTCCCGCAGGCGGTCCCCCGCGATCTTCATGACCCGGGTGCGGACTTCCCGGAACCCCGACCCGTTCAACGACGAGGCGATAGAGGTGCGCCGTCACATCGACGACGTCCTGCGGTCCTGGGCGGCCCTCGTCGCGGAGCGGGTGGGGTTACCCGTGCCGGGTCCGGACCGGGGCGCGGGCATCGGCGGACTGACCGCCTTCCTCGTCGCCCACCTCGACTGGCTGATGCGCTCCGCGGCGGCCACCGAGTTCGCCGAGGAGGTCGCGGCGCTGCGCGGCCGGGCGGAGCGGCTGGTCAACGGCACCGCCCCCGCCCATCACCTGGGCGAGTGCGTCGAGGCGTCGTGCGACGGGCGGCTCACCGCCCGTACCGCCCCGGGCCGCGCGGTCGCCTCGCAGATCGGCTGCGACCGCGGGCACAGTTGGCCGCCCCGGGAGTGGCTGCTCCTGTCGGCCCGGATCGAGCGGCGGGAGGCGTCGTGACCGGTTCCGCCAGGCACCGCCGCGTCCCCACCGAACTCGCCGCGCTCGCCGCGGGCGTCTCCCCCGCGACCATCCGCCAGTGGGTGCGGCGCGGCAAGCTGACCCGGTACGGGCCGCCCAACCGCGCCGAGTTCGACATCACCGAGTTGCTGGACGTGATCCGCACGACCAGGGGGTGAGCGCGCCGGTACGACGAGGGGCGGCCCGTCCGGGAGGTGCCCGGGCGGGCCGCCCCGCCGCACCGGCGCGGGGTCAGGAGGTCCGTACCGGCTGCCCCGCCACCAGCGGGTGGTCCCGCTCGATCAAGCCGAGCCCGGAGGCGCCGCCGGGGGAACCCAGTTCCTCGAAGAACTCGGTGTTCGCCCGGTGGTACTCCCGCCACTCGGCCGGCACGTCGTCCTCGTAGAAGATCGCCTCGACCGGGCAGACCGGTTCGCAGGCCCCGCAGTCGACGCATTCGTCGGGGTGGACGTACAGGGAGCGCTCGCCCTCGTAGATGCAGTCGACGGGGCACTCCTCGACGCACGCCTTGTCCTTCACGTCGACGCAGGGCTGTGCGATGACGTACGTCACTGCGGGGACTCCTTCTCCATCTGTTCGGCGATCTTCATCGCTTCCTCGATCAGCGTCTCGACGATCTTCGACTCCGGCACCGTCTTGATCACCTCGCCCTTCACGAAGATCTGCCCCTTGCCATTGCCCGACGCCACCCCCAGATCCGCCTCACGCGCCTCACCCGGCCCGTTGACCACACACCCCATCACCGCCACCCGCAACGGG
>NZ_JAWCTQ010000031.1:0-83635 GCF_032423885.1 Streptomyces tamarix | reverse complement strand
GTTTCCAACTCTACCAGATCCGTTTTCCGTTCCGTTCCCGGTCCGAATTTCGTATCCAGTGGCCGTTGGAGGGCCTTTTGTCTTTCGACTTGATTCGACTTTATCAGACTCATCTCCGCCGATTGAAATCGGCTTCGCGATCCGAATGAGGAATCAATTTGCTCCGGCGAGAACCTGTCCGGTTCACTGCGGAGCGAGAGAGATATTAACCGTCGCACTTGAGCTTGTCCAGCTCCCGGCAACCGTTTAAATCTACCTCCCCGTCTCACCTGTGTCAACAGGTTTGGCGGGCGAAGAGGACAGTAGCAGGTCGGAGGGGCCGGACGCACATCAGGCGGCGGTCGGCAGCTCCGCGCTGCGGTCGGCGGACACGACGTCGCCCGCCTCGCCGGCCCGGGCCGCCCGGCCGCCGAGCACGTACACGTACAGGAGGAAGGCGGCCTCGGCCGCGACGCCGATGGCGATGCGGGCCCAGGTGGGGAGGCCGGACGGCGTCACGAAGCCCTCGATGACCCCGGACACGAACAGGACCAGGGCCAGGCCGATGGCCATGCCGATCGCGGCGCGCCCCTGCTGGGCGAGGGCCGCGCGGCGCGAGTACGGGCCCGGGTCCACGAGGGTCCAGCCGAGGCGGAGGCCCGTACCGGCGGCGACGAAGACGGCCGTCAGCTCCAGCAGGCCGTGCGGGAGGACCAGGCCGAGGAAGGTGTCGAGGCGTCCCGCGGAGGACATGAGGCCGATGCCGATGCCGAGGTTGAGCATGTTGAGGAAGAGGACCCACAGCACCGGTACGCCGAAGAAGGCGCCGAGGACCAGGCACATGGCGGCGGCCTGCGCGTTGTTCGTCCAGACCTGGGCGGCGAAGGAGGCGGCCGGGTGGCTGGAGTAGTACGTCTCGTACTCGCCGCCGGGGCGGGTCATCTGGCGCAGCTCCTCGGGGGCGGCGATCGCTGCCTGGACCTCGGGGTGCGTACCGATCCACCAGCCGATGACCGCGGCGAGGAGGGTGGAGAGGACCGCAGTGGGGATCCACCAGTGCCGTGAGCGGTAGACCGCGGCGGGGAACCCGGCGGTGAGGAAGCGGGCGGCGTCGCGCCAGGAGGCGCGGCGGGTGCCGGTGACGGCGGCGCGGGCGCGGGCGACGAGCTGGGTGAGGCGGGCCGTGAGCGCCGGGTCGGGCGCGGTGCTCTGGACGACGGAGAGGTGGGTCGCGGTGCGCTGGTACAGCGCGACGAGCTCGTCCGCCTCGGCGCCGGTCAGCCGGCGGCCGCGGCTCAGGAGGTGGTCCAGGCGGTCCCACTCGGCGCGGTGGGCGGTGACGTAGACGTCGAGGTCCATGATCGGCTGATGCTCCAGTGCACGGGGTGCGTACGGTTCGTACTACTGCGGCGCGCTGCCGGTCAGCTTGGCAGACTGGCGTGGGGAGCGGTCGGGCAAGGTCGGAGAGGGTGGGCGGCGTGAGTGAGGTCGTGACGGGGGACGCGGTCGTGCTGGGGCTGCGACCGGCCCGGTTGCCGAGCCGGGCGCTGGCGCTGCTGATCGACCTCGTCGTCGTGTGGACGGCGTACCTGCTGATATCCATCGGGCTCGTCTTCGCGTCGGCGTCGCTCGACGAGGCGGCGATGACGGCCGTGTCGATCGCGTCGTTCCTGCTGGTGCTGGTGGGCGGGCCGGTCGCGGTGGAGACGCTGAGCCACGGGCGGTCGCTTGGGAAGCTGGCGTGCGGGTTGCGGGTGGTGCGGGACGACGGGGGGCCGATCCGGTTCCGGCACGCGCTGGTGCGGGGGCTGATCGGGGTCGTGGAGATCCTGATGACCTTCGGGGTGATCGCGTGCATCGCTTCGCTGGTGTCGGCGCGGGGGCGGCGGATCGGCGATGTGTTCGCGGGGACGCTGGTGGTGCGGGAGCGGGTGCCGGTGGGTCGTACGGCGCCGGTGCCCCCGCCGCCGCCGTGGTTGGTGGGGCGGTTCGCGCAGTTGGACCTGTCGGCGGTGCCGGACGCGTTGTGGCTGGGGATCCGGCAGTACCTGACGCGGATGGGGCAGTTGGATCCGGAGGCGGGCCGGGCTCTGGCGGAGCGGCTGGCGGACGAGTTGGCGGCGCGTACGGGGACGCCGCCGCCCCCGGGGGTACCCGCCGCGGCGTTCCTGGCGGCGGTCGTGCACGAGCGGCAGGCGCGGGACGCGCGGCGGGTGGTGCCCGCGGGGGCGGGTGTCGGTGCCGGTGGGGTTGCCGGTGGGGGTGGGGCTTCTGTGTTGGCTGGCTCGATTGTTTCGGTTGGGGCGGTCGGCGCGGGTGGTTCTGCAGGGGTGGCCGTGGGGGGTGCCGGGGCTTCTGCGGCGCGGTCTGCGGCGGAGGTGGGGGAAGGGCTGCCCCGGGGGTCCGGCACCGGGTTCGTGCCGCCTGCCTAGCGACGGGGAGCGCGGGACCGTCAGGGGAAGACGGACGGCGGGGTCTGGAGGTCCTCGAGCTCGACGCCCGGGGCCGCGAGGACGACGTCGCCGGCGATGTGGACGCCGTGTCGCTCGCCCGTGTCGAGGGCGGTGACCTGGTACTCGTCCACGGTCAGGGGGCCGTTGTCAGTGGTGTGCGTTTCACTGTTCACCAGGGCCCAGGACTGGTCGACGGTGAGGGGGGCGAGGACCGGGTCCGTGAAGGCGACGAGGCGGACGCGGGTCGAGCCGGAACGGGGGGTGAGGCGCAGGAGCCGGGTGAGGGCCACGAGGAAGGCGGGGGAGCTGCCGGTGAAGGCGTGGGCGCGCACGTTGCCTTCCGCGGCGTGCGAACCGGTCGGGTCGGTGCGGACCCAGGTGACGCCGTCGAGGGCGGCGCCGCGTACCTGCCAGGCGCCGGCGTGGAGTTCGAGGCGGATGGGGCGGCCGAGGTCGTCGAGGGCGAGGTCGACGGAGCCGGCGTGGTCGCCGGAGGGGGTGGTCCGTTGCGAGACGTAGCGCCAGCCGGAGGGGCCGGGCGCGCAGTGGAAGTGTTCTTCGCCGAGGGGGGTGCGGTCGTGCGGATCGTGGAGCGAATAGCGGCCTCGGGGCATGGGTCCTCGGGGTTCTGGTCGGGGTCTCGGCGCCGCCGCTGAGCGGTGGTCGGGCCGGCCGGGTACGGGGCAGGCCCCCGGCACGGGGGTGCGGGGGCCTGCCTGGGTACCTGCTGCCGGTGCGGCCGCGGGGCGGTCGCGGGGCCGGTCAGTAGCGGTAGTGGTCCGGCTTGTACGGGCCTTCGACCTTGACGCCGATGTAGTCGGCCTGCTCCGGGCGGAGCGTGGTGAGCTTGACGCCGAGCGCGTCCAGGTGGAGGCGGGCGACCTTCTCGTCGAGGTGCTTGGGCAGGACGTACACGTCGGTCGGGTACTGCTCCGGCTTCGTGTAGAGCTCGATCTGGGCCAGGGTCTGGTCCGCGAACGAGTTGGACATCACGAAGGACGGGTGGCCGGTGGCGTTGCCCAGGTTCAGCAGGCGGCCCTCGGACAGGACGATGATCTTCTTGCCGTCGGGGAAGGTCCAGGTGTGGACCTGCGGCTTGACCTCGTCCTTGACGATGCCGGGGATCCTGGCGAGGCCGGCCATGTCGATCTCGTTGTCGAAGTGGCCGATGTTGCCGACGATGGCCTGGTGCTTCATCTTGACCATGTCCGAGGCCATGATGATGTCACGGTTGCCGGTGGTGGTGATGAAGATGTCGGCGGTCTCGACGACCTCGTCGAGGGTGGTGACCTGGTAGCCGTCCATCGCCGCCTGGAGGGCGCAGATGGGGTCGATCTCGGTGACGATGACACGGGCGCCCTGGCCGCGGAGGGACTCGGCGCAGCCCTTGCCGACGTCGCCGTAGCCGCAGACGACGGCGACCTTGCCGCCGATCAGGACGTCGGTGGCGCGGTTGATGCCGTCGACCAGGGAGTGGCGGCAGCCGTACTTGTTGTCGAACTTCGACTTGGTGACCGCGTCGTTGACGTTGATCGCCGGGAAGAGCAGCGTGCCGTCGCGGTGCATCTCGTACAGGCGGTGGACGCCGGTCGTGGTCTCCTCGGTGACGCCGCGGATCTCGGACGCGAGGCGGGTCCACTTCTGCGGGTCCTCGGCGAGGGTGCGGTTGAGGAGGCGGAGGATGTGGCCGTACTCCTCGCTGTCCGCGGTGGACGGGTCCGGGGCCTGGCCGGCCTTCTCGAACTCGACGCCCTTGTGGACGAGGAGGGTGGCGTCACCACCGTCGTCGAGGATCATGTTGGGGCCGCCGGTGGAGCTGTCCGGCCAGGTCAGGGCCTGCTCGGTGCACCACCAGTACTCCTCCAGCGTCTCGCCCTTCCAGGCGAAGACGGGGACGCCCTTCGGGTCGTCCGGGGTGCCGTCGGGGCCGACGGCGACGGCGGCGGCGGCGTGGTCCTGCGTGGAGAAGATGTTGCAGGAGGCCCAGCGGACCCGGGCGCCGAGGGCGACGAGGGTCTCGATGAGGACGGCGGTCTGCACGGTCATGTGCAGGGAGCCGGTGATGCGGGCGCCGGCCAGGGGCTGGGCGTCGGCGTACTCCTTGCGGATCGCCATCAGGCCGGGCATCTCGTGCTCGGCGAGGGTGATCTCCTTGCGGCCGAACTCGGCCAGGGAGAGGTCGGCGACCTTGAAGTCCTGTCGGTTGTCGACAGTCGTCATTTCGTGCTGCTCCTCGTTGTCGGGTCGAGGTGGGTACGGCTGGCTCCGCGCCGGCGGACACAAGGATGCCCGGGCACGCGCGGTGCAGTCGTCGGAGGCCCTCTCTCCCTCGGCCGGTCCGTCGGGACCGCCCGACCGCCATCAGCAGCGACGTCTGGCTCGGTATTCGAATCTACACCGATCGGGTGCGCGGTCTTCAAGTCCGCCGGGGGCGGGTTCCGGCCGTCGCGCGGGAGGGGCGGAAGCCGAAGGCCCCGGCGGGGGGCCGGGGCCTTCGGATGCCGGGCGGGCCGGCGGGGTGGTGCGGTGGGCGTTCAGCGGGTGGCGCGGAGGATGTCGGGCTCCAGGTAGATGACCCGGGCGATGGGGACGGCGGCGCGGATGCGCCCCTCCGCGGCGTCGATCGCGGCGGCGACCTGCGCGGCGGTCTCGTCGTGCTCGACGGCGATCTTGGCGGCGACGAGGAGTTCCTCGGGGCCGAGGTGGAGGGTGCGCATGTGGATGACGCTGGTGACGGTGGTGCCGTCGACGAGGGCTTCCTCGATCTTCCGGACCTCGTCGAGGCCGGCGGACTCGCCCAGGAGGAGCGACTTGGTCTCGACGGCGAGGACGATGGCGATCAGGATGAGCAGCGCGCCGATGCACAGGGTGCCGATGCCGTCCCAGACGCCGTCGCCGGTGACGAGGGCGAGGCTGACGCCGACGAGGGCGAGGATCAGGCCGATGAGGGCGCCGAGGTCCTCCAGGAGGACGACGGGCAGTTCGGGCGCCTTGGCGGTGCGGACGAACTCCTTCCAGGAGCGCTTGCCGCGGAGTTCGTTGGACTCCTTGATGGCGGTGCGGAAGGAGAACGACTCGGCGATGATCGCGAAGACGAGGACGCCGACGGGCCAGTACCACGCCTCGATCTCGTGGGGGTGCTTGATCTTCTCGTAGCCCTCGTAGAGGGCGAACATGCCGCCGACGGAGAAGAGGACGATGGAGACGAGGAAGGCGTAGATGTACCGCTCGCGGCCGTAGCCGAAGGGGTGCTGGGGGGTCGCCTCGCGCTGGGCCTTCTTCCCTCCGAGGAGCAGGAGCCCCTGGTTGCCGGAGTCGGCGAGTGAGTGCACCGATTCGGCGAGCATCGACGACGAGCCACTGAAGACGAACGCCACGAATTTGCTCGCGGCGATCGCGAGGTTGGCGACGAGTGCTGCCACGATCGCCTTGGTTCCGCCTGACGCGCTCATGCGTGTCCTGTCCCTTCGCTGGTCCCCGGTGGGTTCGTGGGTTCGGCCGGTTCTGTACGGCGGGACATTGTTGCAGCACCGGATGGCGGCGGTGGATCAGGGCATCGCCGTGGCCCTGAAGAGAGTGCCGACACCCGACAGTTCGACGGCCTCCCCGGCCGGGACGAAGACGGAGTGGCCGGGGGCGAGGGTGAGGTCGCCGAGGCGCGGGGTGCCGGCGGTGGCGAGGAGGATCTGCGGGGTCGGGGCGGTGAGGTCGGCGGGGGCGGCGCCTTCGGGGCGCACGTACCGGGAGAGGCGGAACTCGTCGACGGGGGCGTCGTACACCTCCTCGCCGGAGGGGGACGCCTCGGGGCGCAGGACGCCGGGGTCGCCGGCCTCGAAGCGGACGACGCGGAGGAGTTCGGGGACGTCGACGTGCTTGGGGGTGAGGCCGCAGCGCAGGACGTTGTCGGAATTGGCCATGATCTCGACTCCGAGGCCGCCGAGGTAGGCATGGGGGACGCCGGCGCCGAGGTAGAGGGCTTCGCCGGGTTGGAGCCGTACGTGGTTGAGGAGGAGGGCGGCGAGGACGCCGGGGTCGCCGGGGTAGTGGTGGGCGAGGGTGGCGTACGGGGCGTGGGCGCCGCCGAGGCGGGCGCAGGCGGCGGCGGTGTCGTGGACGGTGGCGGCGATGCCGTCGGGATCGGCGGTGAGGACGGCGGTGAGGACCTCGCGGAGGGCGGCGTCCTCGGGGTGGGCGTGGAGGAGGTCCACGTACGGCTTGAGGGAGTCGACGTCGAGGGCGGCGAGGAGGTCGGCGGTCCGGGCGGGGTCGCGGAAGCCGCAGAAGCCCTCGAAGGGGGTGAGGGCGCAGATGAGTTCGGGTTTGTGATTCGGGTCCTTGTAGGTGCGGTGCGGGGCGTCGAGGGGGATGCCGGCGCGTTCCTCGGCGGCGTAGCCGGCCCGGGCCCGGGAGAGGTCGGGGTGGACCTGGAGGGAGAGGGGGGCCGCAGCGGCGAGGATCTTCAGCAGGAAGGGCAGGCGGGGGCCGAACCTGGTGACGGTGGCGGGGCCGAGCTCCTTGTCGGGGTCGGCGGCGATGACCTCGTCGAGCGGCTGTTCGCGGGCGCCTTCGGGGGTGGGGCGGGTGATGCGGGAGGGTGCGCCGGGGTGGGCGCCCATCCACATCTCGGCCTGGGGCTCGCCGGTGGGGGCGGTGCCGAGCAGTTCCGGGATGGCCGTCGTGGAGCCCCAGGCGTAGGGGCGGACGGTGGTGGAGAGGCGGTCCATGGGCGGCGGGCTTTCCGTGTGCGGGCGGCGGCGGGTGCGGCCGGGGCGCGGCGGTCCGGGGGGGGCGGGGCGGATTCGGGCTCGGAGGGTCCGGGTCCGGGCTCGGAGGGTCCGGGGCTCGGGGTTCCGGGCGGGGCGGTCGCGGGGCGGCGGCCGGGCGGGGTCAGAGGCGGCGGCCGGAGGCCAGGGCGAGGTAGCAGGCGGCGAAATCGGTGACGGCGAGGAGTTCGGCGAGGGCTTCGAGGGGGTTGCTGCCCTCCTCGGGCTCCAACTCGCTGAAGGGCGTGTCGTGGGCGAGGGCGAGCTCGCGGGCGGCGGGGGCGGCGGTGAGGCCGCCGACGTCTGCGGGGCGGTCGCGAAGGAGGACGACGCGCGCGTGCAGCGCCTGCGGGTCCTCGACGCGGTCGCGGAAGAAGTCGTCGGGGTCGGCGCCCCCGGCGAAGTCGCCGGCGAGGAGGCCGCTGTGGGCGGCGAGCGCCTCGGGGAGCTCCCCGGCGAGAGCGGGGCGGCCGGCGAGCTCGGCGAGGACGGCGGCGAAGCGGCGGCCCACGGGCGCGGCGGCGGTGCCCTCGGTCCAGATGAGGGGCAGCGCGTCGGAGAGTTCGGCGGCGAGGGTCTTGGCCGGGTTGCTGTACGTGGCGACGGCGGGGCCGCAGCGTTCGGCGGTGCGGTCGAGGCGGTCGGCGACCGTCTCCAGCGTGCCGGCGGGGGCCGTGAACAGGCCGACGCGGTCGAGGAGGGCGAGGAGCGGGGTGAACAGCGCCCACAGGGCGCCGGGGCCGGCGGCCTGCGGTTCGTCGTACAGCTCGTGGGGCGCGGTCGCCATGGGGACGACGAGGCCGTGGGTGTTGCCGACGGCCTCCGCGATGGGCGAGCGCCGCGGGGCGACGGCGACGACGGTGACGCCGCGGCGGTACGCCTGCTCGGCGAGCGTGGCGAGACCGGGTTCGGAGCCGTCGTTGGTCGGGATGAGCAGCAGGTCGACGGCGCCGGCCCAGCCCGGGAGGGTCCAGCGGAGCGCGCCCGCGGCCGGGGCGACGCCGGTGGGGCACAGCCGGATGACGGGCGCGGAGGCCCCGGCGAGGGCGGAGATCAGGTCGGCGGCTCCGGTGGCCGCCGTACCGGTGCCGGCGACGAGGACGGTACGGGGGCGCCCTTCCGGCTGGAGGGCGGTGATGCCGGCCTCGGCCGCGTGCCGGGCGGCCGTGCGTACCCGGGCACCGGATTCGGCGGCGCCGCGCAGGAGTCCGCGGCGGTCCGCCCGGGCCAGTCCCTCAGGAGCGTCGAGCAACGAGTCGTCGAGCATGGGCGGGATCTCCGATCGCCGGTGCGGGATGTCGCCGGGCGTGGGGGTCAGACGGGGCGGCGGGCCTCGTCGACGAGGAGTACCGGGATGCCGTCCCGTACGGGGTAGGCGAGGCCGCAGTCGTCGCTCGTGCAGACCAGCTCGGGGGTCTCGTCGGCCGTGCGGTCGCTGAGGGGGGCGCGGCAGGCGGGGCAGGCGAGGATGTCGAGGAGGCCGGCTTCGAGCGGCATGGAGCGGTTCCCTTCGGGTGCGTTCGTGGCGCCGGCGGGGCCGGGGTGTGGGTCCGACCGGTCCGGCGCGGTGTCGCGGTGTGCTGCGGTTTCCTGGCGTCGTCAGCCTACCGCCGGGGAGCGGAGGGCGTCGGGTCGGCGGGAGGCCGGGACGCGGGCGCCCGCGGGGGCGGGATGCCTGGAGGTGCCGCCCGGTGCCGGCGCCCGTCCGCGTGGGTGCGGGACGGGCGCCGGTGCCGGGGGCGGGCGCCGGGGCCGGGTGTCATAGGGCGGTGGCCGGTGGGGCGGAGGCCCGTGGGGCGGAGGCCGGTCAGGCGCGGACGAGGGCGAGGACCTCGTCGCGGACCTCGGCCATGGTGGCCTCGTCCTTGGCCTCGACGTTGAGGCGGAGGAGCGGCTCGGTGTTGGACGGCCGGAGGTTGAACCACCAGCCGTCGCCGCTGATGGTGAGGCCGTCGAGCTCGTCGACGGTGACGCCCTCGCGGGACGCGAAGGCCCCGCGTACGGCGGCGGTGCTGGCGGCCTGGTCGGTGACGGTGGAGTTGATCTCGCCGGAGGCCGCGTAGCGGTCGTACTCGGCGACGAGCGCGGACAGCGTGCCCTCCTGGCCGCCGAGCGCGGCGAGGACGTGGAGCGCGGCGAGCATGCCGGTGTCGGCGTTCCAGAAGTCGCGGAAGTAGTAGTGCGCGGAGTGCTCGCCGCCGAAGATCGCGCCCGTGCGGGCCATCTCGGCCTTGATGAAGGAGTGGCCGACGCGGGTGCGGACGGGGGTGCCGCCGTTCTCGCGGACGACCTCGGGGACGGACTGCGACGTGATCAGGTTGTGGATGACCGTTCCGCCGGAGTGCTTGGCCAGCTCGCGGGCGGCGACCAGCGCGGTGATCGCGGACGGGGAGACGGGCTCGCCCCGCTCGTCCACGACGAAGCAGCGGTCGGCGTCGCCGTCGAAGGCCAGGCCCAGGTCGGCGCCCTCGGCGCGGACGCGCTGCTGGAGGTCGACGATGTTGGCGGGGTCGAGCGGGTTGGCCTCGTGGTTGGGGAACGTGCCGTCCAGCTCGAAGTACAGGGGGACGAGCGTCAGGGGCAGGCCCTCGAAGACGGTGGGGACCGTGTGGCCGCCCATGCCGTTGCCCGCGTCGACGACGACCTTCAGGGGACGGATGGACGTGAGGTCGACCAGGGACTTCAGGTGGTCCGCGTAGGCGGTGAGGGTGTCCGTCTCGGTGATCTCGCCGGGGGTGGCGGCCGGGGCGGGCGCTCCGGAGTCCCGCCACGTCTCGACGAGGGCGCGGATGTCGGCGAGGCCGCTGTCCTGGCCGATGGGGGCGGCGCCGGCGCGGCACATCTTGATGCCGTTGTACTGGGCCGGGTTGTGCGACGCCGTGAACATGGCGCCCGGCAGGCCCAGGTGGCCGGAGGCGAAGTACAACTGGTCGGTGGAGCACAGTCCGATGAGGGTGACGTCGGCGCCCCGGGCGGCGGCTCCGCGCGCGAAGGCACCGGACAGGCCGGGGGACGACGGGCGCATGTCGTGGCCGACGACGATCGCGTCGGCACCGGTCACCTGGACGAAGGCCGCGCCGAACAGCTCGGCGAGCGCCTCGTCCCACTGATCCGGCACCACTCCGCGGACGTCGTACGCCTTGACGATCTGCGACAGATCAGCAGTCACTGACCAACCTCCTGCGAGCCTGTGTGGGGTACACAAGCTACCCGCAGAGGTGACGGGAACGTGCGGAGGGACCTACGGGGCGTCGTCGGCGGCGGCGGACGGCCGGACGGCACCGGGGCCGGGGCGTCCCGGGCGCGGCGTCAGGAGTCGGTCCCGGGCGCGGTGTCAGGAGTCGGGGGAGCGCAGCACGCGGAGGTGGCCGCGGCGGCCGACCTCGACCGGGTCGCCGGGCCGGGCGCCGCCCTTGCCCTCGGCCTGGACCGCGCGCTCCTGGGGGCGGGCCGCCTCGCGCACGGCGTTGGCGAGGGCCTCCAGGTCGTCGCCGCTGGGGCGGGTGGGGCCGGAGGCGTCGGACAGCCGGACGACCTCCCAGCCGCGGGGCGCGGTGAGGCGCTCGCTGTGCTCGGCGCACAGGTCGTAGCAGTGGGGTTCCGCGTAGGTGGCGAGCGGGCCGAGGACCGCGGTCGAGTCGGCATAGACGTACGTCAGTGTCGCGACGGCAGGGCGGCCGCACGCGGTGCGCGAACAGCGACGTACAGGGCTCACGACGTTGGACGGTACCGCACTCTTGAGCGGGCCGCGACGACTCTCCACCAGGTCACTCGCCCGTGTCGCGGTGTGACGTCGGGCACAGAGGGGTTTCGGTGGGCCGCCGTGACCTGCGCGGGGAGGGGGCGGAGGGGGCCCGGGGACGGGCGGGGCGGTCGTCCGGGCGGGCGGTTCGGCGAACGAATCCGGTCATTTCCCACGGGCAGGTCGATCCGGCAAGGGTGCCGGAACACGCCCCCGCGTGGCTGGAACACCCACCCGGCGACATGCCGGGGCGCGGGGCCGGACGGGCAACGCCGCGCCTCCGGGCGGACTACGCTGCGTCAGGTGATGGACAGTCCAGGAGCAGCCCGCCCGACCGATCCGCGACCGCGCCGCCGTGATCGCCACGGCCGGGGGATGCGCGGCCCCGTGGCACCGCCCCAGGTTCCCCTGTCCGCCACGCGGGCGGACACTTTCCGTGACCTGGTGCAGGACTCCGTGGAGCGGCTGGAGCGGCGGTGGCCCCAGCTCGCCGAGGTCGACTTCATGGTGCTGGAGGTGCCGGCGCCGCAGGACGACTCCGTGCCGCTGGGCAGTTCGGCGCCGGCGACACGGGACCGGCACGCGCGCGTGGTCGTGTACCGGCGGCCCGTGGAGCTGCGGGCCAAGAGCCGGGACGAGCGGGCGCTGCTGGTGCACGAGGTCGTGGTGGAGCAGGTCGCCGAGCTGCTGGGCCTGGCGCCCGAGTCGGTGGACCCGCGCTACGGGCAGGACTGAACCGGCGGCGGCCGGCCCCGGGAGCCGGTGAGCCCGTGCGGGCGTGCCGGGCCGGGTCCGCCTGCTCGTCTACTCCTCCAGGACGGCGAGGTCCTGTTCCGCCTCCGGCACGGCCACCTTCGCGTGGTCGTCGGCGAAGGTCTGCAGGGTGAACATCGCGATGCCGTCCTGCGGCAGCGCCAGCATGCGGGCCGCGTGGACGGGGCCGCCGGACAGGGTCTCGACGGTCAGGGCGTAGGAGCCCTTGAGACCGGCGGGTACGGGCGGGGCGACCGCCAGGGTCGTGCCGGCCTTGACGGTGTACGTCTTGGTGGCCGGCGTGCCGCCCTCGGTGCCCGGGGAGGCGGTGACGCGGACCTCGGCGGTCTTGCCGGGCGCGGTCAGCGACAGGGTGGTGCCCTTGGCGCGGTTGTCGGCGACGGTCGCCCGCTCCCCCACCGGGCCGGTGGCCGGGATGAAGGCGACCTCCTGCTTCTCGCCGGAGCCGCGCACCACGCGCAGCGCGGCGACGACGGGGGTGGCGCGCCCCGCCTGGGCCGGGGTCAGCAGCAGGGCGCCGGCCTCGCCGCTGGTGAGGTCCTTCAGGTCGGCGGAGGCCGTCATCCCGGACTTCACGCGGATCGTCTGCTGGACGGCGGGGGTGATGGTGCCCGTGGCGCCGGCGAGCTGGATCTTCAGCTCGGCGTCGTCCTCGCCGGGCGCGTACGCCGTGAGCTGCACGGACGTGGCGTCCGCCGGGATGCCGGGGAGGACCAGGGAGGGGGCGGGGTCGGCGGAGGCCGGCAGCCAGTCGCTGCCGAGCTGGTCGACGGCGGAGCGGATGACCGCGCCGACGCGGCCGCTGCGGGTGGTGACGTGGACGGTGACGTCGGAGGTGGCCGGGTCCGCGGTGAGCGTGGACAGCAGCACGGGGACGCTGGACCGGGCGGGGACCGGGATGCCGTCGGTGAGCTGCGACTTCAGGGCGCCTTCGGGCCCGTACAGCTCGATGTCGACGACGGCGGCGGTGTCGTCGGGGTTGGTGAGGTGGACGTAGTCGCGGCGGTTCTCGGCGGTGGAGGTGCCGGGGAACCAGAAGTCCGTGTCGGGGGGCGTGCAGGTGACGCCGAGGAGGCCGCGGGCGCCCCCGGCGGGGACGACGGTGGTCTGCTGCGTGGTCCAGCCGGGGGCGAGCCGGCCGGAGGCGACGCCGACGAGGGCGGGCACCTCGGCGCCGTTCGCCTCCGCCGCCACGGGCGTTCCGGGGGTGGTGGCGGTGATGACGGCCTTGTCCGCGGCCGGTTTCCTCGCGGCCGCCGCGGTCTTCTTCTCGTCCTTCCGCGCCTTCTCGTCCCTGTTCCCGTCGTCCTTCTTCGGGGCGACGGTCGTCGTTTCCTGCGTGGCGGCGGACGGCTTCAGCTCGGCCTTGTCCGGCAGCGCGTCCTTGCCGGCCGGGGCGCCCGCTCCGGGCTTGCCGGCGTCGCCGGTGGTGGCGGGCGTGAACGAGGTGTACGTCGTCTCGGCGACCTCGGAGGAGCTCGGTGCCGGGCACAGGAGGCTGCTGCGTTCGACGGGCAGCCTGGCGGGCGCCGCGCCGGCCGCCGGGGCGGAGCCGTCCGCGCCGGGGGACGTCAGGGCGGCGAGGCCGGTGAGGGCGGCGAGAGCGGTCGCGGCCGCGAGGAGGGAGAGGGCGCTGCGGTTCACTGGTGGCTGCTCCCGTCGGGACGCTGCTCGTTCTCGTAGCCGTACGGGTCGTACGGGTCGTACGGGCTCTGCTGCTGGTACGGGTACGGCTGCTGGTCGTACCCCCCGGTGTACGCGGCCGGGTCGTACGGGTCCTGTTGGTACGGGTCCTGCTGGTACGGGGTCCCGTCGTAGGGCTGGTCGTACGGCCGGCCGTGGGGCTGTTCGCCGTACGGCGCCTGCTGCCCGTGGTCCTGGTCGCCGTAGTGCCCGTACGGCTGCTGCTCGCCGTACCCCTGCTCGGCGGGGTGGACGGGCGGCGTGTCGGGCCAGTCGGTGCCGGGCCGCCCCTGGGGCGGGGTCCGCGGGGCGGGCATGGCGTACGGATCGGCGTCGGTGTCGGACGCCGGGTCCGGTACGGGGGCGGGGGCGGCGTCCGCGTCGGCGGCCGCGGCGCGGAGCCTGCGCGCGCGGCGCCCGTCGCCCGTCGCGTCCTGGGCCGGGACGACCGGGGCGACCTCCTCGGGCAGGTCGTCGTCGATGTCGCGGCGGCGGCCCGGCAGGGCGAGGACGAGCAGGACGACGGCGAGGGCGCACTGGGTCCAGATCCACGCGGTGTGGGTGAGCGGCGCGTCGTAGGTCAGGTCGAGGCGGCCGCCCTGGGCGGGCAGCTCGAAGCCCTGCGCCCAGCCGTCGACGGTGGTCTTCTCCAGGGGTTTGCCGTCGAGGGTGGCCTGCCAGCCGTCGTCGGCGCGGTCGGCGATGCGCAGGACGCGGCCCTCGCCACCGGCGGGGATGTCGCTGTGCGCCTCGACGGGGCCGGAGCCGACGGGGAGGGGTTCGGTGGCCGCCTCGGCGCTCCCGGCGGCGCCGGCCGCGGCGGGGACGACGACGGCGCGGGCGACCTGGCGGTCGACGCGCCACAGGGCGCTGCCGTCGCGCTGGCTGAGCCGGCTGAGGCCGGGTGTCGCGTCGAGGACGCGGCCCATCTCGCGGGGCGCGCCGTCGCGTACCAGCACGTAGCGGATGGCGAAGCCGCTGAGCTCGGCGGTCTGGTCGGCGCCGGAGCCGGCGACGAGGTGGGCGACGACCTTGTCGAGGCGCGGGTCGCTGCCGCCCGCGGCGGTCAGTTCGGCGTCGCCGAGGCGGGCGCCGGAGCCGCGGACGAGGGCGTAGGTGACCTTGGCGGCTGACGAGCCGTCGAGGACGAGGGTGCGGGGCTGGTCGCGGGTGATGCTCTCCTCCGCGACGAACGCGGGCACCTGGACGGGGTCGCGGCGCTCCAGGGGGCCCGCGGCGCCGCCGATCATCCAGTTGGCGGCGGAGACCAGGGGGCCGACGGCGGCGGCGAGGGCGACGAGGGCGGCGACGGGCTGGCGCCAGCCGAAGCTCTGCGCGGCGACGCGGGTGCGGCCGCCTTCGGCGCCGAGCACGCCGGCGGCGAGGAGGGCGAGGCCGTAGACGAGGGTGGCGGGGCCGGCCCAGCCGGTGGCGCGGTCGCCGGAGCCGTTGGTGAGGACGGCGAAGAGGAGGGCGACGAGGGCGACGGCCCAGGCGCTGCGGATGGCGAACCGGCGCTCCGCGCGGAGCAGGGCGGCGAGGGCGGCCAGGACGAGGCCGAGGAGGACGAGGCCGCCGACCGTGCGGGGGCCGCCGGGGCTGGCGCCGAGCAGGTCGAGCGCGGAGGCCGGTCCCGTGCGGATCTCCGTACCGGCTTCCTTGAGGAAGGCGGCCGGGTCGGTCAGCAGGGACAGCGACCAGGGGGCGAGGACGAGCAGCGGGGTGCCGGCCACGGCGAGGAGGCGCAGCCCGTACGCGGTGATGTCGTCGCGGCGCAGGACGAGGGCGGCGACGCCGAGGACGGCGGCGAGCGGCCAGACGACGGGCGTGAAGGCCGTCGTGACGGTGAGGAGGAGCGTGTACGCCCAGGTGGCGCGCCAACTGCCGCGGGGGGCGCCGGTCCCGCCGCCGCGCAGCCCGTACGCGGCGACGGCGGCGCGGGCCATGAGGGGCAGCAGGACCGCGAGGACGGCCGTGCCGAGACGGCCGGTGGCGAGGGCGCCGGTCGCGGCGGGCAGGAAGGCGTAGGCGACGGCGGCCCACGCGCGCAGGAGCCGCGACTCGACGAGGGGGCGGGAGGCGAAGTACGCGGTGAAGCCGGCGAGCGGTACGGAGCACACCAGCAGCAGGGTGAGCGCGAAGCCGGTGGAGCCGAGGAACAGGCCGGACAGGGCGGCGAGCAGGGCGAGGTAGGGCGGGGCGCTCTGGGTGCCGCCGGTGCCGAGGGGGTGCCAGGCGTCGGCGTACCGGCTCCACAGGTCGCCGACGCCGTCGGGGACGGGCAGCAGGGCGCCGCCGGCGAGGGAGCCGCCGCCGAAGAGGCCGCGGCAGGCGATCAGGGAGACGAGCAGGAGCAGGGCGAAGAGGACGGGGCCCGGTTTGCGGGCGATCTTCTTGAGCCGGGCGAACTGCTCGATCTCCAGGTAGTCGGCGTCGTCGCCGCCGGGGCCGGACTCGACGGCGCCGTGCCGGGAGCCGCCGGCGTCGGCGTCCGTGCCGCCGAAGTTGGAGGCGACCTGTTCGACCGTGGCGCGGACGGTGGCGCCGGGCGGCGGGAAGAGGGGGCGCAGCTCGGCGGGGTCGGCGGCGCGGGAGGCGCGTCTGCGGCGGGCGGCGACGATCCGCTCGGGGCGGAGGAGGACGCCGCACAGGCCCATGACCTCGTCGACGGCCTGGACGGGGGCCTTTCCGACGAGGTAGGCGAGGGTGCGCAGGAGGGTGCCGACGACGAGGCGGACGAGGACGTACGGCAGGGCGGCCGCGCGCGCGTTGGCGAGGAGGGTGTAGACGGCGCCCGCCTTGTCGACGCGGTGCGGGTTGGCGACGGAGCGGCCGGCGCAGTCGACGGTGCGGCGCTCGCGGGAGGCGGCCTCGGCGTGGCGGAGGACGGCGTCGGGGGCGACGAGGACGCGGTGGCCGGCGGCGTGGGCGCGCCAGCACAGGTCGACGTCGTCGCGCATGAGGGGCAGGCGGCGGTCGAAGCCGCCGAGTTCTTCGAAGACGTCGCGGCGGATGAGCATGCCGGCGCTGGAGACGGACAGGACGGGGCGGATCTGGTCGTGCTGCCCCTGGTCCTGTTCGCGGCGGTCGAGGCCGGTCCAGCGGCGGCCGCTGTTGGCGATGGTGACGCCGACTTCGAGGAGCTGCTTGCGGTCGTACCAGCCGAGGAGCTTGGGGCCGATGACCGCGGCGTACGCGTCGGAGTCGGCGACGCGGAGCAGTTCGGCGAGGGCGTCGGGGGCGGGCGCGCAGTCGTCGTGGAGGAGCCACAGCCACTGGACCGGGTCGCCGTGCGGCAGGTCGGGCATCTCGTGGGCGTCGTCGCGCCAGGTCCTGCTGACGGGGTCCCAGCCGCTGGGCCGCTTCAGGTAGGGCAGGTCCTCGGGGCCGAGGAGGGGCGCGGTGCGGACGGCCTCCTCGACGGCGGTGCCGAAGCCGGTGCGGCGGGCGAGGTGCAGGACCCGGTCGTCGCCGATCGCCTCGCCGACGAGCCGGGCGGATTCGTCGGCGCTGCCGGTGTCGGCGGCGACGGCGTACTGCACGGGGCGTTCCTGGCCGAGGAGTCCGGCGAGGGCGTCCGGCAGCCAGCGCGCCCCGTCGTGGGAGACGATCACGGCGGTGACGACGTGCCGCGGGAACTCGGGCTGCGGCGGAGAAGCGGCGGAAAACGCGGCTGTGGTGGCGGACATCGGGGTACGGGCCCTCCGGCCAGGGGGTCGCCCGCGTCGCGGGGCGTCGGAGCGTCTTTGACGGGGCTCCACACTAATGGCTGGCACGGCAGCGGTCCGCCGCCTGTGGACGGAGCACAGGGGGCGGACCGTCGGGCGGGCACGCGCGGGTGGTCTCCGCGGTCGGGCGGCGGCGGGCAGGGGAACGGCGCCTGCGGGCCGCGGGGGCCGCAGGGGCCGCGGGGAGGGTCAGACGGCGGCCTTCTTCAGGCGGCGGCGCTCGCGCTCGGACAGGCCGCCCCAGATTCCGAACCTCTCGTCATTGGCGAGTGCGTATTCGAGGCATTCCGAGCGGACTTCACAGGCGAGACAGACCTTCTTGGCCTCGCGGGTGGATCCGCCCTTCTCGGGGAAGAAGGACTCGGGATCGGTCTGGGCGCACAACGCGCGCTCCTGCCAGCCGAGTTCCTCGTCCGCGTCCTCGACCAGCAGTTCCTGGAACAACTCGGTCATCTGCGCCCCTCGTCTGTCTCTATACGTCCCCGTGATGCCGCCGTTTCCCATTTCCGGCCGAACGACACGAGCGAAATTACAAGTGTGTAGCTCCGGGGCAGTCAAGCTGAGATCTGCTATTGGGCCCGGTATTCACTCTGCGGAACCAAGGTGGTGCGGAAAGTGTTCAAATCAGCAAAAATGAGACACTGCCCGCCGCCTGTCCCGCGCTCCGCCGCCGGACGCCCCTCGCCATGGAGGACGATCCGGGCCGCGATCCTGTTGCGATCGGGCCGGCGAAGCGACCCGGATCACAGCCGGGTCACGGACCCCTGGCGGTGTTTGCGCGGGTGGTTCCTGCGCCATGTGTCCCGGACCCCGCCAGCACAAACCTTTCTTCTGACGCCCTGACCGGATGAGGTGAATCACTGCCGCCGAACCGGTCACCGATTTGACAGGAGGAATCGGGCCGGTCCACCGTGGGGGCATGCCAGCGACCACAGCGCTCCTCGCGACCCACGGTGCCCGTGGGTTCCGGCGCGCTGTCCACGCGCGCTGTTGCTGTTCGTGCTGTTGACGCCGTAGCGCTCCAGCCCCTCCCCCAGGCGAGTCCCACGCCGCACCCGCGCACGCCCGTTCCCCCGGCGCACGCGCGGGCCCGTACCCGCCGAACCGCTCCGCCGAGGACACCCAGCACCCATGAACAGCGACAGCGACCTCCAGATCGCCGGCGACATCCTCGCCGTCCAGCACCTCCTCCAGCCTGCCAAGGAACACCCGAGCACCGTCGCGGAGTTCGCCGGTCTCGCCCGCTCCATCGCGGCCGACCGCGCCCTGTGGGCGCCGCTCGTCGCGTACGACGCCACGACCCGCTGGTACCGCCGGCTGCGCACCGGGCCCGGCTACGAGGTGTGGCTGCTGTCGTGGCTGCCCGGCCAGGGCACGGGGCCGCACGACCACGGCCGTTCGTCGGGTTACTTCACCGTGCTGGAGGGCGAGCTGACGGAACGTACGGAAGGGGGCGTGCGGACGCTCGCCGGGGGCGCGCAGGGGGCGCCGGGCCGGGTCGTCACCCCCGGCCGGGTGCACGAGCTCGTCAACGACTCGCTCGAACCGGCCGTCAGTCTGCACCTCTACTTCCCGGGCCTCACCGACATGCCGATGCACGACACGGCCGGAGTTATCCACAGTTTCGCCCCGAGCGCCCGGAGTGTCGTCCCCGCCTGACAGACTGCCCGCATGCGCATGGTGGTTCTGGCCGGTGGCATCGGTGGTGCCCGTTTCCTGCGCGGCCTCAAGCGGGCCGCGCCCGACGCGGACATCACGGTCATCGGCAACACAGGTGACGACATCCATCTCTTCGGGCTGAAGGTCTGCCCCGACCTGGACACGGTGATGTACACCCTCGGCGGTGGCATCGACGAGGAGCAGGGCTGGGGCCGTGCGGACGAGACCTTCACGGTCAAGGGCGAACTCGCGGCGTACGGGGTCGGACCGGAGTGGTTCGGCCTCGGCGACCGCGACTTCGCCACGCACATCGTCCGTACGCAGATGCTGGGCGCCGGTTACCCGCTCAGCGCCGTCACCGAGGCGCTGTGCGACCGGTGGCGGCCCGGCGTGCGGCTGCTGCCGATGTCCGACGACCGGGTCGAGACGCACGTCGCGGTCGAGATCGGCGGCGAACGGCGGGCGGTGCACTTCCAGGAGTACTGGGTGAAGTTGCGCGCCTCCGTCGACGCGCACGCGGTCGTGCCGGTCGGCGCCGAGCAGGCCAAGCCCGCGCCCGGCGTGCTGGAGGCGATCGCCGAGGCGGACGTGGTGCTGTTCCCGCCGTCCAACCCGGTGGTGAGCATCGGCACGATCCTCGCCGTGCCGGGCATCCGGGAGGCCGTCGCGGAGGCCGGCGTCCCCGTCGTGGGCCTGTCGCCGATCGTCGGGAACGCGCCGGTGCGCGGCATGGCCGACAAGGTCCTCGCGGCGGTGGGCGTGGAGGCGACGGCCGCCGCGGTCGCCCGGCACTACGGCTCGGGGCTGCTGGACGGCTGGCTCGTCGACACGGTCGACGCGGACGCGATCGCGGAGGTGGAGGCCGCGGGGATCCGCTGCCGGTCCGTTCCGCTGCTGATGACCGACGTCGACGCGGCCGCGGCGATGGCGCGCGAGGCGCTGGCCCTCGCCGAGGAGGTGCGCGGATGACCGTCTCGTACCGGGTGTGGGCACCGGACGGGATCCCCGAGGTCACGAAGGGCGACGACCTGGCCGCGCTGATCGCCGCGGCCGAGCCGGACCTCGCGGACGGCGACGTCGTCCTCGTCACGTCCAAGGTCGTGAGCAAGGCGGAGGGGCGGGTCGTCGCCGCCGAGGACCGCGAGGCGGCCATCGACGCGGAGACCGTCCGGACCGTCGCCCGGCGCGGCACGCTCCGGATCGTCGAGAACCGCAACGGGCTGGTGATGGCCGCGGCCGGTGTCGACGCGTCCAACACGCCCGCCGGGACGGTCCTGCTGCTGCCCGAGGACCCCGACGCGTCCGCCCGCGCTCTCCGCGCCGGGCTGCGCGACCTGCTCGGCGTCGACGTCGGCGTCGTCGTCACCGACACGTTCGGCCGGCCCTGGCGCAGCGGGCTCACGGACGTCGCGATCGGCGCGGCCGGTGTGCGCGTCCTGGACGACCTGCGGGGCGGCACCGACACGTACGGCAACCCGCTCGTCGCGACGGTCGTGGCCAGTGCGGACGAGCTGGCCGCCGCCGGCGACCTGGTCAAGGGCAAGGCCGCCGGGCGGCCCGTCGCCGTCGTGCGCGGCCTGCCGCACCTGGTGGCCGGGGACGGTGAGGACGACCCGGGCGCGCGGGCGCTGGTGCGCGACGCGGGCAGTGACATGTTCCGGCTCGGCACCTCGGAGGCGGTGCGCGAGGCGGTCACGCGGCGCCGCACCGTACGGGCGTTCACCGACGACCCGGTCGACCCCGGTGCCGTACGGCGCGCGGTGGCCGCGGCGGTGACGGCGCCCGCGCCGCACCACACGACGCCGTGGCGGTTCGTGCTGCTGGAGAGCGCCGCGTCGCGGACCCGGCTCCTGGACGCGATGCGGGAGGCGTGGATCGCCGACCTGCGGCGGGACGGGCGGGACGAGGAGTCCGTCGCCCGGCGCGTCCGCCGCGGCGACGTCCTGCGGAACGCGCCGTACCTGGTGGTGCCGTGCCTGGTGACGGCCGGCGCCCACCACTACGGGGACGCGCGCAGGGACACCGCCGAGCGGGAGATGTTCGTGGTCGCGGCGGGCGCCGGGGTGCAGAACTTCCTGGTGGCGCTGGCGGGCGAGCGGCTCGGCTCGGCGTGGGTGTCGTCGACGATGTTCTGCCGCGACGTGGTGCGGGAGGTGCTGGACCTGCCGGACGACTGGGACCCGATGGGCGCGGTCGCGATCGGTCGGCCCGCCGAGCCGGCGAAGCCCCGGCCGGAGCGGGACCCGGAGGACTTCCTCACCGTCCGGTGAGGCCCCGCGGGCCGCGCGGGCCGGTCCGTCGTGGGCGGGGTCGGCCGGTCCGTCGTGGGCGGGGTCGGGTGGGGGGCGGGTCAGAGGGGGGCGATGTCGCGCGGTGTCATGCGTGGGGCGCGGCGGGGCGGGGTGCGGCCACTGAGCAGGATCAGCCGGGCGGCGCGGTGCCGCTGCCCGGCGTACGGCTCCAGCAGCTCCAGCATCTCCGCGTCGTCCGCGTCCCGGCGGCCGGCCAGGGCGTGGCCGACGATGCCGGGCAGGTGGTAGTCGCCGGTCGTGACCGCGTCGGGCGCGCCGTTGCTGCGCTGGACCGTCTCGGCGGACGTCCACGGGCCGATGCCGGGGACCAGCTCCAACCGGCGCCGGGCGTCCTCGGGCGCCATGCCGGCCGCCTCCTCCAGGCGGGGCGCGACCCGTACGGCGCGGAGCACGGTCGCCGAGCGCTTGCCGTCGACTCCCGCGCGGTGCCACTCCCAGGACGGGACGAGCGCCCACGTGCGGGGTTCCGGCACCACGGAGAGGCGGAGCGCGGCGGGGGCGCCGGGCGCGGGGTCGCCGTACCGGCGCACGAGCAGTCGCCACGCGCGGTACGCCTCGTCCGTCGTGACCTTCTGCTCCAGGATCGACGGGACCAGCGACTCCATCACCAGCCCGGTGCGTACGAGCCGCAGGCCGGGGAGGCGCCGCCGGGTCAGGGCGAGGAGGCGGTGGCGGGGCGTGAACGCGTCCGGGTCGTCCCGCTCGCCGAGCAGGACGGGCAGCCGGTCCAGGAGCCAGTCCGCGCCGCTCCCCCACGCCTCGGCCTCGACGGCGCCGCCGCTCGCGGTGATCCGCAGCGTGCCGGGCCCCTCGGGCGTACGGCACGTCCGCCAGAACGCGCCGTCGGGCGTGGCCCGGAAGGTGGGGTCGCCGGGGCCCCGCCGCAGCGGGCCCAGCGTGAGCCCGAGGTCCAACGGCCACGGCGGCACCCAGCAGCGCCGCCGGGACCGCGCCGCCGGGGCGCCCGTCGGGCCCGGGGCCCGGGCCGGAACGCGCGTGGAGTGCCCGGCCGTCGTCCCCGCCGCCCCCAGCCGCCCGGGAGGGCCGGAAGTGCCGGGAGGGCCCGCGGGTACGCCCGGGCCGCCGGGCGCGGGGGTGCGCCGGGGGCGGGGGGCGTAGCGGCCGGCCACGGGGGCTCCAGTGGTGCGGGAAGGTCGGATCCCCGACAGGGTCGGGTCTCCGACAGGGTAGTCCCCGGACGCGTCCGGCTGCCGGTCGTTCCGCCCCGGTCACCACCCCGCAACGCCGTAACCCCCGGAGGCGACCGGCTACTGGCTCGTCCCGCCCGGGTTCACCACCCCGTAACGCCATGGCCCCCCGGACGCGCCCGGCTACTGGTCGGAGGAGAAGCGCACCGACGCGTCGGGCAGGCGGGCGCCGCACCAGACGCGGACGCCGTCGCGCAGTTCGTTGTCGGCGCCCACGTGCGCGCCGTCGCCGATCACCGCGCCGTGCAGCACGGTGCGGGCGCCGATCCGGGCGCCCTCGCCGACGAGGGAGTCGGTCACCACCGCGCCGGGCTCGACGACCGCGCCCGCCATGACGGCGCTGCCGTCGATCCGGGCGCCCTCGCCGACCGTGGCGCCCTCTCCGATGACCGTACCGCCGGTGAGCTTGGCGTCCGGCGCGACGGTCGCGCCGGCCACGACCAGGCGGTCGCCGCAGCGGCCCGGTACGGCCGGGGAGGGGGCGCGCCCCAGGACGAGGTCGGCGGAGCCGCGGACGAACGCCTGCGGGGTGCCGAGGTCGAGCCAGTACGTGGAGTCGACCATGCCCTGGAGGTGGGCGCCGTCCGCGAGGAGGCCGGGGAACGTCTCGCGTTCGACGGAGACGGGCCGGTCGGCGGGGATCGTGTCGATGACGGACCGGCGGAACACGTACGCGCCGGCGTTTATCTGGTCGGTGACGATCTCCTCCGGCGTCTGCGGCTTCTCCAGGAACGCCGTGACGCGTCCGGTGGGGTCCGTGGGGACGAGCCCGAACGCCCGCGGGTCCTCGACCCGGGTCAGGTGCAGGGAGACGTCGGCGCCCGAGGTCTCGTGGGTGTCGACCAGGGCGCGGATGTCGAGGCCGGTGAGGATGTCCCCGTTGAAGATGAGGACCGGCTCGTCCGGCCCCGACGTGAGCCGCGGGGCGACGTTGCGTATCGCACCGCCGGTGCCGAGCGGCTCCACCTCGGTGACGTACTCCAGGTGGAGCCCGAGCGACGACCCGTCGCCGAAGTACGGTTCGAACACCTCGGCCAGGTACGAGGTCGCCAGCACGATGTGCTCGACGCCGGCCGCGCGGGCCCGGGCGAGCTGGTGCGTGAGGAACGGCACGCCCGCCGCCGGGACCATCGGCTTCGGTGTGTTCACCGTCACCGGTCGCAGCCTGGTTCCCTTGCCGCCGACCAGGAGGATCGCTTCTGTCACCTGTCGTCTCTGCTTCCTGCTGGGCCGGTCGTGGGGTGGTGGCCGGTCCGGCGCTCCGGCCCCGGCCGGGGAGCGCTCATATGATCGGCACGACCAGGCAGTGTAGGCAGATCCTAGGCAGACCTGGACGGACGGTCCGACACGGCGTTTCGGTCAGGGCCTGCCCTGGTAGCCGGCGGAGGCGGCACGGATCGTGCCGAGCTTGCCGTACAGCTTGGCTCCGGGGCAGGTGGTGGAGTAGCCGTCGCGGTGTCCGGAGATGGTGTTGAACTGAACCTTCGTGCCCTTCTTGTACCGGTTTCCGCCGCCCGACGTCAGCGTGCTCTTGCCGCGCGGGTCCTTTCCGTAGAGGCCCAGTTTCCAGGCCGTCAGCTTCGCGACGGCGGTGACGGCTTTGGCGGGCGGGGTGGTGGAGGAGAACGAGCCGAGCACCGCGATGCCGGTGGTGTTGGTGTTGAACCCGAGGGTGTGGGCGCCCTGGACGGGCTTGGCCACGCCGCCCGCGCGGCCCTCGTAGATGGTCCCGCACTTGTCGATGGCGAAGTTGTAGCCGAGGTCGCGCCACCCCATGCTCTGGACGTGGTAGCGGTAGATGCCGCGCAGGACGGAGGGGGCCTGGGCGCAGGTGTAGTTGTTGCCGGTGGCGCTGTGGTGGACGAAGGCCACCTGGACGGACTTCGTGTACAGGAAGTTCGGTTCGCGCAGCTTCTCGTCGGCGCCCCAGCCCTTGCGGGTGACGATCCGCGGGCGCGCGCCGATGTACGGCTTGGCGGCGGTGGTGCTGGGGAGGTCCGCCTCCGTCTCGGCCTTGGAGAGCGCCGGGATCTCGGTGGCGCCGAGGGGGGCGAGGTCGGCGTTGACGGCCGAGGCGGCCGACTCCTCCGGGGTGAGCGCGCCGGCGTCCTGATCACCCTCCACGGGCCCGGTGGGACCCTCGTCCATGTCGGTGTCGGTGTCGGTATCCGTGTCGGTGTCGGTGTCCGTGTCGGTGTCACCGCCGTCGTCGGTGTCGGTGTCACCGCCGTCGTCGGTGTCGGTGTCACCGCTGTCGTCACCGTCGCCGTCGGTGTCACCGTCGTCGCCATCGGCGTCACCGCCGCCGTCGTCACCGTCGTCGGGGTCCGTATCGTCGGGGTCCGTGTCGTCGGGGTCCGTGTCGTCGGGGTCCTCGTCCGTTGCCGGGTCGTCGTGCGGGGCGTCGTCCTGCGGCGCGGCGTCCAGGCCCTGTCCGGCGCCCCCGGCGCCGGGCTCCGCCGCACCGGCCGGGTCATCGCCCGGGTGCACCAGCTCGACGCGCAGACCGCGCGGCAGGGCCGGCGCCGCGGCACCGCGCCCCTCGGACGTCTCGGGCGCCTCGGGCCGTACGCGCACCTCGACGCCGTTCGAGTCGCCCACCCACAGCGGCGCGGTCCCGCCGCGCACCGCCTCCGAACGGGCTTCGGCCGTACCGGGGTCGGCGCCGTGGTCGTGCTGGTGGGCCTCCAGGTCCTGCCAGGCCGACCAGGCGCCGGTCGCGGTGGACCGCGTGCGCACCTGGACGGTGCCGTGCAGTTCGGCGTCGGGTTCGTCCCAGACGACCCCGACCATCGAGAACGGTTCGACGTCCCGGCGCGGCAGGCCCTGGGCGGCGCGGGTGCCGGGGGGCGCGCTGCGCTCGGGGTCGGGCAGCGGCACGAGGGGCAGGGAGCGGGTGGAACCGGGATCCGGCACGTCGCCCGCCGCGGGCGCGGCGACGGCCGATGTGGACAGGGTCAGGGGCAGTGCGAGGGCGGAGCCGGAGGCGGTGGCGACCGCGACCGCTACGCCGATCAAGGGAACTCGAATGGAACGCATAGCCAGATAGTGGACATTTCACCGGAGTTGCGCTTCTCGATTTCCCTGACGCCCCATCGGTCCTTCCGGCGTACGGGATCACCCGCTCGGCCCCGCCGCGCCCGCCCCGCCCGCGTACCCTTGGCCGCGTGAACGCCAGCGACCGCACCCCCGCCGACCTGCTGCGATCCGCGCTCGCCGCGGACCCGGCCCGCCCCTTGGTCACGTACTACGACGACGCCACCGGTGAGCGCGTCGAACTCTCGGTGGCCACCTTCGCCAACTGGGTGGCCAAGACGGCGAACCTGCTCCAGGACGGGCTCTCCGCCGAGCCCGGCGAGCGGGTCGCCCTGCTGCTGCCCGCGCACTGGCAGACCGCCGTCTGGCTGCTCGCCTGCGCGTCCGTGGGCGTGGTGGCCGACCTCGACGGCGACCCGGCCGGCGCGGACCACGTGGTGGCCGGCCCCGACCGGCTCGACGAGGGCCTGGCCTGCACCGGCAGCCGCCTCGCCCTGTCGCTCGCCCCGCTGGGCCGCCGCTTCCCCGTGCCGCCCGCCGGCTACGACGACTACGCGGTCGAGGTGCCGAGCCAGGGCGACCGGTTCGCCCCGTACGCCCCCGTCGACCCGGACGCCCCCGCCCTCGCCGTACGCGACTCCTCGGGCGGCCGTACGGAGCTGACGGGCGCCGCCCTCGTCGAGCGGGCGCGCGCGGACGCGGCGCGGCGCGGCCTCGGCCCCGGGTCGCGGCTGCTGTCCGGGCTGCCCTGGGACTCCTGGGAGGGCGTGGCCGCGGGGCTGTACGCGCCGCTGGCTGCGGGCGGCTCCGTCGTCCTGTGCCGCCACCTGGACCGGCTGGCGCCCGAGGCGCTGGCCGCGCGGATCGGGAGCGAGCGCGTCACCGACCGGGCCGACGCCGCCTGACGCGGCCGGGCCCACGCCGTCCGACACGACCGGGCCGACACCGCCAGACACCGCCAGACACCGCCAGGACGACACCGCCCGACACCGCCGGCGCGGCCGGACCCCCGGCCCGCCGCCGTCCACCCGTCCGGCGGACCGCGTGCCGAGTCCGCCGGGTTCCGGGGTCCCGTCCGGTACATCATCGGCGGTACGCCTCACCGGGCGCACAACCCCGCGCGGGGTTCGGCCGTCTCACCATGCGACGGCCGCCCTGGGTGCCGCCGACGCCTTCTAAGGACGGACTGACGACGTGACGGACACCGCCGGCACTCCCCCCGACCCGGACACCTCGGCCGGACACCGGCCGACGTGGCTGCGCTGGGCGGCGCTGGGCTCGTCCGTCGTCGTCCTCGTGGCGGCCGGCGCCGGCTGGTGGCTGTACCGGAAGCTCGACGGCAACATCACCACCGACGCGGCGGCGGTGGCCGAGCTGAAGCGCTACGAGCGGGAGCGCCCCCTGCCCGTCCCGCGCGGCGGCAGGAACATCCTGCTCATCGGCTCCGACACCCGGGCCGGGGAGAACGCCGAGTACGGGCAGGACCAGGGCACGCAGCGGTCCGACACGACGATCCTGTTGCACCTGTCGGCACGCGGCCACGGCGTGACGGCCGTGTCGCTCCCGCGCGACCTGATGGTGGAGCTCCCGGGCTGCCGCACGAGCGCGGGCAAGCGGTCCGCGCCGCGGTTCGCCCAGTTCAACCTGGCGTTCCAGGCGGGCGGGACGGCGTGCACGGTCCGTACGGTCGAGAAGCTGACCGGCATCCGCGTCGACCACCACGTGGTGGTCGACTTCCGGGGGTTCAAGGACATGGTGGACGCGGTCGGCGGCGTGCGGGTGTGCGTCCGCGAGCCCATCGACGACCCGGACGCCAAGCTGGAGCTGCCGGCCGGGCCGCAGACGCTCGACGGCGAGCAGGCCCTCGGCTACGTGCGGGCCCGCAAGTCCCTCGGCAACGGCAGCGACACGGAGCGCATGAGCCGGCAGCAGGAGTTCCTCGGCGCGCTCGTCACCAAGATGCAGAGCAACGGCGTCCTGCTCAACCCGGCCCGGCTGTACCCGGTCCTGGACGCGGCGACCAAGGCGCTCACCACGGACCCGGAGCTCAACTCGCTGAAGGACCTGTACGACCTGGCGCGGCGGCTGCGCAGCGTACCCACCGAAAAGGTGCAGTTCCTGACGGTTCCCCGGAAGCCGTATCACGCCAATCCGAACAGGGACGAACTAGTACAGCCGGACGCGGGGCTGCTGTTCAAGCGGCTGCGCGTGGACGCGCCGGTGGCGGTCGTCCCGGCCGCCGAGCGGGACGGCCGCGGGGCGACGCCCTCGGCACCGGCGACCGGGGGGCCGACCGGGGCCTCCGGGACCCCCGGGGCGGGCACCGCGCCGGGCGCTTCGCCGAGGGCCTCCGGGGCCCCCGCCCCGGTGCCCACGTTCACCGGAACCAATGCGGCCGCGAACGCGTGCCCTTGATGCGCGGGCCCGTCGGGGGCCCGCGGGGAGGTGTGAGGAAAATCGTGACGGGGGCGACGGAGTATGACGATTGGGCGGAATGCCCGCTTGTAAGGGGCGTGGAATTTGTCACGGACGTCGCCCGGCGCTGAACTGGGCGGATAGTGTGACGCGATCCGGTGCGAGCGACCGAGCAGGACGCGCACCCGTGGATCGAAAGACCGAGCGCCCGATGGGGGAGGGCGCCTCGCGTGGCACCGACGGAGGACTCAGGCGACCGTGGACGCGCACAGCCGTGGAGGGGCGGAGGGCATCGACCCCGCCGACCAGTGGGTACTGAACCCGCAGACAGGCAACTACGAACTGCGACTGGACCACTCCGAAGGGCAGCAACCCTCCACCGCCCCCCACCCCGCGGCCCCGCCCGCCCAGGGGCGCCGGGCCGCCCGTACGCCGTCCTCGTCCGCCGCGCCGGCCGCCCCGGCCGAGAAGTCGCCGGCGGGCCCCCGGCGCCGTGCGGCGGAGGTCCCCGGGCAGCGCAGGCGCCGGACCACCGAGCCGCCCGCGCAGGGCGGCGGACGCCGCGCCGCGGCCCCGGCGGCGGCCGGCCGGCGCCGGGGGAAGGCGAAGGGCGGGAAGACCCGTACGAAGAAGGCGCTCATGTGGACGGGCGGGGTCACCGCGTTCGCCCTCCTCACCACCGGTGCCGTCGCCTACTACCTGTACGAGCGGCTCGACGGGAACCTCAGCACCATCGACGTCGCGGGCGCGGGCGGCGGCACCGGCTTCAAGAAGGACCAGGCCATCAACATCCTGGTCATCGGCACCGACAAGCGCACCGGTGACGGAAACTCCGGCTACGGCGACAAGAACAGCCCCGGACACGCCGACACGACGATCCTCCTGCACGTCTCCAAGGACCGGACGAACGCCACGGCGCTGTCCATCCCGCGCGACCTGATCACCGACATCCCCGAGTGCACGACGAAGCTCGACGACGGCACGGAGAAGAAGATCCCCGCCCAGAGCGGCGTGCGGTTCAACACGAGCCTCGGCCAGATGGACCGGAACCCCGGGTGCACCATGGCCACCGTCCACGAGCTCACCGGCGTCCCCATCGACCACTTCATGATGGTCGACTTCAACGCCGTGAAGACGCTGTCGTCGGCCGTCGGCGGGGTCGAGGTGTGCGTCGAGCAGCCCGTGAAGGACAAGAAGTCCGGGCTGGACCTGCCCGCCGGAACGAGCGTCATCGAGGGCGAGCAGGCACTGGCGTTCGTCCGCACCCGGCAGGCGTTCGGCAACAAGAGCGACCTGAGCCGCATCCAGACGCAGCAGCAGTTCATGGGCTCGATGTTCCGGAAGATGAAGTCGAGCGACACGCTGACCAGCCCGTCGAAGCTGCTGGACCTCGCGGACGCGGCGACGAAGGCGCTCACCGTCGACGACGGCATAGGCAGTGTCAAGAAGCTCCAGGAACTGGGCATGGAGGTCGCCAAGGTCGACCCGAAGAACATCACCTTCGCCACGGTCCCGGTGCTCGACAACCCGGCCGAGACGGTCAAGGCGACGGTCGTCCTCGACGAGGCCAAGGCCGAGCCGCTCTTCTCCATCATCAAGAACGACATCTCGCTCACCGAGGTGGAGCAGAAGGAGAAGGACGCCAAGAACGCCCGCAAGGAGGCGCAGGCCGCGCTCCTGGAGGGCCCCCGCGCCAAGGCCGCCGACGTACGGGTCGACGTGTACAACGGCAGCGGCGTGCGCGGCGGGGCCCAGTCGACGATCAGTTGGCTGCAGAACTCGGCGGGCGTCCTCAAGTCGACGAACAAGGCGAACGCCCCGGCGGAGATCGCGAAGACGACGCTGGAGTTCGCGCCGAACCAGGCGGACCAGGCCCGCGCGCTCGCGGACCTGATGGGCCTGCCCGCGACGGCGCTGAAGCAGGGGGCGGAGGACGCCGGGGAGCGCGAGCCGATGACGCTCACCCTCGGCAGGGACTTCAAGGGCGCGGGCGTCCCCCTCACCGGACCGGCGAAGGCGCCGGAGGGCGCGATGGCAGCGGACAAACAGGTGTGCGCGAAGTGACGCGGACCTGATCAACAGGGGAGACGTGGGTGGGACACAGCAGCGTGCGTGGGGAGGGGACGCGGGACGGCGTTCCGCACGCCCGGGACGCCCGTGACCCGGGGCGGGACGACGGTCCCGACGGAGCGGGCCCGTCGTACGACCGGACCGGCGGCGACGGCGCCGTCGCGACGGACGGGGGTACGGGCGCGGGCACGACGGCCGGCACCGGGCGCGGGGGTGCCCGGCGCGCGGGCGGCGGCGCCCCGGACGGGGGGAAGGACGGCGGGCCGGGCGGTGGGGCCGGGCGCGGCGCGCGGAGCGCCGGCGGTGGCCGCCGCCGGGCGGGCCGGCCGCCTCAGCGGCGCGCCCGCAGCGGCAGGCGGCGGGTGCTGCGCTGGGCCGCCTCGCTGCTGTCGCTGCTGATATTGGGCACCGCGGGCGCCGGGTACCTCTACATCGAGCACCTCAACGGCAACATCCGCAGCGGCGGCCGCAGCGGCGGCGACAGCGGCGTGCAGAAGGCCGCGCCCGACGCGTCCGGCAACACCCCGCTCAACATCCTGCTGATCGGCGCGGACGGCCGTAACTCCAAGGAGAACCTGGCGCTCGGCGGCGCCAAGGACACCGTCGGCGACAAGCCGCGCGGCGACGTCCAGATGCTCCTGCACGTCTCCGCCGACCGCAGGAGCGCCGCCGTGGTGAGCATCCCGCGCGACACCCGCGTCGACATCCCCGCCTGCAAGGACACCGAGACGGGCGAGGAGTACCCGCCGACCAACCGGATCATCACCGAGTCGCTGCAGCGCGGCGGGCCCGGCTGCACCCTCACCACCTGGGAGAAGCTGACCGGGGTCTACATCGACCACTGGATGATGGTCGACTTCGCCGGCGTGGTGCGGATGGCCGACGCGGTCGGCGGCGTCCCCGTGTGCGTGAAGGCGAACGTGTGGGACCGGCCGACCGCGCAGGTCCCGGGCGGCTCCGGGCTGAAGCTGCGGAAGGGCGAGACGTACGTCAAGGGCGAGCAGGCGCTGCAGTGGCTGCGCACCCGGCACGCCTTCTTCAACGACCAGGGCCGCGCCAAGGCCCAGCACATGTACATGAACGCGATGCTGCGCCAGCTCAAGGAACAGAACGCGTTCACGGACACCGGCCGGATCATGGACCTCGCGGAGGCGGGGACGAAGGCGCTGCAGGTGTCCGAGGAGCTCGGTACGGTGGACGAACTCTTCGCCCTCGCCATGGAGTTGAAGGACGTCCCCACCAACCGCATCACCATGACGACGCTGCCGACGGTCGAGGACCACCAGAACCGCGCGCACCTGCTGCCCGTGGAGAAGTCCGCGCAGCGGATCTGGCGGATGCTCCGCGAGGACATCCCCTTCGACAGCAACGGCGGCCCCTCGACGGCGGCGGCGAAGCCGTCCACCGCGCCGAAGGAGACCGGGCCGGCCGCCGCCGCGCCGTCCTCCCTCGCCGTCACGGTCGTCAACGGCACCGGGACGGACGGGCAGTACGCGGTGAAGGGCCGCGCCAGCGGGGTCGCCGAGGCGCTGCGCGGCAAGGGCTTCACCCGGGCCGCCGCCTCCCGGGACGCGACGCCCGCGGCGGAGACGGTCCTCGCCTACCCGAAGTCGTCCGGCGCGCAGGGGAAGGCGGACGCGCTGTCCGTGGCGGCGGCGGTCGGCCTGCCGGCCGGCGCGGTGCGGGCCGCCGACGACGTGGACGGGCTGAGGCTGACGGTCGGCGGGGACTGGCGCGAGGGCGACGCGTTCCCGAAGCAGGAGGAGCCCAAGGCCGGCGACCTGCCGTCGGACGCCGAGAACTCCAACGGCGCCAAGGCCGACTGCATGGACGTGTACAAGCCCTACCAGTGGTAGCGGGCCGCACGACGAGGGGCGGGGCCGGTCACCGTACGCGGTGACCGGCCCCGCCCCGTGTCCACGGCGGTCAGTTGCCGGTGACGGTGACCTTCTCGTCGTTCTGGATCTGCCGCACGAGCTCCTTCACCTTCGCCCTGTCCCAGACGAGGTTGCCGCCGCGGCTGCCCGAGACGGGCATGTTCATGGACTTCCCGTCACCGCCGTTGACGCTCTTCATCGCGAAGAACATCTCGGCGAGGTCGAACAGCGACATGTCCTTGTCGACGATGAGCGTGTCGAGGCCGGCGCCGAGCGTCGGGTACAGCGCGAACGGGTTGAGGACCGTGCCCGGCGTCGCCGCCTGGTTGGCGAGCGCCGCGAGGAACTTCTGCTGGTTCTTCGTCCGCGCCAGGTCCGACTCGGCGAAGGCGTAGCGGGTCCGGACGAAGGCGAGCGCCTGCTCGCCGTCGAGGGTCTGCTTGCCCGCCTTGAAGTCGGCGCCGGACTTCTTGTCCTTGAAGCCCTTCTCGATGGTCAGCTCGACACCGCCGAGCGCGTCGACGATGTTGGCGAAGCCGGCGAAGCCGATCTCCGCGTAGTGGTCGATGCGCAGCCCGGTGTTGTGCTCGACGGTGCGGACGAGCAGTTCGGGGCCGTCCTCGGCGTACGCCGCGTTCAGCTTCACCCGGCGGCCGGTGCCCTGGAACGTCTTGCCGGACTCCGAGCCGACGAACGTGGGGATCTCCACGTCCGAGTCGCGCGGGAGGGAGATCATCGTGTTCCCGCTGCCGCAGGCGGCGAGGATCATCATCGAGTCGGTGCGCTTGCCGTCGGCGGAGCCGGTGTGCAGGCGCTTCTTGTCCTCGGCGGTCATGCCCTCGCGGCTGTCGGAGCCGACGATGAGGTACGTCGTGCAGTCGCCTTCCTGGGGGCGCTCGACGACCTTGGCGAGGTCCACCTCGCGGCGCATCTTGCCGTCGGCCCAGAAGTACGTGCCGATCGTCGTGGCCAGGAGGACGGCGACGACCGTGATCGAGCCGACCTTGAGGCGGCGGCCCCAGTCCGGCGCGGGGCGCGCGCCGGGGCCGTACGGCGGCGCGGGCGGTGTGCCGGGGCCGTGGCCGCCGCCCGGGCCCCCGCCGCGGCCGCCGTGGCCGCCCCGGGGGATGCCGTAGACCTGGCCCGTGTTGTAGCCGCTGTCGTACGGCGCGGCGTGGCCGGCCACGTCGTCGTACCCCTGCCGCTGCTGCGGCGGGACGGAACCGGGCCGCACGTGGGGCATCACCCGAGCGCCCTCGGGCTGGGCGTCGGCGCTGCCGCGGCCGTGACGCCCCTGACGGTCGCCGGACCGTCCTCCAGGCCAGTCATTCATGCGCACCAGTGTGCCGCGCGCCCGCGCGGCCCTTACAGGGCGGGTGGGAAATAGGCGCCCCGCTGTAGCGAAGCTGATGCAATGCGGGCCCTCCCGACTCGGGGCATATGGTAGAGGGCATGACAGACCAGGCCACCCCCGAGGGCAAGCCGACCTCGGCGTCCCGCACCACGCTCAGCCACATCATGACGGGCAACGACACGAACCTGCTCGGCACGGTGCACGGCGGAGTGATCATGAAGTTGGTGGACGACGCGGCGGGCGCGGTCGCCGGACGCCACTCCGGCGGGCCCGCGGTGACCGCCTCCATGGACGAGATGGTCTTCCTGGAGCCCGTCCGCGTCGGCGACCTCGTCCATGTGAAGGCGCAGGTCAACTGGACCGGCCGGTCCTCCATGGAGGTCGGCGTGCGGGTGCTGGCCGAGCGGTGGAACGAGTCCACGCCGGCCACGCAGGTCGGCTCGGCGTACCTGGTGTTCGCCGCCGTCGACGCGGACGGCAAGCCGCGTACCGTCCCGCCGGTGATCCCGGAGACCGAACGCGACAAGCGCCGCTACCAGGAGGCCCAGATCCGCCGCACCCACCGGCTGGCCCGCCGCCGCGCCATCAAGGAGCTGCGCGAGCGCCGGGCGGCGGAGGGCATCGACGACTGAGCCACCGCTCCGGGCCGGTCAGGGGGCGGACGCCACCCGGCGACCGGGCCACGACCGGCCGCAGACGCCCCCGGGCCGGTCAGGGGCAAACGCCGTCCCGCGACCGGGCCGCGACCGGCCGCAGACGCCACCCCGAGCCTGGCGGGGGCGGACGCCACCCGGCGACCGGGCCGCGACCGGCCGCAGACGCCCTCGGGGCCGGTCAGGGGCAAACGCCGTCCCATGACCGGCCTCAGCCGCCGCCCCGGACCCACCAGGGGCAAACACCGCCCCGCGACCGGGCCGCGACCGGCCTCAGCCGCCACCCCGGGCCGGTCAGGGGCAGACGACCTGGTCGCCGGTGCGCGCCTCGTACCCGCCGGGCCACCGCACGGGGGCCACGGCGCGCACCGGCCGTACGGCCTCGAAGTCCGCGCCGGCCGTGACCTTCATCAGCGGCCCCTGACCGGGAGCGGCGCTCAGCCGGGCGCCGGGCAGCGCCGCCGCGAGGGACTTCGCCGAGCGGTCCCAGCGCGGGTCGTACGCGACGAGGGTCCGCCGCACGTCCCGCCGGTCGCCGTTGTGCGGGGCGCGGGTCGTGTCGAAGCCCGCCGCCCGCAGCGCGGCGTCCACCCGGGCCCCCAGGCCGCGGATCCCGGTGCCGTTGTACACCTGGACGCGGACGTTCCGCGGCGGGACGTCGACGTCCCCGCGGCGCGGCGCCGGCGTGGTGGGGCGGGCGGTGAGGGGCCGGTCCTCGCGGATCGACGCGAACAGCTCCTGCGCCCGGTCGGCGTCCCACCTCACCGTCGACCCGATGCCGTCGATCCGCACGCCGGCCGCCTCGACCGGCACGGACGTGAACTCGGACGACGCCGTCGTGAAGCCGCGCATCGCCCGGGCCAGCGCCAGGACCTCCTCCGTGCCGAACCCCCGGTCCGCGCGGACCGACCCGGACAGGGCGCCGAGGACCTTCCGGAACCGCACCGGGTTGAGCAGCGCGCCGCTGCTCGTCGCCCGGTCGATCAGCGCGGCGACGAACTGCTGCTGCCGCCGCATCCGCCCCAGGTCGGACCCCCCGTCGACGTGGCGGGACCGCACGTACTGCAGGGCCTCGCCGCCGTCGAGGACGTGCGTCCCGGCGGGCAGGTCGAGGCCCGTGTACGGGTCCTTCATCGGGCGGGCGGTGCAGATCCGGACGCCGCCGAGGGCGTCGACGGTGCGCATGAAGCTGGTGAAGTCGACCTCCAGGTAGTGGTCGATCTTCACGCCGGTCATCCGCTCCACGGTCCGGATGGTGAGGTTGGGGCCGCCCTCGGCGTAGGCGGCGTTCAGCTTGACCGGGTGGCCGTGGTGGCGCTCGCCGGTGGTCGCGTCCGTGTGCTCGGGCAGTTCGGCGTACGTGTCGCGGGGCAGGGACACCAGGCTGGCGCGGCGGCGGTCCGCCGAGATGTGCGCCAGCATGATCGTGTCCGTGCAGCGGCAGGGGGCGCCGCCGAGCCGGTACCGCTTCCTGTCCGCGGGCGTGACCTTGTCGCGGCCGTCCGTGCCGACGAGGAGGATGTTCGTGCCGTGGCCGGACGCGGGACGGTTGTTCATGTCCTTGAACGCGTCGACCCGGCCGATGCCCGTGTCGAGGCTGGTGAAGAGGGCGTGGCCGATGCCGCCGGTCGCGAGGACCAGGACGGACAGGGCCGTCGCCATCCGCGCCCCCCACCCGGGCCGCTCCCGGCGCCGCCGCGGCCTCCCCCGCCGCTCCGGCTGCCGCCGCGGCGGTTGCGCCCCGGGGGCCACCGGCCGTCTCGCACCGCGGGCCGGCGGCCGGGGGACCGGGCGGGCGGGTCGGCGGGGCGGGACGGGCACGAAGGACACCTCCGCGGGCGGATGGGGGGACCGCCACAGTAGGCCCATACGATCAGCTGCCGGCCGCACCACCCCGGGCGGCGCGCACCCGGGTCGCCCGTTCGCGGTAACGTGGCGGGCGTTACCGCTGTCCGTCCACCGGGGCCGGCCCCCGGGCCCCCGGCCGTCGCCGCCCCGGGACGTCCTTACGTACCTCCGAGGAGCCATGCCCCTGCCCCCGGTCTCCGTGATCATGCCGGTCCTCAACGAGGAACGTCATCTTCGCAACGCGGTCCGCCACATCCTCGAACAGGAGTACGGCGGTGAGATGGAGGTGGTGATCGCGCTCGGCCCGTCCACGGACCGTACCGACGAGATCGCCGCCGAGCTGGTCCGCGAGGACCCGCGCGTACACACCGTGCCCAACCCGTCGGGCCGTACGCCCGCCGCGCTGAACGCGGCGATCAGGGCGTCGCGCCACCCGATCGTGGTGCGCGTCGACGGGCACGGCATGCTGTCGCCGAACTACATCGCGACGGCGGTGCGGCTGCTGGAGGAGACCGGCGCGCAGAACGTCGGCGGCATCATGCACGCCGAGGGCGAGAACGCCTGGGAGGACGCCGTCGCCGCCGCGATGACGTCCCGGATCGGCGTGGGCAACGCCGCGTTCCACACGGGCGGCGAGGCGGGCCCGGCGGAGACGGTGTACCTGGGCGTGTTCCGCCGGGAGGCGCTGGAGCGGCAGGGCGGGTACAACGAGGAGTTCATCCGCGCGCAGGACTGGGAGCTGAACTTCCGCATCCGCGAGGCCGGCGGGCTGATCTGGTTCTCCCCGGAACTGCGCGTGCAGTACCGGCCGCGGCCGTCCGTGCGGGCGCTCGCGAAGCAGTACAAGGACTACGGCCGCTGGCGCCACGTCGTCGCCCGCTACCACCAGGGCTCCATCAACCTGCGCTACCTGGCCCCGCCGGCGGCCGTCTGCGCCATCGCGGCCGGCCTCGCCGTGGGCGCGACGCTCACGCCGCTGGGCTTCGTCGTGCCGGGCGGGTACCTCGCGGCGATCACGCTGGGCTCGATCCCGGCGGGCCGGGGCCTGCCCCTGAAGGCCCGGCTGCGGATACCGGTGGCGCTGGCGACGATGCACATGTCGTGGGGCTACGGCTTCCTGACGAGCCCCCGCTCCCTGGCGAAGAAGGTCATCGCCAGCCGCCGCCCCCCGGTCCGCACGACGGCCTGACCCCGGCGTCGCGCGACGAGCCCCCGGCGTCGTGCCGGGGGCCGTTGTGTTCGTACGGGTCAGGGGCCCTGCCCGGTCCGGCGCCGGCCCGGGACTTCCCCGGGGTGACGCCGGGGACTCCCCGAACGGGCCGGAAGCCGAATGGGCCCGAGCGGACCGGAGGCCGGTCACGGCTCCAGGACCACCCGAGAGGGCCGCTGACCTGCGAAAACCCTGCTACGGCAGGTTGCGGGCCATGACGATGCGCTGGACCTGGTTCGTGCCCTCGTAGATCTGGGTGATCTTGGCGTCGCGCATCATGCGCTCGACCGGGTAGTCGCGGGTGTAGCCGTAGCCGCCGAGGAGCTGGACGGCGTCCGTGGTGATCTCCATGGCGACGTCGGAGGCGAAGCACTTGGCGGCCGCGCCGAAGAAGGTCAGGTCGGCGTCGACGCGCTCGGACTTGGCCGCCGCCGCGTACGTGAGCTGGCGGGCCGCCTCCAGCTTCATCGCCATGTCGGCGAGCATGAACTGCACGCCCTGGAAGTCGGCGATGGCCTTGCCGAACTGCTTGCGCTCCTTGACGTAGCCCTTGGCGTAGTCGAGGGCGCCCTGGGCGATGCCGATGGCCTGGGCGGCGATGGTGATGCGGGTGTGGTCCAGGGTCTTCATCGCCGTGGCGAAGCCCGTGCCCTCCTCGCCGATCATGCGGTCGGCGGGGATGCGGACGTTGTCGAGGTACACCTCGCGGGTCGGGGAGCCCTTGATGCCGAGCTTCTTCTCCGGGGCGCCGAAGGAGACGCCCTCGTCGGACTTCTCGACGACGAAGGCGGAGATGCCCTTGGAGCGCTTCTCCGGGTCGGTGACGGCCATCACCGTGTAGTACTCGGAGACGCCCGCGTTGGTGATCCAGCGCTTCACGCCGTTGAGGACGTAGTGGTCGCCGTCGCGGACCGCCTTCGTCTTCATGCCGGCCGCGTCGGAGCCGGCGTCCGGCTCGGACAGGCAGTACGAGAACATCGCGTCGCCCTTGGCGAGCGGGCCCAGGTACTTCCTCTTCAGGTCCTCGGAGCCGGAGAGGATCACGGGCAGGGAGCCCAGCTTGTTCACGGCCGGGATCAGGGAGGACGACGCGCAGACGCGGGCCACCTCCTCGATGACGATCACGGTCGCGAGGGCGTCGGCACCGGCGCCGCCGTACGTCTCGGGCACGTGCACCGCGTGCAGGTCGGAGGAGACGAGCGCGTCGAGCGCCTCCTGCGGGAAGCGGGCCTCCTCGTCCACGGCGGCGGCGTACGGCGCGATCTTGGCCTCGGCGAGCGAGCGGACGGTGTCCCGGAGCATGTCGTGCTCCTCGGACGGGCGGTACAGGTCGAAGTCAGGCGTTCCCGCCATGTCTGGCTCACTCCCCTGGGCTGCAGTGCTAACTACCGTTAAGTAACCCGAATTTTAGTGGGCGCCCGCCCGTCCGGCACATGTGGGGATCACGTGAGCTTGCTGACAGCCGACGCGCCGCCGGATCCCTGCCCAGCGCCCCGCCCGACTATGCTCGGGCACGCATTCCCGGCACGTACAGCACTGGAGCAGCACACATGGCCCTGAAGATCACCGTGATCGGCACCGGTTACCTCGGCGCCACCCACGCAGCGGCCATGGCGGAGCTCGGCTTCGAGGTGCTCGGGCTCGACATCGTCCCCGAGAAGATCGAGATGCTGGCGCAGGGCCGCGTCCCCCTGTACGAGCCGGGGCTGGAGGAGCTGCTGCGCAAGCACGTCGCCGGGATCGAGGGGTCCACGGGGCGGCTGCGCTTCACCACCTCCTGGGAGGAGGTCGGCGACTTCGGCGACGTCCACTTCGTCTGCGTGAACACGCCGCAGAAGCACGGCGAGTACGCCTGCGACATGAGCTTCGTCGACGCCGCGTTCGGCTCGCTCGCCCCCCACCTGAAGAAGCCGTCGCTGGTCGTCGGCAAGTCGACCGTGCCGGTCGGCACCGCGGAACGGCTGTCGCTGCTGCTGGCGCAGCGGGCGCCGGCGGGCGCGGACGTGGAGCTGGCGTGGAACCCGGAGTTCCTGCGCGAGGGCTTCGCCGTGCAGGACACGCTGCACCCGGACCGGATCGTCGTCGGCGTCGAGAGCGAGCGCGCGGAGAAGGTCCTCCGCGAGGTGTACGAGGTGCCGGTCGGCGAGGGCGCGCCGTTCGTCGTGACGGACTTCCCGACCGCCGAACTGGTGAAGACCGCGGCGAACTCCTTCCTCGCGACGAAGATCTCCTTCATCAACGCGATGGCGGAGGTCTGCGAGGCGGCCGGCGGCGACGTCGCCAAGCTCGCGGAGGCCATCGGCCACGACGAGCGGATCGGCGCCAAGTTCCTGCGCGCCGGCATCGGCTTCGGCGGCGGCTGCCTGCCCAAGGACATCCGGGCGTTCATGGCGCGCGCGGGCGAGCTGGGCGCGAACCAGGCGCTGATGTTCCTGCGCGAGATCGACTCCATCAACATGCGGCGCCGCAGCCAGATGGTCGGCATGGCGCGCGAGGCGCTCGGCGACGGGACGTTCCTCGGCAAGCGGGTCGCGGTGCTCGGCGCCGCGTTCAAGCCCGACTCCGACGACGTGCGGGACTCGCCGGCGCTGAACGTCGCCGGGCAGATCCACCTGCAGGGCGGCCAGGTCACCGTGTACGACCCGAAGGGCATGGACAACGCCCGCCGCGTCTTCCCGACGCTCGGCTACGCGGACAGCGTCCTGGAGGCCGTGCGCGGCGCGGACGTGGTGCTGCACCTCACCGAGTGGCGGGAGTTCCGCGAGGTCGACCCGAAGGAGCTCGGCGAGGTCGTGAACGCCAGGATCATCCTGGACGGCCGCAACGCCCTGGACGCCTCCCTGTGGCGCGCGGCGGGCTGGACGTTCCGCGCGATGGGCCGCCCGCGCGCGTAGCCGCGACGGGCCGCCCGCGTACGCGGGCCCCGTACCCTCGGCCCCGGTCCTCGGCCCCGGTCCTCAGCCCGCGGCAGCCGGGCGGGCCGCCCGCGCAGGCCCCGTACGGCGCGCCCGTGCCCGCCCGCCTCCGCCGGGGCGGAGACCGGGTGGGCCCGGGGCGCGGGTGCGCCGGCGCGGGGTTCAGCCGTCCAGCGCGGCGAGCGTGGCGGTGGACGGGCCCCGGCGCGCGGACGCGTCACGGGCGACGGCCTCCGCGTCGCGCAGGACGCGGACCGCGTTGCGCCAGGTCAGTTTGGACACGTCCGTACGGGACCAGCCGCGGGCGAGGAGCTCCGCGACCAGGTTCGGATAGCCGGCCACGTCCTCCAGGCCCTCCGGGGTGAAGGCCGTGCCGTCGAAGTCCCCGCCGATGCCGACGTGGTCGACGCCGGCGACCTCCCGCATGTGGTCGAGGTGGTCGGCGACCGTCGCGACCGTGGCGACCGGGCGCGGGTTCGCCTCCTCGAAGGCGGCGTGCAGGCGCATCGCCTCCGGGGTCGTGTCCAGGGGGTGGAGGCCGTGCGCCCGCAGGTTCTCGTCCGCGCGCGCCGTCCACTCCGCCGCCGCGGGCAGGATGAACTTCGGTACGAACGTGGCCATGGCGACGCCCCCGTTGGCGGGGAGCCGCTCCAGCACGTCGTCGGGGACGTTGCGCGGGTGGTCGCACACGGCGCGGGACGACGAGTGGGAGAAGACCACCGGCGCCTCGCTCGTGTCCAGCGCGTCCCGCATCGTCGTCGCGGCCACGTGCGAGAGGTCCACCAGCATGCCCAGGCGGTTCATCTCCCGGACCACCTCGCGGCCGAACGGCGACAGCCCGCCGGCGCGGGGCCCGTCCGTCGCCGAGTCCGCCCACGCGATGCTGTCGTTGTGGGTGAGCGTCATGTAGCGCACGCCCAGCGCGTACAGGGCGCGGAGGGTGGCGAGGGAGTTGTTGATGGAGTGGCCGCCCTCCGCGCCCTTCAGCGACGCGATGCGGCCCTGGGCCCGGGCGGCCTCCATGTCGTCGGCCGTCAGCGCGGGGGCCAGCTCCGCGGGGTGGCGGGCCAGCAGCCGGTCGACGCAGTCGATCTGCTCCAGCGTCGCGCTGACCGCGTCGTCGCCGGCCATGTCGGCGCGCACGTACACCGACCAGAACTGGGCGCCCACGCCGCCCGCGCGCAGGCGCGGCAGGTCGGTGTGGAGGCGGCCGGTCTGGTCGGCGGCCACGTCGAGGCGGTCCAGGTCGTACCCGGCCTGCTCGCGCAGCGCCCACGGCAGGTCGTTGTGGCCGTCGGCGACGGGGAACTCGGCGAGCAGCCCGCGGGCCGCGCCGAGGTCCCGCCCGCCGGCCGCCGGGCCGCCCCCGCCGGTCACTTCGCGAAGCCGAAGGACGCGGAGCCCTCGACCTTCGCCCGCAGGCGCCTGCCCTTCTCCGAGGCCTGGTCGTTCAGCTCCTGCTGGAACTCCTTCATCCGCGCCAGCAGGTCCGCGTCGTGCGCGGCGAGCATCCGCGCCGCGAGCAGCCCGGCGTTGCGGGCGCCGGCCACGGAGACCGTGGCGACGGGGACGCCGGCCGGCATCTGCACGATGGAGAGCAGCGAGTCCATACCGTCGAGGTACTTCAGCGGCACCGGCACGCCGATGACCGGCAGCGGCGTGACGGAGGCGAGCATGCCGGGCAGGTGCGCGGCGCCGCCGGCCCCGGCAATGATCGCCTTCAGTCCGCGGTCGGCGGCCTGCTCGCCGTACGCGACCATCTCGCGCGGCATGCGGTGCGCGGAGACGACGTCCACCTCGTACGGGATCTCGAACTCGTCGAGGGCCTGCGCGGCGGCCTCCATGACGGGCCAGTCGGAGTCGGAGCCCATGACGATGCCCACGAGCGGCACGAGTGCATTACTCAACGATCGTTCCTCGCAGATAGTCGGCGGCGTGGCGGGCGCGCTCCAGCACGTCGTCCAGGTCGTCGCCGTAGGTGTTGACGTGGCCCACCTTGCGGCCGGGCTTCACGTCCTTGCCGTACATGTGGATCTTGAGCTGCGGGTCGCGGGCCATGCAGTGCAGGTACCCCTGGTACATGTCCGGGTAGTCGCCGCCGAGGACGTTCGCCATGACCGTCCAGCGGGCGCGCGGGCGCGGGTCGCCGAGCGGGAGGTCGAGGACGGCCCGGACGTGGTTGGCGAACTGGGAGGTGACCGCGCCGTCCTGGGTCCAGTGGCCGGAGTTGTGCGGGCGCATCGCCAGTTCGTTGACGAGGACGCGGCCGTCGCGGGTCTCGAACAGCTCGACCGCGAGGTGACCGACGACTCCGAGCTCCTCGGCGACGCGCAGGGCGAGGCGCTGGGCCTCCAGGGCGCGGTCCTCGGGCAGACCGGGCGCCGGGGCGATGACCGTGTCGCACACGCCGTCGACCTGCCGCGACTCGACGACCGGGTAGGCGACGGCCTGGCCGTGCGGGGAGCGGACGACGTTCGCCGCGAGCTCCCGGACGAAGTCGACCTTCTCCTCGGCGAGGACGGGCACGCCGGCGAGGAACGGGGCGCGGGCGTCCTCCTCGGAGCGGACGATCCACACGCCCTTGCCGTCGTAGCCGCCGCGCACCGTCTTCAGGACGATCGGGAAGCCGCCCCCCTCGACCTCCGTCGCGAACGCCACCGCGTCGGCCGGGTCCGTCACGATGCGGTGGCGGGGGCAGGGCACGCCGATCGCGTCGAGCCTGGCGCGCATCACGCCCTTGTCCTGGGCGTGCACGAGCGCCTCGGGCCCGGGGCGGACGGGGATGCCCTCCGCCTCCAACGCCCTGAGGTGCTCGGTCGGCACGTGCTCGTGATCGAAGGTGATCACGTCACAGCCGCGCGCGAAGTCACGCAGCGTGTCCAGGTCGCGGTAGTCGCCGATGACGACATCGCTCACGACCTGGGCCGCGGAGTCCTGCGGAGTGTCACTGAGAAGCCTGAATCTGATGCCGAGGGGGATGCCCGCCTCGTGGGTCATGCGGGCGAGCTGTCCGCCGCCGACCATACCGACTACCGGGAACGTCACCCTCCTAGGGTATCCGCCGCTCGTAGCGGGGTGTGACGGTGGCCGCCGGACGCGGGTTTCCGCGGGCTCGCTCACCCGCGCGTACCGACCGGGTGATGGTTAGCATGACGGGGTTGACGCACATGGCCGGCGGACGGGACTGAAACGATCATTATGACGGAACAGAGCGCCCTGCGGGTGCGGCTGGAACAGCTCGTCCGGGAGATAGCGAAATTCGGTCTCGTCGGCGGAATCGGCCTGCTGGTGAACATGGCGGCCTTCAATCTCCTGCGCCAGGCCACGGACCTGCCCGTCGTCCGGGCGAGCCTGCTGGCCACGGTCATCGCCATCGCCTGCAACTACCTCGGTTTCCGCTATTTCACCTACCGGGACCGGGACAAGACGCGGCGCACGCGCGAGGCGATGTTGTTCTTCGTGTTCAGCGTGGCCGGAATGGTGATCGAGAACGGAATCCTGTACGCGGCGACGTACGGGTTCGGCTGGGACAGCCCGCTCCAGAACAACTTCTTCAAGTTCTTCGGCATCGGCATCGGCACGCTGTTCCGGTTCTGGTCCTACCGCACGTGGGTGTTCCGGGCGCTCCCGGAAGCCGGGGCGGAGGACGGCGCCGGCCCGCCCGGGGAACCGGCCGGGCCGGCGCCGATCCTGGGGCAGCGGAAGCCGCAGGACAGCCCCGCTCCGGCGGGCCGCCGCTGACGGCAGGCGGGACGGCCGACGAGCGGGACGGCCGGCGGTTGGACGGACAAGGCGGGACGGACGAGGCCGGGCGGGCTCCCCGCGGCTAGCGGATCGGGCGGGGCGGCAGGGCGTCGTCGTCGCGGTGGTCGCCGTCCCTGCGGGCGGTCTCACGGCTGAGGAAGAGCGCGAACACGGCGGGCTTCAACTGGACGAGCTCCAGCCGGCCGCCGTCCGCCTCCGCGAGGTCGCGGGCCACGGCCAGGCCGATGCCCGTGGAGTTGCGGCCGCTGATGGTCCGCTCGAAGATCCGCGCGCCGAGGTCCTCGGGGACGCCCGGCCCCTCGTCGGTGACCTCGACGACGGCCTGGTTGCCGGTGACGCGGGTGCGCAGGGCCACCGTGCCGCCGCCGTGCATCAGGGAGTTCTCGATCAGCGCGGCGAGCACCTGGGCGACCGCGCCGGGCGTGCCGACGGCCCGCATGCGGGTCTTCCCGGACCGTACGATCGCCCGGCCCGCGCTGCGGTAGGCCGGCCGCCACTCCTCGATCTGCTGCTTGACGACCTCGTCGAGGTCGAAGGCGACCGCGGAGCCTGTACGGGGGTCGCGGGAGTTCGTGAGCAGCCGCTGGACGACGTCCGTGAGCCGTTCGACCTGCGCGAGCGCGATCGTCGCCTCCTCGCGGGCCGTGTCCAGGTCGTCGGTGACCGCGATCTCCTCCAGCCGCATCGACAGCGCCGTCAGCGGGGTCCGCAACTGGTGGGAGGCGTCCGCGGCGAGCCTCCGCTCGGCGGTGAGCATCCGCGCGATCCGCTCGGCGGACGCGTCCAGCACGTCCGCGACCCGGTCCAGCTCGGGCACCCCGTAGCGCCGGTGGCGCGGCCGGGGGTCGCCCGAGCCCAGCCGCTCGGCGGTCTCGGCGAGGTCGGTGAGCGGGGAGGCGAGCCGGTTGGCCTGCCGCACGGCGAGGAGGACGGCCGCCACGACGGCGAGCAGCGCGACCGCGCCGATGATCAGCAGCGTACGGCCGACCTCGCGGGTGACCGACGAGCGGGACTCCTCGACGGTGACCTCCTCGCCGTGCTCCCCCACGGCCGTGCCGCGGATGACGCTGCCCTGGGGGCGGCTGCCGACCTCGATGGCGGGGCTGCCGGGGATCTCGATCCGGGCGTACCGCTGGGCGCCGCCGTGGTCGGAGAGGATGTCCGGGTCGACGGGCTCGCCGCCGACGAGACGGCTGTCGACGATGCTGGCGAGCCGCAGCGCCTCGGAGTCGACGCTCTCCTGGGCGCTGCTGGTGATCGTCCGGGTCTCGACGATGACGAGGGAGACCCCGAAGACGGAGATGACGACCAGCACCACGGCGAGCGTGGAGCTGATCAGGCGCCGGCGCACGGAGAGGTCGCCTCAGCTCTTCTCGAAGCGGAAGCCGACACCGCGCACGGTGGCGATGTAGCGCGGGTTCGCCGCGTCGTCGCCGAGCTTCTTGCGGAGCCAGGAGATGTGCATGTCGAGGGTCTTCGTGGACGACCACCACGTCGTGTCCCACACCTCGCGCATCAGCTGGTCGCGGGTGACGACCCGGCCGGCGTCGCGGACGAGGACGCGCAGCAGGTCGAACTCCTTCGCGGTGAGCTGGAGCTCCTCGTCGCCCATCCAGGCGCGGTGCGACTCGACGTCGATGCGGACGCCGTGCGTCGCCGGCTGCGGGGCGGGCTCGGCGGCGCCGCGCCGCAGCAGGGCCCGGACGCGGGCGAGGAGCTCGGCGAGCCGGAACGGCTTGGTGACGTAGTCGTCGGCGCCGGCGTCGAGCCCGACGACGGTGTCGACCTCGTCGGCGCGGGCGGTCAGGACGAGGATCGGCACCGTGTGCCCCTCGGAGCGCAGCCGGCGGGCGACCTCCAGGCCGTCCATGCCGGGCAGTCCCAGGTCGAGGACGACGAGGTCGACGCAGCCCTGCAGCCCCGTGTCGAGCGCGCTGGGACCGTCCTGCCGCACCTCGACCTCGTATCCCTCGCGCCGCAGGGCGCGGGCCAGCGGTTCCGAGATGGATGCGTCGTCCTCGGCGAGCAGTACACGCGTCATGCAGTGATGGTAGTCCGCGCGGCGCACAGGTCACGGGGAGATCGAGTCAAGATCATCACCGCCTGCACGACAGAGGTGGCATCCTGGATGGGACCTTTGATTGTGCGCCCGCGGTTCCAGGGAAGCCTGTGATCCATCTCTCAAGTCCTTCCATATGCCACGCTGTCGTGGCGTATGGTGGCGAGACGCTCGAAGTGGTAAACGGGGACCTTTGGCGCCATCAGTCATTGACGCACCAAAGGTCTCTTTTCTGCTCGGCGAAAGAATGACCTGTGGGCCGGGCTCCGCGACGCGACGTTCGATTCGAACGCGCGGCGGGGTGTGGATCCCGGTACGGCCCCCGCCGTACCGGTGCCGGCCGCCCGAAGCGGGCGCGGGTCGCCCAAGAAGCGACACGCGTCCCGAACGAACAAGGATCGACCATGGCGTCCAGCCTGACGAAGGACTCGGCGAACACCCCCGTCACCGAGAAGACCTTCTTCGGCCACCCCCGCGGCCTGGCCACACTCTTCATGACCGAGATGTGGGAGCGCTTCAGCTACTACGGCATGCGCGCCCTACTCGTGTACTACCTGGTGTCGGGCGGCGCGGACGCCGCCACGGGCAGCCAGGGGGGCGGCCTGGCGATGACCGCGGCCACGGCGACGGCGATCTACTCCGTCTACGTGTCGATGGTCTACCTCATGGCCATGCCCGGCGGCTGGTTCGGCGACCGCGTCTGGGGCGCCCGCAAGACCGTCACCATCGCCGGCGCGGTGATCATGGCGGGCCACCTCTCGCTGGCCCTGCCCGGCCAGGCGATGTTCTTCGTCGGCCTCGCGCTCGTCGCCGTGGGCTCCGGCCTGCTGAAGGCCAACATCTCCACGATGGTGGGCCACCTCTACGAGGGTCCCGAGGACCCGCGCCGCGACGGCGGCTTCACGCTGTTCTACATCGGCATCAACCTCGGCGCCTTCGTCGCCCCGTTCGTCATCGGAACGGTCGGCAAGGAGTACGACTGGCACCTCGGCTTCGCCCTCGCCGCGCTCGGCATGGGCCTGGGCCTCGTCCAGTTCCTCTTCGGCACGCGCCACCTGAGCGCCAAGAGCAGCGTCGTCCCGAACCCGCTGTCGGCCGAGGAGCGCCGCGGCGTCCTGGTCAAGGCCACCGTCGCCGTCCTCGTCACCGCCGCCTTCTACGGCGCGGTCGTCGCCCTCGGCGTCTTCACGCTGAACTGGGCCCTGGTGCCGCTCACCCTCGCGGGCCTGATCATCCCGGTGGCCGTGCTGGCGCGCATCAAGCGCGACAAGGAGCTGTCGGCGACCGAGCAGTCGAAGGTCAACGGCTACATCTGGTTCTTCGTGGCCGCCGCCGTCTTCTGGATGATCTACGACCAGGGCGGTTCGACGCTGTCGCTGTTCGCGGACAGCAAGACCGCGGACTCCGTCTTCGGCATCGGCTTCTCCGCCACCTGGTACCAGTCGCTGAACCCGCTGTACGTCATGGCGCTGGCCCCGGTCTTCGCCTGGCTGTGGCTGTGGCTCGCCCGCCGCAACCAGGAGCCGAGCACCATCGTGAAGTTCGCGATGGGCCTCGTCCTGGTCGGTGCCTCCTTCTTCGTCTTCGTCGTGCCCATGGGCATGGCGGGCGACGGCACCAAGGTCTCCCCCATGTGGCTGGTCTCCATCTACATGATCCAGACCATCGCCGAGCTGTGCCTCTCCCCGGTCGGCCTGTCGGTCACCACGAAGATGGCGCCGCAGAAGTACGCCTCGCAGATGATGGGCGTCTGGTTCCTCGCGGTCACCGCCGGTGACTGCACGACCGGTCTGCTCTCCCTCGCCGGCGTGGACCTCAACGGCACCTGGATCATCGCGATGGAGGCGTCCCTCGCCGTCGTCGCGGGCCTGGCGGTCTACATGTACCGCAAGAAGGTCCAGACACTCATGGGCAACGTGCACTGACCGTCCGGTGAGCCCCTGGGGCCCCGCCGCGCCGACACCGGCCGCGGCGGGGCCCTCCGCCGTTTCCGGGCGCCTTCCGGGGGCTGTGGCCGTCCGCCCCGGCCCTCCCCCGCCATGGGGGCGACGCCTATAGTTCACCGACCGGCCGGGGGCCGGGGTTCGCGGGGAGGGGAACCATGGCGGAGAGCGCGGAGAGCGCGGAGAGCACCGGGGCGGGCGGCGAGGGCGGCCGGCGGGGCCGGGGCCGGCACGGCGGGAAGCCGGGGCGGGCACGCGGACGGACCCGGCGGCGCGTGTGGCGGGGCGCCGGAATCGGGTGCGCCGCCGTGCTGCTCGCCACCGTCGCCGGCGGCTGGTGGGCGTACAGCAGCCTCGACGGGAACATCAAGGGCGTCGACATCGGCGAGGCCCTCGGCGACGACCGGCCGCACAGGGCGCCCGGCGCGGCCGGCGCGACGAACCTGCTCGTCCTCGGCTCCGACTCGCGGGCCGGGGACAACGCGCGGCTCGACGGCGGCGCCGTGGGCGGCGCCCGCTCCGACACCGCCCTCGTGGTGCACGTGTCGGGGGACCGTACGAAGGCCGTCGCCGTGAGCATCCCCCGCGACACCCTCGTCGACCGCCCGGCCTGCGGGAAGCCGGGCGGCGGCGGGACCGGCCCGGCCGGCCGCGTGATGTTCAACTCCGTCTACGCGACGGGCGGCGCGCCCTGCGTGGTGAAGACGGTCGAGAAGATGTCGGGGGTCCGCATCGACCACTACCTGGAGATCGACTTCGCCGGGTTCAAGGACCTCGTCGACGAGCTGGGCGGGGTGACCGTCGAGGTCCGCGAGCCGATCCGGGACACGAAGGGCGGCTTCTCCCTGGAGCCCGGCACGCACCGGCTGAACGGCACCGACTCGCTGAAGTTCGTCCGCACCCGGTACGGCTACCGGGACGGCAGCGACCTGGGGCGCATCGGCCTCCAGCAGCAGTTCCTCACGGCGCTCCTCCGCGAGGTGCAGCGGCAGGACCTGCTGGGCAACCCGGCGAAGTCGTTCCGGATCGCGCGGTCCCTGACCGGGTCGCTGACCACGGACTCCGAGCTGGCCTCCCTCCCCGCGCTCGTCGACTTCGGCCGGAGCATGCGCGGGATCGACCCGGCCACGATGGACACGATCATGCTGCCCGTCGCGTACGACAGGGCCGACCCGAACCGGGTCGTGCCGGCCGAGCCGCAGGCGGGCGCGGTGTGGAAGGCGATCCGGGAGGACGCGCCCGTACCGGACTCGGCGCGGAGGTCCCCGGCGTCGGCACGCTGATCGACCCGGCCGAGCCGACCGGCGGGGCCCGGGGCGGCGGGGACGCCGGGCGCCGGACGGAAGCGCCGGGCAGGAGCGTCGGGCACCGGGCGTGAAGGTCGGCACGCTGACCGGTCCGGCCGGTCCGATCGGTGAGACCGGCCCGCCCGGCGGGGGCCGGTGGCGCCGGGCAGGGGTGCCGAGGGCGGCGGGCAGAGGCGCCGGGGGCGGGAGCGTCGGCGCGCTGACCGGCCCGGCGGGTCCGACCCGCGGAAGCGCCGGGGCGGCGGGCGGTGCCGTACTCGCGGGGTCGGGCGCCCTGTCATCATGAACGCTCTCACGGGGAGATCCGACGCAGGGGGTGGCGATGGCCGGGACGGCGAGCGGCGCGGCCGCGGAGGCGGCGCGGATGACGTGGGGCGAGGCCCTGCGGCGGCTGGGCGGGGCCCAGAAGACGGCCAAGGGGGTGTCGCTGTACTCCCGGTTCGTGAACCGGCCGGTGGGCCGGGTCCTCGCGGCCGGCTCGTATGTCGTCGGACTCACGCCCAACCAGGTCACCCTGGTCAGCGCGGCGTTCAGCTTCACCGGGATCGCGGTGCTCGCGCTGGCCGCGCCCTCGTGGTGGGCCGGGGTGCTCGTGTGGCTGGCGCTGGCCGTGGGGTTCGCCTTCGACTCGGCGGACGGCCAGCTCGCGCGGTTGCGGGGAGGTGGCAGCCCGGCGGGCGAGTGGCTGGACCACGTGGTGGACTGCGCCAAGACGACCGCGCTGCACACGGCCGTGCTGATCGCCTTCTACCGCCACCCCGGCCGCTTCGGCACCGGGTCCGACGGGTGGCTGCTGGTGCCGCTGGTGTTCCTGCTCGCCTCGATCGTCACGTTCTTCGGCGGGCTGCTCACCGAGCAGCTCAAGCGGAAGGCCGCGCCGGGGAGCGCGCCGCCCGCGCCGTCGACGCTGCGCGCGGTGGCGCTGCTCCCCGTCGACCACGGCGTCTTCTGCCTGGTGTTCCTCCTGCTGGGCGGCGGCCCGCTGTTCCGTTGGGGGTACGGGCTGCTGGGCGCCGCGGCCGTGCTGTACCTGCCGCTGTTCCTGGCGAAGTGGTTCCGGGAGCTCAGCCGCCCGGCCGCGCCAGCTCCCGCGCCGGGTCCGGCCCGCTGACGTGCTCGGCGGGCGGGGCGGCGGCCGGCTGCCGCGTCAGGGCGTCCAGCGCGCGGCGCAGTTGCGTGCTGGAGGTGTGCACCGTGTACGGGAAGTAGACGACGTCGACGCCCACGGCCGCGAAGTCCCGCTCCAGCTTCCGGCCGCGCGGGGTGCCGCGCCAGTCGTCGCCCTTGAACAGCACGTCGAACCGGACCTGCTGCCAGGTCTCCAGCTTGTCGGGGACGGTCTCGACGAACGCGGCGTCCACGTACTTGATGTTGCGGACGATCTCCAGCCGCTCGATGAGCGGGATGACCGGGCGGTGGCCCTTGGCCCGTTCCGCCATCTCGTCCGAGACGACGCCCGCGACGAGGTAGTCGCAGTGCTGCCGGGCGTGCCGCAGGATGTTCAGGTGGCCTATGTGGAAGAGGTCGTAAGCCCCCGGGGCGTACCCCACCCGGTATGGTTTGCGCTCCGGCATGACTCGCTTGTCCCCCTCTGAAACGGTCCGCCCCCCGTGTCTGGGCTCGTCCCGGCAGACAGTACCGTGCACACTTCGCGGAGGACAGGTGAACGATTAGGGTGCGGCGAGCGATCGTTCGTCACAAGGGGGGCTTCGGATGCGGGACGCGGACGTGGACGCGACCGGCCGGGACGGCGGCGGACGGCGGCGCCTGCTGCTGGTGTCCACCAACTACGCGCCCGAGCACACGGGGATAGGCCCGTACGCGACGCAGGTGGCCGAGCACTGGGCGGCGGGCGGACACGAGACGCACGTCCTGGCGGGCATGCCGCACTACCCGTCCTGGTCGGTCGACCCGGCGTACCGGGGTGCGTGGCGGCGCACGGAGGTGCGCGGGGGCGTGACCGTGCACCGCAGGCGCCACACGGTGCCGCGCCGGCAGACGGCGGTGCGGCGCGCGCTGTTCGAGGGCTCCCTGCTGGCGCACCAGCTCGCCGCGCCGCCCCGGATGCCGCGGCCCGACGCGGTCGTGGCCCAGGTGCCGAGCCTCGCCGGGGGCGTGGTGGCCGCCCGCCTCGCGGCGCGCTGGCGGGTGCCGTACATACCCGTGGTGCAGGACCTGATGGGCGCCGCCGCCGCGCAGAGCGGCATCGAGGGCGGTGACCGGGCGGCGGCGGCAGCGGCGCGCGTCGAGGCGTACGTACTGCGCCGGGCCTCGCTCGTCGGCGTCATCCACGAGACGTTCACCGCACGGGTGACCGCGCTGGGCGTGCCGCCGGAGCGCGTCCGCACGGTGCCGAACTGGTCGCACGTGGCGGCCCCGGCGCGACCGCGCCAGGAGACGCGGCGCCGCCTGGGGTGGGCGCCGGCCGACACGGTGGTGCTGCACTCCGGGAACATGGGCCTCAAGCAGGGCCTGGAGGTGCTGGTCGGTGCGGCCCGCCTCGACCCGGGGGTGCGCATCGTGCTGATGGGCGACGGCAACCAGCGGGGGGCGCTGGAGCGGCTCGCCGCGGACGTGCCCAACCTGGAGTTCCTCCCGCCGGTCGACGACGCCGACTTCCCCGAGGTGCTGGCCGCCGCGGACGTGCTGGCGGTGACGCAGCGGGCCTCGGTGCTCGACATGAGCGTGCCGTCCAAGCTGACCTCGTACTTCGCCGCCGGGCGGCCGGTCGTGGCGTCGGTCGCCGACGGCGGCGGCACGGCGCAGGAGGTGCGGCGCTCGGGCGCGGGCGTGCTGGTGCCGCCGGAGGACCCGGCCGCGCTGCTGGGGGCCGTACGGAGGCTGGCGGCCGACCCGCGGGCGGCGGACGCGCTGGGCGCGGCGGGACCCCGACACGTCGAGGCGCACCTGAGCCGGGCGGCGGGGTTGGCCCGGTACGACGCGCTGCTCGACGAGGTGCTGGCGACGGGCGCGGGGAGCACCGGAGGTGCCGGGAGCACCGGGAGCACCCGGGGTGCCGGGGTGGAAGGAGCGGACAGGTGACGCAGGCGCAGGGCGGGACGGCGGCGGGGGTGCCGCCGGTCCTGGTGGACGACGAACCGGACCTCCTGCGGGACCAGTTCCGGCAGCTCCTGCGGTACCCGCGGCTGATAGCCGGCGGGGTGCTGCTCGGGCTGCTGGGTGGTGCCTGGCTCGGGTACAGCACCTCGGACACGTACGTGGCGACGAGCGACGTGGTGCTGCGGGTGCCGACCGAGGACCCGTTCAACCCGTCGATCGCCGTCGAGAAGACACTCGACATGAACACCGAGCGGCAGGCCGCCACCAGCCGCCGCACCGCCGAACGCGCCGCCGAGGCCCTGGACTTCCCCGGCGACCCGGCGAGCCTGGTGACCGGTCTCCAGGTCACCAACCCTCCCAAGTCGCAGGTGCTGCGGTTCAGTTACACCACCGCCGACCCGAAGTTGTCGGCGCGCCGGGCGAACGCGCTGGTCGCGGCGTACCTGGCGGACCGCAAGGAGCAGACCGAGCAGACCCGCGACGCGATGATCAAGGGCCTCCAGGCGCAGCTCGACCCGATCGCCAGGCAGCACGACGAGCTCGCGCGGGAACTCGACGGCAGGACCCCCACCGAGGCGGAGGCGGACTTCTCGGTCAAGGCCAACCTGCTCAACCGGATCACCGAGCTGAGCAACCGGATCAGCAAGCTGAAGGCGCTCGACGTGACACCCGGCAAGGTGATCAGGACGGCGACGCCGCCCACCTCGTCGGACGGGCCGGGCTGGGCGCTGTCCCTGGGCCTCGGCGGGGCCATCGGCATCGCGCTCGGGCTGCTGATGGCCTGGGTGCGGCTGGTGTTCGACCCGGCGGCCCGCTCGGAGGGCGACGTGGCGCGGGCGCTGCGCGCGCCCGTCCTCGGCTCGCTGCCGCGCACCCGTGAGACGGACCCGCTGCTGACGGAGGACCGCGAGGAGTCGCCGCTCGCCGAGGAGTACCGGTCCATCGCCTACCGGCTCGCGTACGACCAGCGGTTCGCCGACCGGCGGCGGCTGCTGGTGGCGGCGCCGCGCGGCTCCAGCCGTACGGCGGCGGCCGTGGCGGTCAACCTGGCGGCGTCGTTCGCGGAGACCGGCAAGCGGGTGCTGATCGTGGAGGCGGAGCTGCGGCGGCCGTCGCTGGAGAACCAGTTGCGGGCGCGGGAGATCGGCGGCCCGTCGTGGACGCGGGACGGCGAGGGCGAGGGCTGGCCGAACGGGCGGCGGCTGGCCGTGGACGCCGGGGAGTCGGGCGGCTTCGAGCTGGTTCCGGGCGCCCGGGTGCGCAACGTGGCGCGGGCGCTGACGTCACCGGAGATGTCCCGGCTGGTGGAGGAGGCCGACGACCCGAACGTCACGGTGATCGTGCTGACGCCGCCGGTGTTCGCGTACGCCGACGCGCTGGCGCTGGTGGACCGGGTGGACGGCGTGCTCGTCGTGTGCGACCCGCGCGGGGTGCACCGGTCGCAGCTGGCCCGGCTGCGGGACCTGATCACGGGCGCGGGCGGCACGGTGCTCGGCACCGTCATGCACCGCGGGCAGCACGGCAAGGACGGGCGGCGGGGGCGGAAGGGCTCCCGGGGCGCCAAGGGGTCGCGCGGGCAGTCGCGCGGCGCCGCGCGGCCGCCGTCGGACACGGGCCGCGCGGGCGGCCGGGGCGCGGGGGCGGGCGTACCCGACGACGAGGCGTCCACGACGATGGCGCTGCGCGCCGTCACCCCCTCCGACCGGCAGTGAGCGGCGCGCGGGGCGGTGGCGGGCCGCTGCGAGGCCGTACCGCCGCCGTCGCCTCGGTCCTCGACCAGGGCGCGGCGGGGCTGACGAACATCCTGGTGCTGGTGCTGGCCGCGCGGCTGTCGACGGCGGCGGGGTTCGCCGAGTTCTCCATGGTGTACCTGGTGTTCACCGTGGTGCTGGGCCTGTTCATGGCGTACGTCGGGCAGGAGCTGGTGCTGGTGCGCGGCGGTGCGGGCGCAGCGGCGGCGGCCTGCCGCTCGGCGCTCGGCTTCACCGCGGCGGGCGCGTCCGCGGTGGGCGCGGTGCTGGTCGCGGTGGGCCTGGCGCTGCCGCCGGGCGGGCGGGCCCTGGTGGCGCTCGGCGCGGTGCTGCCGGTGGTGCTGCTCCAGGACGCGGCCCGGTACTGCTTCTCGCTGCTGGGGCGCCCGCACCACGCGCTGGCGGCGGACGGGCTGCGGCTCCTGTCGACGGTGGCGGTGCTGGCGGCGCAGCCGTCCGGGGCGTCGCCGGGGCGGCTGGTGCTGGCGTGGGGGCTCGCCGCGCTGCCGGGGCTCGCGGCGGCGGTCCTGCTGCTGCGGCGGCCGTTGGCGGGGGCCCGTGCGGAGTTGCGGCGGTACCTGCGGCGGGGGCACCTGGGGCGGCGGTTCGCCGTCGAGTTCGCCGTGGGCAACGGCTCCGGCCAGGTCGCGGTGGTCTGCCTCGGCCTGCTGGGCAGCCCCCTCGCGGTGGGCGCGCTGCGGGGCGCCTCGGCGCTGTTCGGACCGCTGAACGTGTTCTTCGGCGCGGCGAACGGCTTCGGGCCGCCGCTGCTGAACCGCCTCGGCGGCGGGCGCTCCGTGGTGCGGGTGACGCTGCTGCTGGGGTGCGCGCTGGCCGCGGTGGGCGCCGTGTGGGGCGGGGTGTGGTGGCTGCTGCCGGACGACTGGGGCCGCGGCGTGCTGGGCGGGACGTGGCCGGCCGTCGCGGCGCTGCTGCCCGCGTCGACGGCCCAGTACACGCTGATGGGTCTCGGGGTGAGCGCGCTGCTCACGCTGCGGGTGCTGAGCCCGCGCGAGACGCTGCCGGTGCAGGTCGTGTTCTCGCTGCTGTCGGTGGCGCTGCTGTACGCGGGGTTCGCGGCGGGCGGCGCGGTGGGCGCGGCGTGGGGGCTGGCGGGCGGTTCGGCGGCGAAGGCGCTGGCCGCGTGGGTGCGGGTGGCGCGGGTGCGCCGCCGGGCGGGCGCCCCGGGGGCCGCCGTCGCCGCGGGGCCCTGACGGGGCGGCGGGTCAGCCGAGCCGGGCGCCCCGGTCGCGGCGGTGCGTGGCGATGAGCGCGAGGCACAGGGCGGCGATGGCGACCTTGCCGGTGGCCTGGAGGAGCGGGCCGCGCACGAGGATGAAGGAGTACCCCGCCACCAGCGGCGCCGTGATCAGCAGCAGGCTGCCCGTCGGCGAGCCCCGTACGGCGCGGCGCGCCACGCGCCGGTCGACGCGGGCGGCGGCGTATCCGACGGCGGCCATGCCGGCCGTCATGCCGACGGGCCCGAAGTCGATCCACAGCTCCGCCCACACCGGTGAGGACAGGTTGGTGTTGACCGCGCCCATCCACTCGCCGACCATCACCCCCGTGTCGGACGGCTTGCCCGCCCACACGGAGCGGGGCACGGCGAACAGCAGCGAGCCGGCGAGCTGGTGGCCGTACGTGTGGCCCTGCCCGGACTCCACGTAGGTGATCGTGTTGGCGAACATGCCGACCTGGTCGTAGTCCTTGAGCGCCAGCGGCTCCAGGAACGACGTCGTCTCGATCTGCCGCGCGTTGTTCTCGTCGTACCGGAAGCGGTCGGCGAACGGGAAGACGAGCAGCGCGACGACCACGCCGAGGCTCAGGGAGGCCCGGTACATGGCGGCGCTCGCCGGGAACGCGGTGAACAGCAGCGCGAACAGCACCGTGAGGAACCAGTACCGGGGGTTGGAGACCGGGTTGTTCACGACGGCGTTCAGGACGACGAGGGCGCCGAACACCGCGACGACGGACCAGGTGCGGCGGGCCCGCCGGGACGTGACCAGCCAGCGCGTGTACACGAGGAGGGCGATGAGCGGCGGCACGGTGCCGAAGCCGCGCAGGAACGCCTGGCCGGCCTGGGAGCCGTCGCCGGAGACGCCGGCGTCCTCGATGCTGGCGATGATCTCCTGCCGGCTGCTGAAGAAGACGGCGGGGCCGCCGAGCTTGACGATGAGCAGGCCGCCGCAGGCGAAGGCGGCCAGCACCAGCAGCAGCAGGCGCCGGCGGTGGATCAGCAGCGGCCGGTCGTCGGGGGCGGCGCCCCGCTCCCCGGACCGCCCGTCGACGGACCGGCCGGCCCGGCCCCGGCGGTGCCAGGGGGTGCGGTACCGGGCGAGCAGGGCGCCCACGTCGAAGGCGAAGCAGCCCAGCAGGACCAGCGAGACGGCCTGGACCAGGTCCTCGCGGGGGCCGACGACCGGGGTGGGGACGCGGCCGAGGACCGCCTGGGCGAGCGGGGCGACGCCCATCGCCATGTAGCAGAACATCCAGAACGTCGCCTGGAGCAGCTTGCGGCGGACGGTGAGCACCATCGCGGACAGCCGCACGCCGCAGTACACGGTGAGGACGGCCTGGAGCCAGAACGCGGCGTCGCGGGGGCCCTCGCCCGACTGGGAGACCACGACCAGCGGCAGGAAGCACGACAGGCCGAGGACGAGCGGCACGGAGAGCGCCCTGGACAGCAGCGTCCGCGGCCGGAACGGCGGCGGCAGCGGGACGGTCCGGGGCGTGGCGCGGGGCACGGCTCGGGGCGTCGTGTCGACCGTCACTCCGTACCCCCCGCCACCGTGTCCCGCGCAGTCTAACGAGCACCCCCGGGGGACGCCCTGCGTGCGGGACGGTACAACCGTTAATCTGATGGTCATTCCGCAGGGGGTCACAGGGGGGAGTCCGACGCCATGCGCGACCTGTCCGCGTTCACACTGGCCGGGTACGACAAGGGCCGGGGCAGGTTGACCCAGGCCCTGTGGTTCGCGGTGCTGAACCTGGTCTTCATGGCCTGGTGGTGCCCGGCCCGGCTGCGGGTGGCCCTGCTGCGCGCGTTCGGCGCGACGATCGGCGAGAACGTGCTGATACGCCACCGGGTGCGCGTCCTGTGGCCCTGGAAGCTGACCGTGGGCGACCACACCTGGATCGGTGAGGGCGCCTGGCTGCTCAACCTGGAGCCGGTCGTGCTCGGCGCCCACGTGTGCGTCTCCCAGGAGGCGCTGCTGTGCACCGGCGGCCACGACCACCGCGCCGCCGACTTCCGGTACCGCAACGCGCCCATCACCGTCGAGGACGGCGCCTGGGTCGCCGCCCGCGCCACCGTCCTGGCCGGCACCCGCGTGGGCCGCCACGCCGTCGTCGGCGCCGGCGCCGTGCTCCACCGGGACCTGCCGGAGCTGACCCTGCACACCGCGGACGGCACGCGCCGCCCCGTCGAGGAGCCCGTGTGACCACCGCGTCCCTGCGCGTCCTGCACGCCGTCACCCTGCACTCCCCCACCGGCGCGTTCGGCGGCCCCGTCCGGGTGGCCCTGAACCTGGCGCACGGGCTGCGCGACCGGGGCCACGCCCCGCGCCTGCTGGCCCTGGCCGACGGGTTCGGGCCCGTGCCGCCCGCCGACGTGGAGGGCGTGCCCGCCCGGCTGTACCCGGCCCGCCGGTTGCTGCCGCTCGGCTTCAGCGGCATCACCTCGCCGGCGCTGCTGGCGGAGGCGGGGCGGCTGGTGCGCGGCGCGGACGTCGTCCACGTGCACCTCGCCCGCGACCTGGTGACGCTCCCCGTGGCGCTGGCGGCGCTGCGCGCCCGGGTGCCGCTGGTGCTCCAGACGCACGGCATGGTCGACCCCAGCGACCGGCTCCTCGCCAGGGCCCTCGACGCGCTGGCCGTACGACGGGTGCTGCGCGGCGCCGCCGCGGTGCTGCACCTGACGGGGCACGAGCGGCGCGACCTGGACGCGGTCGCCGGGGTGCCCCTGCCGCACGCGGTGCGCCTGGTCAACGGCGTTCCCCGGCAGGAGCCGCGCCCCGCGCCAAAGGGGCCGCCGAGGATCCTGTACGCGGCGCGCCTCCAGGCCCGCAAGCGGCCGTGCGACTTCGTGGCGGCCGCGCCGGAGGTGCTGCGCCACCACCCCGACGCCCGGTTCGTCGTCGCGGGCCCCGACGAGGGCGAACTGCCCGCCGTACGGGCGCTGATCGACGAGCTGGGGCTGCGGGGGCGCGTCACCTGCGTGGGGGCGCTGAGCGCGGCGGAGGTGCTGGACGAGCTGCGCCGGGCGCACGTGTACGTGCTGCCGTCGGTGGACGAGCCGTTCCCGATGTCGGTCCTGGAGTCACTGTCCGTGGGCACCCCGGCCGTGGTGACCGTGTCGAACGGGCTGGCGTCGGCGGTCCGGGAGGCGGGCGCGGGCCGGGTCGTGGCGGACGCGTCGGGCCTCGCGGGCGCCGTGCTGGAGCTGCTGGAGCCACAGGCCGCCGGGAAGGCGTCGGCGGCGGCGCACGCGCTGGCCGGGACGGCCTTCTCCATGGACGCCGTGGTGGACGGGCTGCTGGCCGTGTACGGCCGCGCGGTGGACCGTCAGCCGCGCAGCCAGGCGTAGCAGCCGGTCGAGACGAACCGGGCGGCTCCGGCCGGGACGGTCAGGGTGTGCCGGCCGCCGGCGGCGCCGGGTGCCGGTCCGCCGGCCAGTTGGGCGCCCCCGGCGTCGGTGACCTGCCAGGAGCAGCCGGGGGACGCGGACACGGCCCGGTAGCGGCCGGCGGCCGGGGAGGCGTGGACGCCGTCCGGGTAGCCGCCCTTCGCCGCGTCGAGGACGGGGCGCTGCTCGGGGCAGAGGTGGGCGACGGCGTCGGCGGCGTCGCGGATCTCCCCGGCGACGACGGCCGCGGCGGCGGCGTCCTTGTCGTGCCTGGCGGTGCGGGAGATCCGCTGGCAGGACTCCTTGCCGATGTCGAGGACGGCGGCGGGGTCGGCGGACCGCGGCACCCGGCCGCTCAGGTACTCCTTCTCCTTCGGGGTGAAGGAGCCGGTGGCGGGGGTGAGCGCCGCGTCGGGCCGCACGTCCCCGGCGGGGGCGGACCCGCGCGGCGCGGGGGCGGACCCCGCGGGGGCGGCGGTCGGGCCGGCGGTGGGACCGGCCGCGGTCGTGCCGTCCTGCTCCCCCGCGACGCGGTCGGCCGCCGACAGGGAGGGCGCGGACGCCGAGGGCGCCGCCGCCTCCGTACGCCCGGAGGCGCCGTCGGAGGAGCAGCCCGCCACGGTGAGCACCGCCACCAGCAGCAGCGGGGCGGCGGCGGGACGGCGGAGGGGGATGGGCATGGGGCGCTCCTGGTGGGTGGGTGCGGGACGGGGCGGCGCGCCGGAGGGCGCGCGGGGTTCGGGAGGGCACGCCCGCGGGCCGCTCGCGGAACCGGGTGACGGTGGTGCCGGGTGACGGATGTACGGAAGGGAAGGGCGCCCCCGCGGGCCCCTCGCGGGGCCGAAGGGACGCGCGGGTGCCCGGAGGACGGCCACACGCGGACGCGCGGGTGCCGGGAGGACGGCCACGCGCGGGCGCGAAGCGCCGCACACGTGCGTCCTCCCGGCACCCGCTCACAGCGCCCGGGAGGCGCGCCGCGCCCGGATCACAGCGGCGAGAAGGTGAGGACCAGCCGGGGCGTGCCGCCCGAGGCGGGTGCCTCGCGCGACCACAGCCACAGGGCGTCCGTGCCCTCACCGGTCAGCGCCAGGCTGTAGTCGCCGCCCAGCGCGGCGCCGACGGCGGCCTGGTCGAGCTGGACGGAGGCGCTGGTGCCGGAGGTGGCCGGCGGGGTGAGCGTGCCCAGGAGCGGGGTGCCGAGCGCCGGCTTGGAGGCGTACGTGACCTCGTTCTCCGACCAGGCGCCCGTGACGGGCCGGACCAGCACCGGGTCGGTGGACCCGGCCGTCGACGACGAGTCGGTGCGGACCTCCAGCGCCGCCCCGGTGAGCCGCGTCCCGGCGGGCGCGGCGGGCAGCGCGAAGCGGAGGTACGTCTCGTAGGCGGTGGTGCCGCGCACGGCGAGGGAGGTCGCGGCGCCGTAGTTGGTGCCGGTGGAACCCCCGTTGACGTACGTGTCGGCGGCCGGCTGCACGGTGGTGACCGTGTCGCCCTGCTGGGAGGCGCGCGCGTAGTGGCCGGCGACCTGGTCCGCGGTGAGCGCGGTCGGGTAGACGGCGGTCTCGTCGAGCTGACCGGCGAAGTAGTTGCTCGACGGGCGGGACGGCCAGCTGCCGACGACGTCGCCGCCGACGTGCCAGTAGCCCGCGTACCGCTCGTGGCCGGAGCGGGTGTTGCCGCCGACGCGCTTGCCGTCGATGTACAGGTTCATCCCGGCCGGGCTCTGCGTGCCGACGACGTGGTGCCACTTGCCGTCGTTGTACGTCCCCGGGGTGTTGAGGGTGCGGGCCGTGCCGTCGTAGGCGCCGAAGTACAGCTGCCCCAGGTTGTTCATGTAGATGTGCTTGTCGTAGCGGCTGCTGTTGCGGGTGGTGTTGTTGCCGAACCCGATCAGCTTGCCGCCGCGCGTCGTGGTGGTCTTGAACCACGTCTCGATCGTGTACGCGTCACCGACCGTGACGCGGCGGTCGCTGTGGATCTTGGCGTCGACGCCGTCGAAGGCGAACGCCTTGCTGCCGTCCGCGATGGCGCCCGGGCCCTGGCCGAGGACGGGAGCGCCGGCCTGGAGGCCGCTGGTGTTCCCGGTCGACGAGTCCGCGACGTACGGGGTGGCCGTGTCGTCGTACCGCCAGTACAGCTGGGCGCCGTCCGCGATGACCCGGGAGGCGTACGGCTGCGGGGAGACCGCGACCGTGGCGGTGACGGTGGCGGACAGGCCGCTCACGTTGCCGGCGCCGTCCGTGGCGGTCACCCGGTAGGTGTGGGTGGTGCCGGGGGTCAGACCCGTGTCGGTGAACGACGCCTGCGGGCGGTGCCAGGGCAGCGAGTCGGCGGTGACGGTGGCGATCGGCGTGGCCGCGCCGTTCCGGTACACCTTGTACGTCAGGCTACTGTCGTCCAGGTCGAGGCTGGTGCGCCAGCGGACGTGGACCTCGCCCGGCTGCACGCTGGCCGCGCTCGCGACGGGCGTGGTGGGCCGGCCGGTGTCGCCGGTGGAGGCGAAGCGGGTGAGGCCCTGGGCGGGGGCGCCGTTGACGGTGGTGAACTCGCCGCCGGACCAGAGGTACTCGACGCCGTCCTTGGCGGCGATCGTCATCACGCGCGGGCCGATGCCCTCGCCGAGGCCGTCGTTGGTGTCCGGGAACCAGCCGAGCTTGCCGACCGAGGTCGTGGGCTGCGCGAGGAAGTGGTAGCGGCGTCCGTCGGGGAACTCCCCGACGCTGCCGCAGTCGTGCGCGTGCGACGCGCTGTACAACACGCCCTTGTGGGACTCGACCGCCTGCGTCGCGCCCAGGCAGGTGTCCCGCCAGCGCTGCTCGAAGCCGTTCAGCTCCAGGGCGATCCGGCCGTCGAAGCCGCCCGTCCCCTCGTTGGCGGTGTAGAAGCCGGTCGCGTCGGTGTCGATGTCCTTGACGACCGAGCTGTCCATGATGAAGCCCGGGTACGTCTTGGCGTTGGCGCCGGTCGTGGCGTCGACGACGGCCAGGGCGTGCGAGGAGGCGCCGTTGACGGTGAAGAAGTCGCCGCCGAGCAGGGCGTGCCGCCCGTCCGGGGTGAGCTCGATGGCCCGGCCCGGCTCGTCGGCGTCGGCGCGGAACGGCCGCAGGGCGCCCGTCGTGGCGTCGACCGCGGCGAACCGCTGCCGCGTCTCGCCGTTGACCTGCCCGAAGTCGCCGCCCGCGTACACGGTGTCCTCGGTGACGGCGAGGGCGCGGACGGTGGCGGGGAAGGCGGCGTTGAAGCCGTTCTTCGGGGTGCAGGTGGCGATGTCGATGGCGGCGGCGCTGGACACCGGCATGCCGTTGACCGCACCGAAGTAGCCGCCCGCGTACAGGGTGCGCTTGTCCGGCGACACGGCGAGGGCGCGCACGGTGGCGGTGCCCGAGGAGACCGTGAAGGACAGTTCGCAGTCGGTGGGGGCGCCCGTCGCGGCGTCCAGCGCGACGAAGTTCAGCGCCTGCCGCTCGGTTCCGGACGCTCCCTCGGGGGGCCGTACGGCGGAGAACGTGCCGCCCGCGAAGACCACGCCGTCCACCTGGGCGAGGGCCCAGACGATGCCGTTGGTCTGCCAGGTGGGCAGGTCGTCCGCGGTGAAGGCCACCGGCTCGGTGAGCGCGGTGGCCTGCGGGGCGGCGACCGCTCCCAGACCGGCCGCCAGGGACAGGGCGAGGGCGGCGTGCAGCCCTCTGGATCTCTTCATGTACCCCCCAAGACCGGAGTCTTGACGCCATGGGCGGACACCGGCGCGTTCCGAACGCCCGGTCGATCGCCCAAAAGAGTGAATAAGCCGTAGAGTAGCGCCCCTTGGGCTATTTCTGGCCAACTCCATGGAAAATCCCGGCCCCGCCTCAGCGGTCGACGCGGACCGTGACGCCGGCCAGTTCGTCCTGGACCTGGCGGACGTCGGCGTCGACCATGATCCGGGCGAGCTCGTCGACCCGCACCTCGGGCTTCCAGCCGAGCAGCTCCTCCGCCTTGCCGGCGTCGCCGATCAGCGCGTCGACCTCGCTGGGGCGCTCGTACTTGGCGTCGTGGCGGACGTACTCCCGCCAGTCGAGGCCCGCGTGGCCGAAGGCCGTCTCCAGGAACTGGCGGACGGTGGCCGGGACGCCGGTCGCGACGACGTAGTCGGTCGGCTCGTCCTGCTGGAGCATCCGCCACATCGCGTCGACGTACTCGGGGGCGTACCCCCAGTCGCGGACGGCGTCCAGGTTGCCGAGGTACAGCTCGCTCTGCAGGCCCGCCTTGATCCGGGCGACCGCCCGCGTGATCTTCCGGGTCACGAAGGTCTCGCCGCGGCGCGGGGACTCGTGGTTGAAGAGGATGCCGTTCACCGCGTACATCCCGTACGCCTCGCGGTAGTTGACCGTCGACCAGTAGCCGTAGACCTTGGCGACCCCGTACGGGCTGCGCGGGTGGAACGGGGTCCGCTCGTTCTGCGGGGGCGGGGTCGCGCCGAACATCTCCGACGACGACGCCTGGTAGACGCGGGTGTCGATGCCCGACGCCCGGACCGCCTCCAGCAGCCGCAGCGCGCCGAGCCCGGTGACGTCCCCCGTGTAGAGGGGCGCGTCGAAGGAGACGCGGACGTGGGACTGGGCGCCCAGGTTGTACACCTCGTCGGGGCGTATCTCGCGCAGCAGGTTCACCAGCGCCACCCCGTCGGTCAGGTCGGCGTGGTGCAGCACGAACGACCGGCCGGTCTCCTGCGGCCCCTGGTAGATGTGGTCGATCCGCTCGGTGTTGAAGGTGGACGAGCGGCGCACGAGGCCGTGCACCGTGTACCCCTTCGACAGCAGCAGCTCCGACAGGTACGAGCCGTCCTGCCCGGTGACCCCCGTGATCAGCGCGGTCCTGCTCATGCGTGGCATCTCCTCCCGGAGGAGCCGCGCGCCGGCCCCGTTCCCGTTCGTCCTCTTGCGTGTGTGCGGAAAACATGGTGACGGATGCGGGCCGCGCCGCCGCTCCTGGCATGATCCGGCCCATGACCGAATCGCAGGCGGCACCGCCGCCCCCCGCCCCGTCGTCGCCGTACCTGCCGCGGCAGGCCCGGATATTCGTCGCGGGCCACCGCGGACTCGTGGGGTCCGCGATGGTCCGTCGGCTGACCGCCGGTGGCCACGAGGTGATCACCCGCGACCGCGCGGCGCTCGACCTCCGCGACGCCGACGGCACCGCCGCGTTCCTGGCGGACGCGCGGCCCGACGCGGTGGTCCTGGCCGCCGCCAAGGTCGGCGGCATCCTCGCCAACAGCACGCAGCCCGTGCCGTTCCTGGAGGACAACCTGCGCATCCAGCTCAGCGTGATCGCGGGCGCGCACGCGGCCGGCGTGCCGCGGCTGCTGTTCCTCGGCTCGTCGTGCATCTACCCCAAGCACGCGCCCCAGCCCATCCGGGAGGACGCGCTGCTGACCGGCCCGCTGGAGCCCACCAACGAGCCGTACGCGCTGGCGAAGATCGCCGGCATCTGCCAGGTCCAGTCGTACCGGCGGCAGTTCGGCGCCGCGTACATCTCGGCGATGCCGACGAACCTGTACGGCCCGGGCGACAACTTCGACCTGGAGACCTCGCACGTCCTGCCGGCCCTGGTGCGCCGCTTCCACGAGGCCCGCGAGGCCGGCCGGGACGAGGTGACGCTGTGGGGGTCGGGCACCCCGCGCCGGGAGTTCCTGCACGTCGACGACTTGGCGGACGCCTGCGTGACCCTCCTGGAGTCGTACGACGGCGACGCCCCGGTCAACGTCGGCTGCGGGCAGGACCTGACCATCCGCGAGCTGGCGGAGACGGTCGCCGACGTGACCGGTTTCACCGGCCGGATCGCCTGGGACACCGGCAAGCCCGACGGCACGCCCCGCAAGCTGCTGGACGTGTCCCGGCTGACGGAGCTCGGCTGGCGGCCCCGCATCCCGCTGCGGGAGGGCATCGCCGCGACGTACGCGTGGTGGCTGGCCCGGCGGGACGGCACCGGCCCGGCGGACGGCCGGTCCGCCGCGGGTGGCTGAGCGCGCCATCCCCGGCCCCTCAGTACGCTCCGCGGCCGTCGACGACGGCCCGGAGCGTACGGCTCATCACGTCGAGGTCACTGCTGAACGACCAGTTGTCGACGTAGTGGAGATCGAGCTGAACCGTTTCGTCCCAGGACAGATCGGACCGGCCGCTGACCTGCCACAACCCCGTCATCCCGGGCTTCACCCGCAGGCGGCGCAGCGCCGTCGCGTCGTACTCCGCGACCTCCTCGGGCAGCGGCGGGCGCGGACCCACCAGGGACATGTCACCCCGGAGGACGTTGAACAGCTGCGGCAGCTCGTCCAGGGACGTGCGGCGCAGGAAGCGTCCCACGCGCGTGACGCGCGGGTCGCGGCGCATCTTGAACATCAGCCCGTCGGACTCGTTGCGCGGGGCGAGGTCGCCCTTGCGGCTGTCGGCGTCGGGGACCATGCTGCGGAACTTCCACATGGTGAACGTCTCCTGGTCGCGGCCCACCCGGCGCTGCCGGTAGAGCGCGGGCCCCGGCGAGTCCAGCCGTATGAGCAGCGCGAGGAGGAACAGCAGCGGGGCCAGCAGCAGCAGCCCGAGGGCGGCGCCGCAGCGGTCGACGGCCGACTTCAGCGCGGCCTGCGCGCCGTCGCCGAGCGGCGGTTCGACGCGCAGGACGGTGAGCCCGGCGACGGAGGAGGCCGTCAGCCGCTTCACGGACGTCTCGACCAGGCCGGGCGTGAGCGCGACCTCCAGGCCGGCGTCGTGGAGCGCCCAGCACAGCTCGCGCAGCCGGTCCCCGGTGAGGCAGCCGCCGGGGGCGAGCAGCACCAGTTCGGCGCGGTGGCGGCGGGCGGCGTTGACCAGGCGGTACCCGGCCACGCGGCCGTCCAGCTCCGGGCCGAGCCACTCGGCGCCGGCCGTCCCGCCGGGGAGGGCGCCGTCCCCGGGGAGGGCGCCCCCGCTCCCCGCGAGGACGGTGCCGACGACGGCGTACGGGTGGTCCGTGCGCGACGCGAGGCGCTGGACGGCGCTCTCCAGGGCGCCCGGCCCGCCGACGACGAGGACCCGGTCGACGGCCTCGGCGGCGCGCCGGGCGGCGGTGAGGTGGCGGTGGAGGCGGCGCTGGCACACCACCGCGCCCACCAGGCCGGGCAGGAGCGCGACGAGCGCCGGGTACGGCTCCGGGGTGCGGGCGGTGGCGACGGCGAGGACGGCGAGCACGGCCACCAGGATCAGCCAGTCGTGCAGGACCGGCAGGGCCCCGCGCGACTCGCCGAGCTCCCCGGTCCGGTAGCGGCGCCGGAACGCCCGGACCGCGATCCAGGTCGCGGTGGCGACGGCGGCGGTCCCCAGCGGGTGCGGCTGCCCCGCCCGGTCGAGGACCAGGGCGACGGAAGCGGCGGTAACGGCGGCGTCGGCGCCGAGGACGGCCGGCAGGTACCAGCGCGGCTTGGCGCGGCGGCCCGCCGGCGCGCGCCGTCCGCCGTCCGCGGCGCCCCGGAGGGCGGACGGACGTATGGTGCGCGCGTCGTAGGTTCCGGTGTCTCCCAAGATTCGTATGCCCCCCCCAGGCCTGGAAAACCGTGCGTCCCGCTCGGGCTGCTCCAGCGGTTCGCACAATTTCTTCACGCGAGGGCACACTACGGCACGCGGACGTCCTACAGAACACGTCCTTTCGTAAGCTTTCGTATGCGTACCGTTTCCGGTCGCTCGCCTACGCCGGTACGGCCAACTCCGCCCAGACGGTCTTCCCGGGCGCTCCCGGGGCCCTCGTGACGCCCCAGTCGAGGCAGAGCCGCTGCACGATGAACATGCCGTGCCCGCCGGGCCGGCCGGCGCGGTGGGGGGTGCGCGGCTCGGGCTGTCCGGCGCCGCGGTCGTCGACCTCCAGGCGCAGCGCCTTGGCGTTCAGGGAGACCCGCAGCTCCTCGGGGCCGTCGGCGTGGAGGCAGGCGTTGGTGACGAGCTCGGAGACGACCAGCAGGACGTCCTCGGCGGCGGCGCGGCGGTCGGCGGAGGCCGCGGGCAGCCAGCCCCAGTCGTAGAGCGCCTGGCGGGTGAAGTCGCGGGCGAGCGGGACGATGCCGCTCGCCCCGTCCAGCGAGAGGCGGCGCGTCTCGCGGTGCGGACCCCGCTCGCCGGACGCGCCGTAAGGTGCCACGCGCTGCACGGAGGGGTCGCCGGCGCGGTCCGGCTCGGGGCCGAGGCCGCTCGGCGGTTGCTGCTGGGTGGCACCCATCAGCGCGTCACCTCACCGATCACCAGGTCGTCATTGCGTCGACGTCGACTTCGTTTACAAAGAGTGTGTCCCCCCGGCAACCCGCCGCGGGGCCTTTTGGCTTCTTCTGCCCGTCCGTCTGCGGGCGACACCCGCCAGATCGTCCGGACCCGGCCTTCGGCGCCGATACGCCGTCCTACCGGGTCAGCGCCGCCTCCAGGGAATCGTGGATCTCGAAGACCACGCTGGCGCCGGTGATCTCGAAGACCCGGGCCACGGCGGGCCGCATCGCGGCCAGGTGGACCGCTCCGCCCGCCGCCTCGGCCTTCAGCCGCGCGCCGAGGAGCACGTTCAGCCCCGTCGAGTCGCAGAACTCCAGCTCCGAGCAATCGACCACCAGGCGTGCGCGGCCCTGCGCGATCGCCGCCTCCAGGGGTTCGCGCAGCAGCTCCGCGGTGTGGTGATCGAGCTCACCCGCCGGTGTCAGGATCTCGCTCGAACCTTCCGTCCGGACCCCGACGCGGAGCCGGCCCTGATTCGCGCTGCCGACCGTCTCGCGGCCCATTCCGCCCCTCTTCGCCGATGCCGTTGGGTCGGGAGAACCCTACGACGAATTCGCCCCCGCGGGTAGTCGGAGGTCCCCGTAAAGGGTACATACGGGATAAAAGACATAGCTCCCCCCCCCACTTGCACCGGCACCGGCGTACCGGGTAGGGCTAGTAGGGCAACCCCCCGACACGGCCGGCTTTGGAGGCGCCGCACACCGTAATCCGACGTATGGGCATCGGCGGCCATATGCCGAGAACGATGGAGGACAACCATGTCACCCCGGCTCGACGAAACGCGTACCCCGTACGCGGCGTCGGCAACATCCCTTCGCACGATCGATCCGTCCGACCTCCGGGACCTCCCGGAGATCCCTCCGTACGACGAGGTCGACCCCCTCGACGCGCGAGCGCTCTCCAAGACGCTCTTCGCCCGGCTGGAGGCCCTTGAGGAGGGCACCCCCGCGCACGCGTACGTCCGCAACACCCTGGTCGAGCTGAACCTGGCCCTGGTGAAGTTCGCCGCCTCCCGCTTCCGGACGCGCAGCGAGCCGATGGAGGACATCATCCAGGTCGGCACCATCGGTCTGATCAAGGCGATCGACCGCTTCGAGCTGAGCCGCGAGGTCGAGTTCCCGACCTTCGCGATGCCGACGATCATCGGTGAGATCAAGCGGTTCTTCCGCGACACGTCCTGGTCGGTGCGCGTCCCGCGGCGCCTCCAGGAGCTCCGGCTCGACCTGGCGAGGGCCGGCGACGAGCTGGCCCAGGAGCTGGACCGCTCCCCGACCGTCAAGGAGCTCGCCGAGAAGCTCGGCATCGGCGAGGACGAGGTCGTCGAGGGCATGGCGGCGAGCAACGCCTACACCGCCAGCTCGCTGGACGCCCAGCCCGAGGAGGACGACTCCGAGGGTGCCCTGGCGGACCGGATCGGCTACGAGGACCACGGCCTGGAGGGCATCGAGTACATCGAGTCCCTGAAGCCGCTGATCGCGTCGCTGTCGCCGCGGGACCGCGAGATCCTCTCGCTGCGGTTCGTCGCCGGGCTCACCCAGTCGCAGATCGGCGAGGAGCTGAACATCTCGCAGATGCACGTGTCCCGGCTGCTCACGCGCACCCTCGCGAAGCTCCGCAAGGGCCTGACCGTGGAGGAGTGACCCGCCTCCCGCCCGAGGGCCCGTCCCCGCGTCCGGGGGCGGGCCCTCGGGTGTTCCCGCGGGGCCCGGGCATGTACGGCGGTTCCGGCGCGCGTGCGGCGGAGCCGGGGCGGCGCGGGTCGCGGGCCGGTGGGGCGGGGCCATGACGACGGGCGTGCGGCAGGAGGCGTTCCTCCGGCGGCGCCACGCCGAACGCCCGGGGGTCACCGGGGGGGCCTCGGGCGTTCCCGCGGGGCCCGGGGGGTCGCCCGGCCCGGGGTGCGGGGCGGGGTGCTGCTGGAGCCGCTCGCCGGACCGGACGGGCGCGTCCCGTGCGTGATGCGCGTCCGCCTCGCCCGGGCGGTCCTCCCGCCGCGGTGGGGCCGGGCGGTCACCCGCGCTCCGCGAGGGTGTGCGCCACCAGGGCGTTGGCGTGGCCGTGGCCGAGGCCGTGCTCGGACTTGAGCCAGGCGACGAGCTCCATGTGCCGGGTGAGCGGGGAGGAGCGGATGAGGTCCTGCCACTGTGCGACCGGACGGCCGTACTTCTTCTCGATCGACGGGAAGTAGCTCGCGGGGCCCTTCACCCGCGCCTCCGCCTGCCGCTGCGCCTGTGCCTGTGCCTGTGCCTGCTGCGTCATCTCCGGTCCTTCCCGCCGCCGTGCGCGTGCTGTCGGGGGGTGGACCGGGCGCCGCCCCCGGACTCATCGGAGGCGGCGCGTGACGTGCGTCACACGGCGACGGGGACGCCCGCGCGCCAGACCCGGGTGACCAGCGGGACGCCCGGCCGGTAGGCGAGGTGGACGTGGGACGGGGCGTCCAGGACGGCCAGGTCGGCGCGGGCACCGGGGGTGAGGCGGCCGATGTCGGTGCGGCGGAGGGCCGCCGCGCCTCCGGCCGTCGCGGACCACACGGCCTCGTCGGGCGTCATACCCATGTCCCGTACCGCCAGGGCGATGCAGAACGACATCGACGAGGTGAACGACGAGCCGGGGTTGCAGTCCGTGGACAGCGCCACCGTCACGCCCGCGTCCAGCAGGCGGCGCGCGTCGGGCCACTCGGCGCGCGTGGAGAACTCGGCGCCGGGCAGCAGCGTCGCGACGGTCGAGCTGTTGGCGAGGGCGTCCACGTCCTCGTCCGTCAGGTGCGTGCAGTGGTCGGCGCTCGCCGCGTCCAGCTCCACCGCGAGCCGCACGCCGGGCCCGTACGACAACTGGTTGGCGTGGACGCGCGGGTGCAGGCCGCGGGCCATGCCGGCGGTGAGGACCGCGCGGGCCTGGTCGCCGTCGAAGGCGCCCTCCTCGCAGAACACGTCGATCCAGCGGGCGTGCGGTGCGCACGCGTCGAGCATCTCCCCGGTGACCAGGGCCACGTACGCGGCCGGGTCGTCGGCGTGGTCCGGGGGGACGACGTGCGCGCCGAGGTACGTGACCTCGTCGGTGTGGCGGGCCGCGATGCGCAGCGCCCGCGCCTCGTCCTCGACGGTCAGGCCGTAGCCGGACTTCGTCTCGAAGGTGGTCGTGCCCTGGCGGAGCGCTTCCCGCAGGTAGCGGGTGAGGTTCGCCTCCAGTTCGGCGTCGGTCGCGGCGCGGGTCGCGGCCACCGTCGTGCGGATGCCGCCCGCCTCGTACGGCCGGCCGGACATGCGGGCGTGGAACTCGGCGGTGCGGTCGCCGGCGAAGACGAGGTGCGAGTGGGAGTCGACGAAGCCGGGGACGACGGCCCGGCCGCCCACGTCGACGCGGTTGTCAGTGGCGGGTGCTTTGCTGGCCTCACCGATCCAGACGACGCGGTCGCCCTCGATGGCGACCGCCGCGTTCCGGATCAGTCCGAGGGGGGTTCCTCCCCCGTTCTCGAACTTGCTCGAGCGGGGGGACCCCCATCCCAGGGAGGGGTCGTTGGTGACCAGGCCGGCGATGTTGGTGATGAGCGTGGCCGCGGTGGCCGCCGGGGCGACGGCGCTGTTCGTCGTGTCGGGGCCCGCGGTCGCGGGGGCGCTGTTCGTGGGTTCGTTGCCGCTGTTCATGGTGCGGGAGTTCTCCTTCGGCCGGGTCAGTCGTGCAGGGCGGCGATCGCGTCCCGCAGCGCCCGCGGCACGTCCGGTACGAGGGCGTGGGCCCCGTCCCGTACGACGTGGCGACCGCCCACGACCGTGTGCCGCACGTCCGCGGCCGACGCGGCGAATACCGCTGTCTCGGCTGCCAGACGCGGTGGCGGCCCGGCCGTCCTGACGGTGTCCAGCGCGATCGTCGTGAAGTCGGCGAGCGCGCCCGCCTCCAGGCGGCCCGCGTCGGGCCGGCCCAGCGCGGCGTGCCCGTCGGCGGTCGCCGCGCGGAGCAGCGCGGCGGCGGTCCAGTTGCCGCGGGTGCGGGTGCGCAGCCGCTCGTCCAGCTCCATCGCGCGCGCCTCCTCCAGGAGGTCGATCACGGCGTGGCTGTCGGACCCCAGCGACAGGGGGCTGCCCGCGCGCTGGAGGGCGGCGGCCGGGCCGATGCCGTCGGCGAGGTCGCGTTCGGTGGTGGGGCACATGCACGTGCCGGTGGCGGAGCCGCCGAGGAGGGCGATGTCCTCCTCGGTGAGGTGGGTGGCGTGGACGGCGGTGGTCCGCTCGCCGAGCGCGCCCCGGTCGGCCAGCAGCCGGGTCGGGGTGGTGCCGTGCGCGGCGAGGCACGCCTCGTTCTCGGCGGGCTGCTCGGAGAGGTGGACGTGCAGGGGGGCTTCCCGGTCGCGCGCCCAGTCGGCGACGGTGGCGAGCTGGTCGGCGGGGACGGCGCGTACGGAGTGGATGGCGGCGCCGACGCGTACGCCGTCGGTGCCCGTGTCCTTCAGGGCGGAGGCGCGCTCGGCCCACGCGTCGGCGGTGCCGTCGGAGAAGCGCAGTTGGTGCTCGTTCGGGGGCTCCCCGAAGCCGGACGACAGGTAGGCCGTGTCGAGGAGGGTGATGCGGATGCCCGCGTCGCCGGCGGCGGCGATCAGCGCCTCGCCCATGGCGTTGGGGTCGGCGTACGGCGTGCCGCCGGGCGCGTGGTGCAGGTAGTGGAACTCGCCGACGGCGGTGACGCCCGCGAGGGCCATCTCCGCGTACACGGCCGTCGCCAGGGCGCGGTACGTGTCGGGGGTGAGCCGGGAGGCCGCCCGGTACATGGTGTCCCGCCACGTCCAGAAGGTGCCGCGGCCGGCCTGGACCCGGCCGCGCAGGGCCCGGTGGAAGGCGTGGCTGTGGGCGTTGGCCAGCCCCGGGAGCGTCAGCCCCCGCAGGGGCGTGGCGCCCGGGGGCGGGGTGGCCGTGTCCGGGCGGACGGCGGCGATCCTGCCGTCCGCCACGTCCAGGGCGACGCCGGAGGAGACGGCGCCGCCCAGCCAGGCGTGTTCCAGCCAGTACGTCGTCATCGGCATGCCAGGCCCTCCAGGACGTCGGCCAGGGCGTGCACGCCGGCCACGCAGTCGTCCTCGGCGGCGAACTCGGCCGGGGAGTGCGAGACGCCCGTGGGGTTGCGGACGAACAGCATCGCGGTCGGGACGGAGGCGGACAGGATGCCCGCGTCGTGTCCGGCGCCCGTGCCCAGGACCGGCACCGGGCGGTCGCCGCCCCGGTCGAGGAGCTTCGCGAGCTCGTCGCGCAGGGCGTGCGCGAACTCGACGACCGGGGTGAACGACTCGCGTACGACGGTGAGGTCGACGCCCTGCCGGTCGGCGGCCTCCCGCGCCGCGGCCTCCACCGCGGCCGTGACCGTGTCGAGCGTCGCCTGGTCGGCGGCGCGCGAGTCGAGCCAGCCGCGGACGAGGGACGGGATGGCGTTGACGCCGTTCGGCTCGACGGCGACCTTGCCGAACGTGGCGACGGCGCCCGCCAGTTCCGCCTCGCGGCGGGCCGCCAGGACCGTCTGGGCGTACGGCAGCATCGGGTCGCGGCGGTCCGCGAGGCGGGTCGTCCCGGCGTGGTTCGCCTCGCCCCGGAAGTCGTACCGCCAGCGGCCGTGCGGCCAGATCGCGGAGGCGATGCCGACCGGGTCGCCGGACAGGTCCAGGGCCCGCCCCTGCTCGACGTGCAGTTCGACGAACGCGCCGACGCGTGCCAGCCGCTCCGGGTCCGGGCCGATGGCCGACGGGTCGTACCCGGCGGCCTCCATGGCCTCGGGCAGGCTCGTCCCGTCGCCGTCGCGCAGCGCGTGGGCGGCCTCCCGGGTCAGCTGCCCGGCGGTGAGCCGGGAGCCGACGCAGGCGAGGCCGAAGCGGGCGCCCTCCTCGTCGCCGAAGTTCACGACGGCGAGGGGGCGGGTGGGGGCGGCGCCGCGGCGGAGGAGTTCGTCGACGGCGGCGAACGACGAGACGACGCCGAGGGGGCCGTCGAACGCGCCGCCGTCCGGGACGGAGTCCAGGTGGGAGCCGGTGACGACGGCGTCCGTGCCGTGCGGGTCGCCCAGCCAGGCCCACTGGTTGCCGTTGCGGTCGGTCTCGTAGGCGAGACCCCGGGCCTCGGCCTGCTCCTGGAACCAGGTGCGGCAGTCGGCGTCGGCGCCGGTCCAGGCGTAGCGGCGGTAGCCGCCGGAGCCGGCGTCGCGGCCGATGCCGCGCAGGTCGGCCCACATCGTGTGGAACGACGTGCCCGCGCGGGGCGCCGCCGCGCCGGCGGCGGCCTCCCGCCGCGCCCGCGCTCCCGCGGGGTCCCGGTCCGGTTCGACCCGGGCGGGATCCCGCCGCCCCGCGGTGCGCCGCTCCTCGGCGGGGCGGCCGTCGGTCACGCCTCCTCCCGCATGGGGACGCGGACGCCGCGCTCGGTGGCGACCTCGTCGGCGCGGTCGTAGCCCGCGTCCACGTGGCGGATGACGCCCATGCCGGGGTCGTTGGTGAGGACCCGGCGGATCTTCTCGCCGGCCAGCTTCGTGCCGTCCGCGACGGTGACCTGGCCCGCGTGGATGGAGCGGCCCATGCCGACGCCGCCGCCGTGGTGGAGGGAGACCCAGGAGGCGCCGGAGGCGACGTTGACCATGGCGTTCAGCAGCGGCCAGTCCGCGATGGCGTCCGAGCCGTCGCGCATCGCCTCGGTCTCCCGGTACGGGGAGGCGACGGAGCCGCAGTCGAGGTGGTCGCGGCCGATGGCGAGCGGGGCGGCCAGTTCGCCGGAGCCCACCATGTCGTTGAAGCGCTCGCCCGCGCGGTCGCGCTCGCCGTAGCCGAGCCAGCAGATGCGGGCGGGCAGGCCCTGGAAGTGGACGCGCTCACCGGCCATCTTGATCCAGCGGGCCAGCGACTCGTTCTCCGGGAACAGGTCCAGGATCGCCTTGTCGGTCTTGGCGATGTCGGACGCCTCGCCCGACAGGGCCGCCCAGCGGAACGGGCCCTTGCCCTCGCAGAACAGCGGGCGGATGTACGCGGGGACGAAGCCGGGGAAGGCGAACGCCCGGTCGTACCCGGCGAGCCGCGCCTCGCCGCGGATGGAGTTGCCGTAGTCGAAGACCTCCGCGCCGGCGTCCATGAAGCCGACCATCGCCTCGACGTGCCGGGCCATCGACTCCCGCGCGCGGTCGGTGAACCCGGCCGGGTCCTTCGCCGCGTACGTCGCCATGTCGTCGAAGGCGACGCCGACCGGCAGGTACGACAGCGGGTCGTGGGCCGAGGTCTGGTCGGTGACGATGTCGATGGGGGCGTTCATCGCGAGGAGCTGCGGCACCAGCTCGGCGGCGTTGCCGAGGACGCCGATCGACAGGGGCCGGCGTGCGTCGCGGGCCTCGACGGCCAGGTGGAGGGCGTGGTCGAGCGAGTCGGCCCGCACGTCCAGGTAGCGGTGCTCGATGCGGCGCTCGATGGCGCGCGGGTCGCAGTCGATGCAGAGGGCGACGCCGTCGTTCATGGTGACGGCGAGCGGTTGGGCGCCGCCCATGCCGCCGAGGCCGGCGGTCAGGGTGATCGTCCCGGCGAGGGTGCCGCCGAACTTCTTCGCGGCGACGGCGGCGAACGTCTCGTACGTGCCCTGGAGGATGCCCTGCGTGCCGATGTAGATCCACGAACCGGCGGTCATCTGCCCGTACATGGTGAGGCCGAGGGCCTCCAGGCGACGGAACTCCTCCCAGTTCGCCCAGTCGCCGACCAGGTTGGAGTTGGCGATCAGGACGCGGGGGGCCCACTCGTGGGTCTGCATGACGCCGACCGGGCGGCCGGACTGGACGAGCATCGTCTCGTCCTGCTTCAGGGTGCGCAGCGTGCGGACCATGGCGTCGAAGGAGCGCCAGTCGCGGGCCGCCTTGCCCGTGCCGCCGTAGACGACGAGCTTGTCGGGGTGCTCGGCGACCTCGGGGTCGAGGTTGTTCTGCAGCATCCGCAGGGCGGCCTCCTGCTGCCATCCCAGGGCGCTCAGTCCCGTACCGCGCGGGGCCCGTACGGGTCGGGGTCCTGACTGTCCTGACATGGGGGTGCCTCCTCGGGCGCTCGACCTGCGGCCACCGGGGCGGCGGCCACCTCTGTGAGTGAGTTATTCATATCCTGCGCGCCTGAATAGTTGTAGTCAACAGCTGCGCGGCCGCGCTGCGGGTGTTTGGCTGGGGGGCATGGCTTCCGACCGTCGCGATCAGGCCGTCCGCGCAGCCGTCGAGCACGCGCTGCTCTCCGAATCCGAACCCGTCGTCGCCCTCCTCGACACCGCCGGCGTCCGCGCCTCCGCCGCCGCCCTCCGCGCCGCCTTCGCCGCCGTCACCGGGGCGCCCGTGCTGCACGCCTTCGCCGTCAAGGCGTCCCCGCTCGTGCCCGTCCTGCGCCTGCTGTACGAGGAGGGGCTGGGCGTCGAGGTCGCGAGCCCCGGCGAGCTGGCCCTGGCGCGCGCGGCCGGCGTCCCGCCGCACCTGACCGTCCTCGACTCGCCCGCCAAGACCACCGCCGAACTGCGGGAGGCACTGGCCCTCGGCATCGCCGTCAACGTCGACAACCCGCAGGAGCTGGCCCGCCTCGACACGCTCCTCCCGGCCGCGGCGACGGGACCCGCCGCCCCGCCCCCGCCCCTCGGCCTCCGGGTGAACGCCCAGGTCGGCGGCGGCACGATCGACGCCATGTCGACCGCCACCGACACGTCCAAGTTCGGCGTCGGCCTGCGCGACGCCGGGGCGCGCGAGTGGATCGTGCGGGCGTTCCTGGACCGCCCGTGGCTGACGCGCCTGCACACCCACTCCGGCTCCCAGGGCGTCCCGCTCGACCGCATGGCGGCCGGGGTCCGCGCCGTGTACGAGCTCGCCGAGGAGATCAACGCGGCGGCCGGCCGGCGGCAGGTCGACACGATCGACATCGGCGGCGGGCTCCCGGTGAACTTCGCGTCGGACGAGGAGGTCCCGACGTACGGGGCGTACGCGCGGCTGCTCGCCGCCGAGGTGCCGGGGCTGTTCGACGGGCGGTACGGGCTGGTCACCGAGTTCGGCCGGTCGCTGCTGGCCAAGCACGGCACGGTGCTCGCCCGCGTCGAGTACACCAAGACGTCCGGTGCGCGGCCCATCGCCGTCACGCACGCCGGCGTCCAGGTCGCCACCCGCACCGTGTACGCCCCGGCGTCCTGGCCGCTGCGCATCGCCGCGTACGACGCCGGGGGGCGGCCCAAGGACGGTCCGGCCGTGGAGCAGGACGTGGCCGGGCCGGCGTGCTTCGCCGGCGACCTGCTGGCCGTGGCCCGGCCGCTGCCGCGGCTCGCGCCGGGCGACGTGGTGGCGGCGCTGGACACCGGCGCGTACTACTTCGCCCACCACTACGCGTACAACTCCCTGCCCCGGCCCGGCGCGTACGGGTACGCGGTCCGGCCGGACGGGACGGTGCGGTTCACCACCGTGCGACCGCCGCAGCCGCTCGCGGAGATCGTCGCCGAGTCGGGCGGGGACCGGAGGGACGCGCTGGTACGGGAGTAGCGGTCCGGTGCGGGAGGGGTGGCGGAGCCTACCGCGCGGGAGCACGTTCCAAAGGAAAATGCCAGAAGTCCCGCCCAGAGGTGGTGCGTTGCGTAACCTCTCCGCTACCGAGGTCGCCGCGACCGCGCCATGGGAGGGGAGCCCGCGTGCCCGGAATCGACGAGTGCTTGCTGGAAGCGATGGCCCTGCCGGGTGCGCGCGGCGCGGCCCTCGTCGACTGGACCAGCGGGCTGGCCCTCGGCACGGTCGGCGAGTCCCCGGTCGGCGACCACGAGACCAGCGCCGCCGAGGCGGCCGAACTGGCCCGCGCGGCGGCCGAGTACGAGTCGTTCGCCCCCGCCCCGGACCCCGGCGGCGCCCCGGACCCCGGCGGCGGACCGGGCGGTGGCCCCGGCGACGACGGGACCGCCCCCGTCGAGGACCTCATCGTCACCACCCGCACCGGCTACCACGTGCTCCGCTTCGTCACCACGAACTTCGACAGCAGCCTCTTCCTGCACCTGTGGCTCGACCGCACCACCGGCAACCTGGCCCTCGCCCGATTACGCCTGCGGGACCTCGCCGAGCGGCTGGTGCTGTGATGACCGGCGGCGTCTCCCCCCTGCTGCGGCGCCTCGCGGCCGACCGGGCGACCGGCGCGCTCGTACGCGACCTCGGCACCCTCCACCTCGTCGACGGCCAGGTCGTGCACGCCGAGAGCCCCGTCGCACCCGGCCTCGACGTGCTGCTGGCCGGCGGCAGCGACCGCCTCTCGGCGGCCCGGGCGCACGGCGTCCGCGCCGTGCGCACAGGCGCCGGCGAGCGCGAGATCTGCCGGCTGGGAGCCCTGTTCGACGCGGCGTTCTTCGCGCTCGCGCCCGGTCGCGGCCCGGCCCGCTTCCGGTACGGCGCCGACCCCCGCCACGCGGGCGCGGGCCGCCCCGTACCGGCCGCCGCGGTGGAGCGGGAGACCCTGCGCCGCCGCGAACTGCTCGACAGCGTCTGGCCGTACCCCGCCCTCGACACCGCCCCCGTCGTCCCCCGCCCCGCCGCGCCCGGCCAGAGCGTCACCGCCCGCGGTCGCGCCCTGCTGGCCCGCGCCGACGGCGTCCGCACCCCGGCCCAGCTCGCCTGGATCCTGGGCCGGCCGGCCTTCCACACCCTGCTGGAGGTGCGGCGCCTGGCCGCCGCCGGACTCGTCGAGACCCCCCTCCCGGACCCCGCCCCCGGCGCCGGCCCCGGCTCCGCGCCCGTACCGCCGGGCGCCGCCCCCGCGGCCGGTCCCCCCGACATCGCCCTGCTCCGCCGAGTCCGTGACGCCCTGGAGGCACGCCTGTGACCACCCGCTCCGCCCCCCTGCCCTCATGAGGTCCGCGTCATGAGGCGCGCCCTGCGGCAGCGCGCCGAGAGGAGACAACTGATGACGGCCGAACCGTACGTGCTCGGGGAGCTGCGCCGGCTCCGCGCGCGCGTCCCCCAGGTGACCGGGGCGCTCGTCGCCAGCGTCGACGGGCTGGTCCTCGCCCAGGACACCGGGGACGTGGAGCCGGAGGGCGTCGCCGCGCTGACGGCGGCCGCGCTCGGCATCGCCGTACGGCTGACCGACGCGACGGGACGGGGCGGGTTCCGCGAGCTGCTGGTGCGCGGCGAGCACGGCTACGTGGCGACGTACGCGGCGGGCGGCGCGGCGGTGCTGACGCTCCTCGCGGAGGACCGCGTCAACGTCGGCCGGCTCCACCTGGAGGGGCGCCGCTCCGGCGCGCGCATCGCGGAACTCGTGGACGGCGCCCTGGAACGCCCCGACCTCGCCCCCTGACGAACCCCGGCGGCCCGGGACACCCGGCCCGCCCCCACCCCCGCTCATCCACCCGGAAAGGAAGTGCGCGTTCATGGCCAACGCGGAGACGGCACTCAAGGAAGCGACCACGGTGATCGACGGCGCCCTGGGCGCGGCGCTCGTCGACTACACGAGCGGCATGGCCCTCGGCACGGTCGGCGGCGGCAAGGGCCTGGACCTCACGGTCGCCGCCGCCGGGAACACCGACGTGGTGCGCGCGAAGGTGCGCACCATGGAGATGCTCGGCCTGCAGGACGAGATCGAGGACATCCTGATCACGCTGGGCACCCAGTACCACCTGATCCGGCTCCTCAAGGGGCGCGGCGCGGGCGGCCTGTTCCTCTACCTCGCGCTCGACAAGAACCGGGCGAACCTGGCGATGGCCCGCCACCAGCTCAGGAGGATCGAGAGCGAACTGGAGGTCTGACCGGCGCCGCGCCAGGCGTCCCGGCGCCGCGCCAGGCGTCCCGGCGCCGCGCCAGGCGTCCCGGCGCCGCGCCAGGCGTCCCGGCGCCGCGCCAAGTGTCCCGGCGCCCCGGCGCCCCCGCACCCCGCCGTCAGCGGCGCCGCGCCCCTCCGGGTGCGGCGTCGCCCGCGGCGATGCCCGTCGTCCGGTACGCGGTGACCTGCCGGCCGGCCGGGCCGCCGCCCTTGGCGAGCTGGTCGGCGCAGACCCACAGCAGCCGGTCCTCGGCGACCTCGCGGCGGCCGATCCACACCGCCTTCAGCCACAGCCCGGCACCCAGCCCCGCGATGAGCAGCCCCACCGCCGCGGGCACCGCGAACGACGACGCGACGGCCACCGGGAACGCCGGGAACAGCCACCAGCGGCGGGCGCGCCGCCGGTTGCGGGCGGTCACGGCCCGGTCCTGGAGGATGTCCGCGCGGGCCGCCCGCACGGCGCCGGCGGCCAGCTTCGCGTACCGGCCGCGCCGGGCGAGGAACACCGCCGCGGCCGCGATCAGGAACAGCGCGGCCCCCGCGAGCAGGCCGACGCGCCGCCCCGTCAGTCCGGGCGGCAGCGTCCCCACGGCCGCCCCGAGGATCCCCGACCACCACAGGGGCGCCGCCCCGGCCCGTACCGCCACGGCCACTCTCGCCAGCGCCTGCCCTCCGCGCGCCACGTCCCGTCCTCCTTCTGCCTCGGTTGCGATGCGGGTGTGCGCCGGGCAGGGTACAGGCGGTCCGTGAGAGTTCCCTGAGAGAACCGGCCCCGCGCTACTCGACGAACAGCCCGCGCGCGGCGGCCCGCGCGTCGAACTCCTCCAGCCGCGCCTGCGCGTCCGGCAGCCCGTCGCACATCGCCTCCAGCAGCACCCGTCCGAGCAGCATCGGCCCGCACGCCGTGTCGAAGGCGAGGGCGGTGCCGACGGCGGCCGGGAGCAGCAGGTCGCTGTGGCGGGCGACCGGCGCGAACGCCGAGTCGGCGACGGTCACCACGGTCAGCCCGGCGGCCCTGGCGTACTCCAGGGCGTCGACGACCTCGCGCGGGTGGCGGGGCAGCGCGAAGCAGAGCAGGGCGGTGGCCCCGGCCCGTACGGCGGTGTCGATCCGGTCCGTGAGCATCGAGCCGCCCTCGTCGAGCAGCCGGACGTCCGGGTGGACCTTGGCGGCGAAGTACGCGAAGCCGCGGGCCTGGGCGGCGGCGGCGCGCAGGCCGAGGACGGGCAGGGGGCGGGAGGCGGCGAGCAGCCGGCCGGCCCGCTCGGCGGGCGCGGGGTCGGCGAGCAGCTCCGCGAGGTGGCGGAGGTTCTCGATCTCGGCGTGGACGGCCTGCTGGTACTCGTTGGCCGCGGTCTCCCCGGTGGGCGCGCCGCCCGTGCCCGTGCCCGCGCGGGCCGGCTCGGCGGGGGCGACCTCGCGGAGGTACCGGCGCAGCGCGGGGTAGCCGTCGAAGCCGAGGGCGACGGCGAAGCGGGTGACGGAGGGCTGGCTGACCCCGGCCAGCTCGGCCAGCTCCACGCTGGACAGGAACGGCACGTCGGCGGCGCGCCGCACCATCCAGTGGGCGATCCGCCGCTGTGTCGGCGTCAGCCGGTGGCCCTCGAAGAGCGCCTGGAGCCGCGCGCCGGGGGTGTCGCTCATGCCGGTACCCCTGTCCTCCGCCTCTGGTCTATTCAGTCGTCCCTCTAACTGAATAGACCATATGCAAGGGCGGGGGCGGTACGGAACCGGGGTCCGGCCCCGCCACCGGCGACCCGCCCCCCGGCGCGGCGGCGCGGCCCCCGCCGTACGGGCCCGGGGGCGGGCGGTCCGGCACCGGCGCCCGGCAATTCCTCCATCTTCTCCACGGGCCCCCCACAGATCCGCAATTCCCGCGGCGTACGGTCGAGTTGCCCCGCGGGAACCACGGGCGGCCCCCCTGCGTGATCGCTCCCGGGTGCCTTACGGTGCCGTACATACAATGCGACTCGAAATCGCGATCACCAGCATCGGGGGTTGGCGCACCATGGGGTTCGACGAGGAATGGGCCCAGCTGCGGGCCGAGGCGGCAGAGCGGCACGACGCGTCGATGCGCCTGAACCAGTTGCCCGCGGACCAGGGCGGTTCGGGGGGTGGCGGCGGGAAGCTCGCCTCGACGCCCGCCGAGAAGAACGCCGCCGCGAACACCATCGACACCGAGCTGCTGACCAAGACCCAGACCGCGGGCAAGCACGCCGACGAGGCCACCAACAGCGCCGCCGGCGCCCTCGGGGGCTGGGCCACGGGCACCGCCCTGAAGAAGGTGCAGACCACGTGGGAGGGTCAGGTCAAGACCCTCATGGGCCGGCTGAGCAAGGAGCGCGACGGCCTGCGCGGCACCGTCACCACCCTCGGCGGGGTCGACGCCGACCGCGGCAGCAGGATCCGCCAGGTCAAGTCGCCGTTCGCCGAGTACAACTGAGCCGGGAACCAGCATGCTGACGTATCACGAAGTCATGACGACCGACTTCGGGAAGCTGTCCGCCGCCGCCGAGAAGTGGCAGTCGATGGCCGAGGAATTCGGGAAGGTCGAGAAGCGGTACCGGGACAGCGTCCAGAAGATCACGCTCGGGGAGACCTGGCAGGGCGAGAGCGCGAACGCGGCTTCCCTGAACTTCGCCGCGACGCGTTACGAATACCAGGCCGCGCAGACCCAGGCGAAGGCCACGGCGACGCTGCTGCGCAACGCCCACCAGCAGTTGACCGACCTGAAGAAGCGGCTGGAGACCGCCCGCGCCGACGCCGTCAAGGAGGGCATGAAGGTCTCCGAGCAGGGCAACGTCTCCTTCGACCTGGAACGGGCCACCCAGGCCCAGCGCGACGCCCTGCGCGACGACCCCGACTACGCCAAGGGCGTCCGCGAGAGCGAGCAGTCCTGGGCCGACTACATCAAGGCGTGCGTCAAGGCCGTCGACGACGCCGACAAGGACCTCCAGAAGGACCTCGAAGCGGTCGTCAAGGACTCCGGCGGCGGCAAGGGCGACGGCACCGCCGGCGGCTTCAACGGCAACGCCGCGGCGGTCGCCCAGGCGGACGACAAGCAGCGCCAGGACCGCATGGACCTCGCCTCGTTCGCGATGCGCGACGGCGAGACCCTGGAGGACTGGCTCGCGCGCATCCAGCGCGACGGCGTCGAGAAGCTGACCGGCAACAAGCAGCTCGCGGACCTGCTCGCCGGCGTGCAGAAGGGGACGGTCACGGCCGGCGCCTTCGCCCTGGCCCTCGGCACGACCGTCAAGGGCGGCTTCAAGCTGTTCCAGTACCTCAAGAACGGCAAGACGATCACCGCGCCGGGCACGTTCCTGACGAGCCGCATCAACGAGCGGATGATGCTCGCCCAGTCGGGCAGCGTCTGGAGCAGGCTGCCGCCCGGCCTCGTCTCCGCCCTCACCGGCTCGGAGGAGGCGGCGGCGCTCGGCGGGTACATGAAGAACGGCCGGTTCTTCATCCCGACCGCGGCGGAGGCCAACCTCGCGCGCGTCGCCCAGCAGGGCGGCCTCGCCAACGCCGCCAAGGCCGCGGGCTGGCTCCGCGGCGCCGGTGTCGTGGGCGGCGCGGCGGCCACCGCGTTCGGCGTGGCCAACCTCGCCACGTACGACATGGACATGATCAAGGCGAACCCGTCGAAGTTCGCCACCGACCTCAGCGGCACGGCCTTCAACGCCTCGCTCACCGCCCTCGCCGTCGCCCCGAACCCGGTCACGGTCGGCGCGGCCATCGGTACGGGCCTGGTCTACGGCGGCTGCCTCATCTGGGACAACCGCGAGGCCATCGGGGACGGTCTGGAGAAGGCGGGAGACTGGATCGGCGACAAGGCCTCGGACCTCGGGGACGGCATCGCCAGCGGGGCGAAGAAGCTCGGTAGCGCCCTCAACCCGTTCGACTGACGAGGGAGACATGCACACCACCATCACCCCGTTCACGCTCGCGTACGAGAAGCGCCGCGAGCCGGGCGGCCGGCCGCAGTACGGCTGGCGGGGCACGTCCCCGGAGTTCGGCGACGTCCACGTCGTCTGGCCGGCGCTCCCGCACGCCTCCGGCGTCATCGTGACCGAGGCGGGCGGTGGTGGCATCCCCACCGCCAGGTTCGAGACCCGCGGCCTGCTCTCGGACCTGGTCGCCATGCCCACCCTGAACCGCGCGACGTGCCGGGTCGACGGCCGGCTCGCCGCCATGGACCGGCACCGGTGGGCCGTCACCCACCGGGGCCGCTCCCTGCGACTGCGGTACCTGGGCGACGACTACCGGCTGACGGCCCTCACCAAGCGCGCGTACCGGCTGGCGCGGCTCGCCGACGACGAGGACCCCGGGGTCGTCGTCACCGTGCGCCAGTCCGGCATCGGGGGCGGCAGGAGGCTGACCGTGGAGGCGGCGGGGCGGGTGCTGCCCGCCGACCTCGCCCTCGCGGCCCTGTTCGCCGGCGTCGACCGGTCGGTCCTCACGCGGCGGGGAGCCGTGCGGGCCGGTTTCAAGAGGATGTTCAGCTTCTGGGCGGAGGCGACGTACTGACGCGTCCCGGACGGCCCCGTCCGGCCCGCCGCGCGGTGACGTTCCCGCACCGGCCCCGACTACCAAGTGAGTGTGTATGCCTTCGTTTGACGTTTCCCGGTCCCGTTTCCGGCTGACCGACGAGCACCTGATCGTGCTCTCCGAGCTGGCGGCCGGCCGGCCGGTGGACGAGGAGTTCGCCGCGGCGCGCAAGGAGGTCGAGGACAGCGGCCTGGTCACCGCGGACGGACGGCTCCTCCACGCGCTCCTGCCGCTCGTGCAGACCTTCCTCGCGCCGGGCGTGGTCATCTCCCTGGAGGCGGGCGGCCGCCAGGGCAAGCTCCAGCACGGCATGCTCATCGGCGAGGAGCACGTCGTCGCGCACGAGGCGTGGCCGGGCGAGGCCGAGGCCGAGTACTCCCTCGTCGAGCCGAAGACGCTCGTGTGGAAGCTCGCCGACATGGTGAACCTCCGGCAGTCGCCCGCCGCCCGCGGGACGGCCCTCACGGCCGTCGAGACGACCGTCGCCGGGGTCGAGGCCGCCCTCGCCGCCCTGGAGGCCGCCTCGGGCCCCGGACGGAGCGCCGAGGACGAGCGCGCCGCCGTACGGCGGGCGCTGGCCGCGGGCGGCGCGCTCGCCGAGCCGGCCCTCTCCCTCCTGGCCGAGCTGGTGTCGGAGCTGCGGTGCAGCTGGCGGATGACCGCCGCCTGGCACGGCCGCCAGGACGGCCGCGAGGGCGTCGAGGGCCGCGGCTTCGCCGTCTGGGACTGCGGGCCGCTCGGCTACTGGCTCCGCGAGCTGCCGGAGGAGCCCCTCCCGGCCGAGCGGCTCACCCCGGCGAGCCCGTTCCGGCTCGTGCGGACGGACGCGAAGACGATCTGGACGCTCATCACGGACCTGCTGCCGGACGCCGACGAGGTCCGC